>NZ_JAKFZO010000007.1:0-221419 GCF_021654175.1 Pseudoalteromonas sp. MMG024
CACTCTCTATAAATAAAGAGAAGAACGAATTGACTGTGCTGAAATAAACTATGTTTATTTCCGTTGGTCACTCAGTTTAATTAAGTCTAAATTTTGTTACGCTTTAAAAGCGTATGTTAGAACTTAATCTGTACGAGTGCCCACACAGATGATTGCTTAAATTTTTAAAGAACAGTGCAAACAACCTTGCGTTTGCCGCGACGCTTTGTCGCTGTTAGGGCTGCGTATGTTACGCTTTCCTATTTTTTTGTCAACACTTAATTTTGATTATTTTCTTTTTATTTTAAGAAAGTTTCAAAACTCAGTTTTACTTGACTCAACCAACTCGTGATTCGCTGCTATGCTGCGTCGTTCCCCGTGTTGGTGGAGGCGCATTATAGAGAGATTTGATTTGAGCGCAACCCCTTTTTTGAGATTTTTGTAAAAAATAGCGATTTAATTCTAAATTTAACATTAAGGCTACAAAACCGAACGTTAAACGTACGATTTTGAGCATTTGAACTCAAAAAGAGGAATTTAAGTATCGATCAATCTTTCAGGATTGCAAATTTATATGTCAGATTTTTAAAACAATATGAAATAAAAAAGGAGCCTTTTGGCTCCTTCTCCTTTATATAGTGTGTATTAGTAAAGAATACTGTATAGCTTGCGACGATATTTCCCTGCTAACTCATCACCATCAGGCAATGTCGCAATCACATCTAAAAACATCTTACGTGCATCGCCAAACGCTAAATCCTTTTGCAGTACACTAAATAAAGTTTCTAGCGCTTCTTCTTTGCGACCAACCTGATCGTATTGCACTGCTAGTTTCACTTTTGCGTCAAAGTTAGTTTCGTCTTTTACAATTTCAGCTTCTAACTGTTTTATCTCTGGCGAGTCCTTAGCTTCTTGCGCTAACTCAACTTTAGCCTTTAAGTTATTAAAGTAGGCATCTTGATCAACCATTGGAATAGTCGACAACAGCGCATCAGCATCATCTACTTTTTGTATGTTTAAGCAAATATCTGCAAGTATAAGCTTAACCTTACTGTTTTGAGCATTTATGTCATAGGCTTGTTTTGCTTTTGTATAGGCTTCAGAGTAATTACCTTGGCTCAGTAATTGTTGTGCTTGAGTAACAAGTAAATCTTCAGCATTAGGTAAGTGCTTTTCAAATGCAGCATCTAACATCTCTTGCGTTTGCGGTCCTGGCAACATATCTACAGGTGCGCCGCCTTTTAAAAGTAAAATGGCTGGAATACCCTGCAGGCCAATTTGTTGTGCAAGTTGAGATGCTAGCGCTTGCTCAACATCGCAATTTAACTTGGCTAACAGTAAGTGCTCAGCGTATTGTGCTGCTTTTGCTTCAAGCAATGGTGTCATAGTTGCGCATTCAGGCGCTTGCTGAGTATGAAAATACAGAGCAATAAGTGTTTCAGGAGCTGTTTCTGAGATAACTTGCTGAAAGCTTTCAGCTGTTAATTCAATAATATTCGACATATAAAATTAATTATTAACTTCAATTAGTTTCAATATGGAGGCAATATAACTAAAAAACAATGCTTAGAAAGAGAATAACAAATGAAATATGCATTCCTATCGGCACTGCTTATAAGTAATAGCGCACTTGCTGCCAGTCAATTTACCCCAAACACACACCAACAAAACGCCTTAAACGAATTGTATAAACACCTCCATCAAAACCCTGAACTGTCGTATCAAGAAAAAGCGACTTCTCAGCAACTTGCTAAAGAGTTAATGCAATTGGGTTTTAGCGTTACTGAAAATGTTGGTGGTTATGGCGTCGTTGGTATTTTCAAAAATGGTAACGGACCAACTGTTATGCTGCGAGCAGATACTGATGGCTTACCTATTATTGAAGAAACAAATAAAGATTACGCTTCAAAAGTAACTGTTATTGATAAAAGCGGGAATAAAGTTGGTGTGATGCATGGTTGTGGTCATGATATTCATATGACGAGTTTTATTGGTACAGCTCAACAGCTAGTAGAACACAAAGGTGATTGGCAAGGTACCTTGATGATGGTTGCGCAACCTGCTGAAGAAGTAGGTGGCGGCGCAAAAGCCATGTTAAAAGAAGGTTTGTATACTAAATTTGCTAAACCGGACTATGTTGTTGGCCTACACGTAAGTGCATCAGCACCTGCAGGTAAAGTCGCTATTGCTCCAGGTTATGCGCTAGCAAATGTTGACTCTGTCGATGTAATTATAAAAGGTCGCGGTGGCCATGGGGCTTATCCACATACGACAATTGACCCCGTGGTACTTGCCTCACGTACTGTACTGGCATTACAAACCATTGCTAGCCGAGAAATCTCACCGTTAGAACCTAGCGTGATTACTGTGGGTTCGATCCATGGTGGCTCAAAACACAATATTATCTCGAACCAAGTGAAACTACAGCTTACTTTACGTTCGTATAACCCCGACGTGCGCAATCAACAAATTGCGGCAATTAAACGTATTACTAAAGGGATTGCACTAAGCGCTGGTCTTTCAGAAAACGAACACCCTGAAGTAATAGTACACGAGTCGGAAAGTATTCCTTCTACTTATAATAACCCAGAGCTTGCGACACGTATTACCGCCAGTATTAAAAAAGCAATTGGTGAAGACAATACATTAAAAGCGGAACCAGTAATGGCCGGTGAAGATTTCGGCCTGTTTGGTCGCACCGATGAAAATGTGCCTATCACCATTTTTTGGCTTGGTGGTGTAAACCCATCAGAGTATGAAAGCGCAATTAAAAATGGCACTAAGCTACCCTCGCTTCATTCAAGTAAGTTTGCGCCAGATTACCCACTGACAATCAAAACAGGCGTAACGGCTATGAGCCAAGCCGCTGTTGATCTATTTAATAAAAACTAAAGGAACCTACTATGAAATACATCGCATTTGTTGCATCACTACTATTTAGTGTTACTTGTTTTGCTAATACGCCAGTTATTACGCAGCAGCAACTTCTTGAAAACCAAATGTCGGCTAATGCTTACACTATAATAGATGTGCGCTCAAAAGAAGAGTTTAACGATGGCCATGTAAAAGGCGCACTTAATATTCCGCATAATCAAATAGAAGAAAACATGTCGGTATTAGAAGAACTGAAAGATCAAACACTAGTTGTGTATTGTCGCTCAGGTCGTCGCGCAGGCTTATTTGAAGAAGCGTTATCAAAGAAAGGCTTTAAATTAAAGCATTTAGAAGGTGACTACCTCGCTTGGAGTGAAAAACAATTACCGTTAATTAAAAAGTAATTGCTCTGGGCTTTTTTAGCTAAGCATTAAAAACAAAAAACCAGCCACATCAGGCTGGTTTTTTATATTCATTTAGCACTTACTCTTCAATTAACAGTGCTTTAATTTCTTCTTTTGCACCAAGAATGTGCTGCTTAAGTAGCTGACAGGCATTGCTCGTGTCACCAGCACGACAATAATCAATTAACTGCTTATGCTCACCACCTGCTTTTTTAATACCACCAGCAAGTAGTAAGTGCATACGAATATAGCGGTCAGAGTTTTTATTTAAAATATTTACCACTTCTAGCGTCTGTGGGCGATCAGCGGCTTGATACAAATAGGTATGAAAACTGGTATTCAAATCTGCCCATAAGTTGGCACTGTCTTCATGGGTAAGCGCTTCATCTAACTTAGATAATAATTCTTCAGCATGATCAAAGTCTGTTGCATTCATATTTGGAATTGAGCGGGCAAGGAGATCTGCTTCTAACATTGCTCTTAATTCAAAAAGCTCATCAACATGTGCGGCATCAAGTTCAGTTACTACCGCGCCTTTATGTGCTTGGAACTTAACTAAGCCTTCAGCTTCAAGTTGTAATAGGGCTTCACGTACAGGAATACGGCTTACATCCAACTCTTCCGCAAGCGCTGCTTGGCGTAACGGTTGACCGGATTTGACTTCGCCTTTTAAGATTTTTTCACGAATTGCATCCACTACAAATTCAGTACGTGTTTTATATGCTAGCCCCATTTTATCTCTTTGTATTTTGTATAAACTTGGCAATAGTTTATACAAATTATAAAAAAAGGCCAGCAAAGCTGGCCTTTTACCTTAGAACGGGAACACACAATTATTTCATGCGAACTCTAAAAGGCATTTTGTATACATAGAGGACGCAAGAATCGTTCTATTGCTTGACTGCCGACAGATGTGCTTCTCACATCGGTTGAACTTGGGAATGGACCGCCGTGCATCATTGCATCACACACTTCCACTCCCGTTGGCATTTGGTTGTATATTAAACGGCCAACAACATAACTTAGCGACTCGGTAATATCAGCATGTTGCTGTACTAATGCTTCGCTACCATGAATTGTTGCTGTTAATTGACCTTCGAGCTCTTCAATCAATGCTACTAATTCATCATTCGATGAATACGTTACCATTAACGCTGCTGGGCCAAATACTTCTTCATGCAAGGCTTTGTTGTTTCTGAACTCAGTTGCTGTAGTGGCAAATACTTGCGTGCTACAACGAAGCTCTTCAGATTGACCACTTGCTACAAGCGTTGCATTACATGCGAAGTTATCACATCCTGATTGATACGCTTTTAAAATAGCAGGCGTTAACATAGCTTGCGGTGCAGACACTTCCACTTCTTTTGCTACAGCTTGTTTGAAGCTTTCAGCTTCTTCTTCAGCAATAAGCCACAAGCCAGGGTTGGTACAGAATTGACCTGCCCCCATATTTAGCGACGCGATAAATGTTGATGCCAGTTTATCTTCTTGACCTTTAACAAAACCTGGAAGCAGTACTTGCGGATTTGTTGAGCCAAGTTCGCCATAAAATGGAATCTGCTGCTTGCGTTGTTTAATGCTGTCTTGCAGTGCCATACCTACACCAAACGAGCCTGTAAAACCAACCGCCTGGATTTTTGGATTTTTAACCAGCTCGTGGCTTACATCATAACTTTTTGAGTGTAATAACTGATAAACACCTTTTGGCATATCGCATTTAGTAATTGCTGCCTCAATCGCGCTAACCACAATTTCGCTGGTACCCGGGTGTGCTGAGTGAGATTTATAAACCACAGGACACCCTGCCGCTAATGCCGAGGCTGTATCACCACCGGCTGCGCTGAACGCAAGTGGAAAGTTACTTGCACCAAATACCGCAACCGGACCAATCGCAATTTTTGCCATTTTTAATGTTGGACGCGGTAAAGGCTGACGCTCAGGTAATGCTGCATCTTCAGCGATAAACTCAACGTCTTTTTCTAAATTTGCTGCAAATAAACGTAGCTGACCAACAGTACGACCTAGCTCACCTTTAATACGCATTTCAGGTAAACCGGTTTCAAGAGGAGTACGTGCAACAAGTTCATCTTCTTTGCTTGCTAGTTCATCTGCAATCGCATTTAAAAACGCAGCACGCTGAGCTTTAGTGGTTTTACGATAAATCTTAAATGCAGCATCTGCCACATCACATGCTTGTGCTAGCTGATCGAGGCTACAGTTTTTAAATGCAGGCTCAAGCGGTGTATGGTCAAATGCGTTAATTGCGTTAAATGAACCTTCACCTTGTGAAGTCCATTCGTTATTAATAAAACTTAATCCTGTAAACATTTACTTTCCCCTTTAAACAAGTTGAAAACCATTAACATAGGGATCATCATCATCCACTAGTATTTGGTTGTATCCGGTAATTTTTGCCCATCCTTGAATCGATGGTTTTATGGCAGTAATGCCGCCAACTTCGGTTACTGACTCAATGGTGCCAACAAACTGACTGCCAATAATGCTTTCATGTACGAACTTTTCGCCTGGTTTTAACAAGCCTTTGGCATGCAGTTGCGCCATACGTGCCGATGTACCTGTACCACACGGGCTGCGGTCAATCGCCTTATCACCATAAAATACCGCGTTTGCGACGGTAGACCCTTCAGTTTTTGGTGCGCCGGTCCATAACACATGCGATAGCCCTGTTACTTTACTATCTTCTGGGTGAATACATTCCACTGCACGCCCTGCGATTTCGCGTACCAATGGACTGAATTTCAAAATATCCCCAGGTGACCATTTATCAATACCAGGGAAATTTTCTTGCGGCTCAACAATGGCGTAAAAGTTACCGCCATAGGCGATATCGAGTTTGATTTTGCCAAGTTCTGGCACGTCAATTTCAATATCACGATGTGCTAAGTAAGCCGCAACATTATAAATTTTGACCCAATCAACTTTGTTGTTAGTCATCTGATATTCAACATTGATCTGCCCTGCTGGCACATCAATCGTCAATTTACCCTGCTCTTTGGGTTGAATAAGACCCGCTTCCAAGCCCGCTGTAATCGTACCGATCGTGCCATGTCCGCACATAGGTAAGCAGCCAGAAGTTTCAATAAACAAAATGGACGCATCGGCATTATCTGAACATGGGGGATACAAAAACGCGCCCGACATCATGTCGTGACCACGAGGCTCAAACATCAAAGACTGGCGGATCCAGTCGAATTCGCGCATAAAGTGCATACGCTTTTCACCCATGGTATTGCCATCAAGCACAGGGTGTCCCGAGGTTACCAGTCGCACTGGATTGCCACAGGTATGGGCATCAATACAAAAATAGGTCCCTTTCTTCACTTGCTGCTCTCCTATCTATTGTTACTTCTTATAATGCGAAATAGGCGTGCACCTTGATGCACACCTTGGCTAAGGGGAAAGCCTAATTGTTATACGTCGTACGCTAAAACCATATCTGGATGTATCGTTGCGTTTTTGCATTGTGTTGTGAAAAACGGCTGCACATATTGCCAATTTAGTTTCATTTGTTTTTACTTCGAAAAGTGATACTGTACATTGTATACCGATTAAGTTAATGTATATTGTATACAATGTAAAGAACTATTTTTATCTAATGGAAAACACCTCTCACTCGGTTAATCAAAATGTCGCTGTAATTGGCGCAGGCGTAATTGGTATTGCAACCGCAATTCAGCTGCAACAATGTGGTTATCAAGTCACATTACTCGATAAACAAGGTATTAGCGAAGGCTGTTCAAAAGGTAATGCGGGGCACTTTGCGACTGAGCAAGTATTCCCACTGGCACAAGCCTCTTTATTGCCGCAACTGCCAAAAATGCTGCTCGACCCAAAAGGCGCACTGCGTATTAGCCCGAGTTATTTATTTAAAGCATTACCGTGGTTTATGCGGTTTTTAGCAAATATGCGTCCGCGTATTTTCAAGCAAAACAAAGAAGCGTTAAAAAAACTAAACTGCGCGGCAATAAACGCATGGCAGCGGCTTACCCAAGCAAGTAATAGCGAAGGACTATGCCATTTAAATGGCAGCTTACTCACCTTTGAGTCAGACTCGCGAAAAAATGCACTCACAACACTAGAACACTATAAAAATGAAGGTGTTAATGTCACCCTACTTGAACGCAATGAGCTTGATGAATTACAACCGGGCTTGCATCAAAATATAACGCATGCTTTATATTTCACTGATGTAGGGCACACTTGTAGCCCATATCAATTAAATCTCGCGCTATTTGAGCATGCAAAATCGTTAGGCGTTAGCTTTAAACAAGTTGAAGTCACATCGCTATTTACTACCGATTCAGCTGTAACAATAAATACTAACCACGATGACCTCGTGTTTGATGCACTCGTAATGTGTACCGGTGCTCACAGTAAATCACTGTGTAAACAACTTGGTTATAACGTGCCACTTGATACAGAGCGCGGTTATCATTACATGGTAAGTAGTGAGAACATGCCAACTATGCCGGTTGTTTCATTTGAGAAAAAGTTCATTTTAACCCCAATGCAAGAAGGGCTTCGCCTGGCAGGTACAGTGGAATTTGCAGGCCTAAGCAAAGCACCAACTTATCGCCGTGCGGATATGTTAAAGCAGCTTGGCGAATCTATTTGGCCAAATATGGTAGACGACCACCCCGAGCAAGATAAAAAGTGGATGGGCTTTCGCCCGACGCTACCAGACTCACTTCCTGTGATAGGTCGTGCACCTAGACACAACAATGTATTTTTTAACTTTGGCCACCAGCACCTAGGTCTAACCCTAGCGGCAATTTGTGCCGAGCTTATCGCTTGTGATGTGCAAGGAGTTAAACCATTAATTGATTTAACCCCTTATTCAATCGCTCGTTTTAATTAACAGGCAGCACCACTTTTGCTACGCAACCACGTTCAGGGTGGTTGCTAAGTGAAATCACTCCGTTATGCGCTGATACAATTTGGCGACAAAGCGCAAGGCCCGTGCCTGTGCCTTGTTTTTTGGTGGTATATAAAGGCACAAAAAGGTTATCAGGATTACTAATGCCTGCGCCTAAATCTCTGATTTCAATCACTACTTGTTGCTCATCTTGTTTAAGTGAAATATCTATCGTGTGATCTGGCGCTGCTTCATGGGCATTTTTTAATAAATTAATTAAACACTGTTCTAATTGAGCCGCATCCACGTCAACAATACAGTTGTCAGCTAACTGTAAATCACAAGGGTAACCAAGTAACTCTGTGCTACTTGAAATGATGTTAACTAAATCATGCTGATTTTTCTGTGGCTCAGGTAAGGTCGCAAGTTGACGATAACCCTGAATAAAGGATTTTAAGCGAGTTGCACGTTCGCCAATAATGGTTAAGCCACCTTGAATATCTTCTTTGTCTTCACCGTCAATCGGCAAGCTCGATGATATTTTATTTATCGTGTCGGTTAAGCTAATGATGGGTGACAGCGAATTATTAATTTCATGACTTAACACACGCACTAAATCTTTCCATGCTTTTTGCTCTTGATGGCTCAGTACTGTTTCTAAATCCGATAAAATAAACAAGCTATGCTGCTTACCTGCTTCTCTAAAATTATCTCGATACAAATGCAAGCGAGATGATGCTTGTTTATTCGCAACCATCACTAACTGATTATTTGGCGCATCAATAAGATCAACCAAATTTAAATCCGCAAGCGTATGGTTAATCAACTTAGATTCAGATTTTTCAAAAAAGCGCTCTGCCGCAGGGTTTGCCAAGGTGATCTTTTGATTTTCATCACAAGCGAAAATAATTACGCCTATTTGTTTAATCAGCTTCGCTAATAACAATTGGCTTTCTTTATATTCAAAGCGTGTGGTTGATAAGTTATCTGCAAGTCGATTAATCTGCTGAACTAAATCGCCAAGCGCCGATGACTCAGCAGCGCCCTTAGCACGCAAGGTGTAATCACCTGCATTTAACGCTTCAACTAAATTTGCTAACGACAAAAACTGCTCGTTTAATTTATCAAACAAGTAATAAAGATTTACCAACACCACTAAAATCAGTAACACACTCACCAGTGCTTGCAAATAGATGCTGAAGTCCGCCTGCCAAATCATCACCAGCGCAATAAAATTGCCCGGCAGCGCTGCCCACAACACCGAACGTTGTAACTGATTGAAAAAGTTTTTCACGATTAGATACCAAACTTATCGAGTCGACGATAAAACGCACTGCGACTTAAGCCAAGTGATTTTGCCGTATCCAATGCGTTGCCTTGGTATTCCATTAAACGCTGTTCAATCACCGCTTTTTCAATGTCATCCATGGTGCCTTGGTACTTAGTGGTTGTTTGCTCAAGAGTCTCTGAGGTTTGAGCTGCACTTGGCGTTAGCATTAAATGCTCTGGGCTGATTTCGATTACTGCAAGTAACGTCGCGCGCTCTAAGGTGTGAGATAGCTCACGCACATTGCCCGGCCAATCATATGTCATTAGTGCATCACATGCCGCAGGCGATAAACTCGGCGCTGGTTTATTAAAACGTTTGGCCGCTTTAGCAATAAAATTATTTGCCATTGGCAATATGTCGTCTTTACGCTCAGCTAAACTTGGTAAACGCACCACAAAGGTGTTTAACCGGTAAAGCAAATCTTGGCGAAACGTAGCATCTTCGACCATCGCGTCTAAATTGGCATTAGTCGCTGAAATTAAACGAATATTGGCTGTTTGGGTTTTACTTGAACCAACTTTTTCAAATTGATGCTCTTCTAATAAGCGTAGCAACTTTGCTTGTTGTGGCAGTGGAATATTACCAATTTCATCCATAAACAAGGTGCCTTTTTCGGCAAGTTCAACGCGGCCAATACGATTCTCCTTGGCATCGGTAAAGGCGCCTTTTACATGGCCAAATAATTCAGACTCAAACAAGCTTTCGCTGATTGCGCCCATATTTACCGAAACAAAACGTTCATTATTTCGGCTACTCAAATTATGAATATGCTGCGCGAGTAAGCTTTTACCGGTGCCATTTGGACCAGTGATCAGTACATTGATATCGGCTTTGGCAATTTGCGCTAGTTGTGAAAGCAGGGCTTTCATCGGTGCAGATTCAACGATCAACTCCCCATCACTTTGTGCTAGTTCGCTCTTTAAGTTTTGGTTTTCTTGGTTAAGCACTTGGTTTTGCAGCTTCTGCTCGCGCAATTTAAGCTGATTGGTGATGACTGTTAATAAGCGTTCGTTTTCCCATGGCTTTTCAACAAAATCGCCCGCGCCTGCTTTCATTACCTCAACGGCAATTTCAACACTTGCCCATCCAGTCATACACACGATTGCTAAGCTTTCATCAAGAGCTGCGAGCTGTTCGGTAAGATTAATACCTTCCTGACCAGAGGTAGTATCAGCGTGATAATTTAAATCGATTAAAGCGAGATCAATGTCGTTTTGTTTAACAAAGAAAACAGCTTCTGCTGGTGAACTTGCTGTAGTGACTTTAAACCCTTCGCTTTTTAAAAATAGGCGAAGTGCGGCAACAATACTTGGATCGTCATCAGCAATTAAAATATGAGACACAATTTATCCTTTACTGCGTTAATTCTTATTTGCTTATAAGCACACGATGGCTACTAGGGTCTGTTGAACTTTGCTGTTCTATTTTTGTTCTCTTTGAGCGTGCTTTTATCGCGGCGCTCGATGTGTGGCCTAGTAATCTAAGCGAATATCGAGCAACAATGATAAAAGTGCGCTCAAAAGAACCATTCGGCAGCGCTTGATTGTCTTTTCTACTGTGTTATCGGCTGACTCACATAGAATAACTATGCCACGCAGCCTCTGCCTTGTATAAAACCCAATCAAACTACTGCAAAAACGAACTTAAAAGGTCAACAGACCTTAGACATAAGCGGGATAGTGGTTTTAGGGTAAAAGTTAACTTTCGTTAAATCAATAAATAAAAGCCAGCGCTAGCACTGGCTTTTAAAGTTTTATCTATTCGTGCCTAAGTGCACTTGATGGTTCCATATTTAGTGCCTTTCGAACAGGTAGCACAACCGCAAGAACAATTACCAAGCTGATTAATACCGGCACACCAATATAAACAAGCAGTGAGCCTTCGGCCATACTGCCTTGCTCTAGCATTTTAACTAACAGCACACCGGCTGGAATACCTAAAATTAAGCCAGCCACTAGCTGTTTTGTCGCTTGCATTAGGTAGTGGTTATACACATTGCTGTTATCTGCACCAAGCGCTCGACGAACACCGATTTCTTGTGTTTTTTGCACAATAGAGTTAGCCATAACACCGTAAATACCACTAAATGCAATGACCATTGATGAAATAGCAAACAAGATAAAAATATTAGCAATAAAGTTCATACCCGATAAACGGCTGTCAATACCCGCTTGAATGTCAGTGATGCTGTAAGGTGCAACATCGGCATCTAACTCAACCGCAGCTTTAGTTAATAAGCTTACAGGGTTATGCATTGCAGTTGCTGTAGGCGCATTTTTAATTACCGCTTTCATATGTAAGCGAGGGAATTGCTCGTAAGCCAAAAACATCGATGCTTTATCACTATTATGATCAAATGGTTGGCCGAATATGACATTGTTAGTAACGCCAACAATAGTCACTACCGCATTATCCATTTCCATTAATTTAATACGCTTGCCAATTGGGTTTTCACCCGCTAAGTGTTTTTCAGCAAAGTTTTTAGTAACAACTGCATTTAGGCTGGTTCCTGCTGAATCTGTGTTATTGAATAAGCGCCCTTCCAACAATGTCATCTCCATTGCTGAAAAGTAGTTATTCATAACAATGTTCACGTTAGAACCTGGGTAACTTGGGTTTTTGCCGTAATCGACACCCTCAACCGAAATATTTTGGAAAATGCCCCATGTGTGCGGTAACGACTGACTAAAAGTAACACTTTCAATTGCTGGGTTTGCAGTTAGCTCTTCTTCAAGTGAACGATAGTACTGTTTTGCTCTTTCAATGTTTTCTTTTCCGTAGCGTTCACTTGGCAGTGCAATACGTGCTGCAACGCGGTTATCAATTGCAACACCATAATCAGCATCATTCATCTTGCTTACTAAATTAAGCATCGCTGCTGAAAGCATAATTAGCGCACACGATAAAGTTACTTCTAAACCAACAATTACCTTGCTAAGTAGACCTGCCGTTTTGCTTTGCGCGCCACGTGTACCATCACGCAGCACTGCGTTGATATCAGTTTTAGTTGCGCGCCATGCAGGTAAGCCACCTGTAATTAGTATGGTGCTTAATACCGTTACCACAGTAATAATTAAGCTTGCTTGCGTAAGCCCTGCTTGCCACCAAAACGGTGGTTCAATTGGCAGCGAATTTAAAAAGTAGTCAAACGTTAAATCTAACCCGTAGCCTGCAATTAATACTGCTAAACAGCCAGACAGCACACTAATAATTAAGCTCTCACACATTAATTGGCGAATAAGTACTGAGCGTGGTGCACCCAGCGCTGTGCGAATTGCACTTTCTTTATTACGCTCAATAGCACGAGATAACAACAAGTTACCAACGTTTACACACGCTAAGATTAAAATAAATAGCACCGCTAACGCCATAGCAAGTACCAGCGCATCACCGCCTTTACCAATTTTTTCCATTTGAAAGGTCCAAACAAAACCAATTTTTGTTGAGTTTAGCTCTGGATACTGGCGAGCAAATTCCGCAAAAATAGTTTCCATTTCGCGATTTGCTTGCTGTTCAGATACTCCTTCTTTTAACAAGCCGTAAACTGCTATGTAATTAGAATCTTCTCGCGCAATACCTTGGCTTTCGACTTTAAACGGCATATACATTTGTGCAAAGTCAGGAAAGCGGTAACCAGGCTCTGTTACCCCTACTACTGTATGGTTTTTGCCATCAATACGTATTTTTTGACCAACAATTGTTGGGTCAGACGCAAACATTTCACGCCATACAAAATCACCTAGCACGACTACACGCTCATTGCTGGTAGAATCTGCTTTTGTTAGTAAACGACCAAGCGCTGGTTTTGCTTCCGACACTTTAAAGAATTCTTCACTCACAAAGTGTGATGAATAACGAACAGCACGATCACTTGTTGAAACAGTTACGGTGTAAGTATCGTAAGCATCTAAAAACTCAAAGCTGGTTTGTTGATTTACAATATCAAGGTACTCTTGGTAACGCACCGACGTACCATCATACGCCACACCATTTACTACCGTCGTAATTTTGCGTAAACGTTCGCCATCTTCAAGTGGGATAGTGCCGCTTAACGTATTGAAAATAAAACTGAACATATAAATGCATAAGCTTAAACCAATCGTCATAACAAAGGTGGTTAGCGCTGCAAAACGTGGATTTTTAAGCATTCCACGCACAGCATATAAAATATCGTCTAACATGGCATTTCTCCTTATGCTACTGCAACTTGCGCTTGCGTATCGCCAACAATACGGCCATCAAATACTTCAACAATGCGCTCAGCACGTTTTGCGCCACGGGGGTCGTGAGTAACCATACAAATAGTGGTGCCCTCTGCATGTAACTTGTCCAGTAACGCCATCACTAACTCAGCATTTTTAGAGTCAAGGTTACCGGTTGGTTCATCCGCTAGAATAATTGAAGGGTTGCCAACAATGGCACGTGCTACAGCAACACGTTGCTGCTGACCACCTGAAAGTTGCGCTGGGTAATGCTTTGCTCTGTGGCTCATATCAACTTTTTCAAGCGCTGCCATTGCCATTTGCTTGCGCTCGGCTTTAGTTAAGTCTGTACGGTAAGTCAGTGGCAAAGTAACGTTTTCTTCTACCGTTAAATCACTAATCAGGTTAAACGATTGAAATACAAAACCGATTTCTTTATTACGAATATATGCGCGCTGTTTGTGATCAAGTCCAGCGACCTGATAGCCATTTAATTCAAAGCTGCCACCCGAGCACGTATCCAATAATCCTAAAATTGATAGCAAGGTTGATTTACCACAACCTGAAGGGCCTGAAATTGATACGTACTCGCCTTGTTTAATATCTAAATTAATCTCGCTTAGCGCGTGAGTTTCAACTTCATCGGTAGCAAATACTTTTTTAAGGTTTGTTAGTTTAATTAGTGTATTCATGTGATTATTCCTTCAAAATTCGTTATTAATGTGGTTTTGGATTAGTTCAGCGCAACACGTGCATGACGTGAAAATTCGCTTTGCTCAGAGATGACCACCTGATCACCCACAGCTAATCCAGTTACAATTTCAATTTCAGTGCTTGATGCTTTACCGTAGGTCACCGCTACTTTTTCAGCGTAACGGCCATTTTCAACCAGTTTAAAAGCACTTAAGGTTCGCTCAGCTTGCGAAAATGCTGGGCGACGTACAAATAAGGTGTTACTTTTTTTAGCAACTATGATGTCGCCATCAACAGAGAGATCGGGGCGTGCTTCTTGCGGTAATGGTGTTTCAAGCTCAACATCCACTTGTACCGTACCTTCAACAACTGCAGGATCGATTCGTTTAACTTTACCCATAATGGTGTTAAAGCGGGTATCAATCGCTACACTCTGGCCAAGCGCGATAGCGGATGCTTTAAGCTCTGGGATTTTTAATTCAGCAATTAAATCATCTTGCTTAGCAAATTTTGCAACATTGCTACCAAGTGATACTCGCTGACCTAATTCAAGCGGCATTGCTTGTAAAATACCTGAAACTGGCGCCACTACTTTCAGTGATGCAAGTTGAAACTCGGCACGTTCAATGGTTTTGTTTAGTTTTTCCAAACGCGCTTGCTGCGCGGTAAGGTTTGCTTTTAAGTTTTCGCCAAGCTGCATTTCACGGCGCTTATCAATCGCAAGGGTTTCTTTTAACTGTGACACAGTCAGTTTTGAGCTTTCGTAATCAAGACGAGAAACCGTTGCGTTGCCTTTTTGAATTAACTGCTCTTCTGCTTGTAAACGCATATTGGCTTTATCGTAGGCCATTTTGGTTTGTAGCAAACTTGCTTGCATATCCAGTAATTTGGTTTGTTGGCTTACTTTTAGTGCAGCTAGCTCAGCTTCAAGCGCTGTGCGTTCCCACTGTAGCTCTTCCACTTTTTGCTTTAATTCAGGGTTAGCAAGCTCCACAATTAAGTCACCTTGATTAACTGCAGCCCCTGGCTTCATAAGAATTTTTTCGACTTTACCTTCAACATTACTGGCTACCCAGCGCACATCACGCGGTGCTAACACACCATGGCCCGATACTTTAATTGTAAATTCGCCTGCTTTAACTTCTGCTGTTAGTAAGTTAGAACGCTTAGCCGTTGCGCTTGCAAAATCCACTTGCGCAAAGCCATAAACGGCGCCTGCGAAAAGCGCAGCTGCCACAGAAAATACTGCTGCTTTCTTTTTGTAAAACGGTGTTTTTTTAGTTTTGATAATGTCCATTTTAAATGCCTAATCTGTTTGCATTGGTAATAGACCTATATCAAAGAGCGTGCCAAACAATAAAAGCAAACAATAACAAGATGTTATGATAAAATCGCGATTTTGAGGTTTATATCACATCCCAATTTTGGGATGACTTTTAAAAAGCCACATCCCAAAATTGGGATGTGGCTTTTTGCTTAACTGGTTGTTTTTGCTTTGCGTTTATAACGGCGCTTAAACGGCTTTTGTTTGGGCGGGGGTAAATTACTAAATCCAGTGACGGGTGTTTTGCTAGCCAACGCAATATGACCTTGTAGCTCATTGAGTAATGGCGTCATAAAGCTGCTGTAACTGCCATGCTTTTCGGCAATTTGCGTTAATTGCGACTCCCAAAGCGCGGTCATATCGGGTTTGGTTAATTTTTCAGGTAGTACATTAATGAGGGCTTTACCGGTTTCGGTGGCTAATATGTGTTTACCTTGGCGCTGTAAAAAGCCGCGTTTAAATAGTAATTCAATAATGCCAGCGCGTGTGGCCTCAGTGCCTAGCCCGTCGTTGTCGCGCAGAATTTTTTTAATTTCAGCATCATCCACGTAACGTGCAATACCCGTCATGGCACTTAACAAAGAGGCATCATTAAAATGTTGTGGCGGCTCAGTTTGCTTTTCAACTAAGCGCCCTTGTTGACAGGTAAATAGTTGTCCTTTTGAAAGCGCAGGCAGAGTGACTTCATCTTTTAATTCGCTTTTTCCCATCAGTACTTTGAAGCCTAGTTGGCTTTCACGCTTTGCCGTCGCTTTAAACTTACCGCCAGCAATTTCAACCAATACGCTTGTATCGTGATAAATATAATCGGGGTAAAACAATGCTAAATATTGGCGGCAAATAAGGCCATAAATTTTTTCTTCTTCAAAGCCTAAACTCGCACTTTTTAGCTTTTTACTGGTGGGAATAATAGCGTGGTGCGCCTCTACTTTTTTATCATTCCAACATTTATGCTTGCGTGACGTATCGGCGTTCGCAATCAGCGCGCTAGTTTGTCCTTTGTTATTTTCCATCGCACTAAGCACTTGTGGTGCTTCAAAAAAGTGCTCATTTGGCAAATAACGATTATCGGAACGTGGATACGTAATCAGCTTGTGCTTTTCATACAAGCTTTGGCAAATATCCAGCACTTTTTTAGCGGGCATTTTAAATAGCTTTGCCGCATCGATCTGTAGTGCCGATAAATTATAAGGTAGCGGCGGTGCTTGCTTTTTGGTTTTTTCCTCAACAGATAACACCTGCCCTTGCTGGCCCGTAATGCGGCTTATAACATTTTCACAGAGGCCCTTGTGCAACACTCGGCCATCTTCATCTTGATATGGCAAGCACGCCTCGCTTGGCAGCCATTTAGCTTGAAATTGCTCACCTTGTTCTGTGATATTCTCAGCGAGTACTTCAAAAAACGGGCGACTGATAAAGTTTTCGATTTCTAAATCGCGACGTACCACTAACCCTAAAATAGGTGTTTGCACCCGACCAACCGAGAGCACTCCCGTATAGCCACCTTGCTTGCCTTTAATGGTATAAGCACGGGTTAAATTCATGCCAATTAACCAATCGGCACGAGATCGCGCGAGCGCTGACACTGACAGCGGTATAAAATCGCGATTTGATTTTAAATTAGCAAGCGCTTTTTTAACGGCGTTTAAGTTAAGATCGCTAATCAGTAAGCGCTCTGTAGTGTCTAACTTTGTTTTTGGTACTTTTGCCTCACTAATTACTTCATCGACTAGCAATTGCCCTTCACGATCAGGGTCACCTGCATGCACAAGTTGGCTGGCTTGTTTTATGAGTTTTTTAAGCAAGGTGAGTTGTTTACGAGTTTTAGCTTTGGCTTTTAATTGCCATGTGTCGGGCGCTATGGGTAAATCGCCTAAGTTCCATTTTTTATAGCGTTCATGGTATTCATCGGGTTCTGCAAGTTCGAGCAAATGACCAATGCACCAGGATACCACATCACCATTGCCCACAATAATATGGCCATCCATTTTTTTATGAGGTTTTGGCAGTGCATCGGCAATAGCACGCCCTAATGATGGTTTTTCTGCGATATAAAGTTTCAAATCAAAACAAACAACTGTATATAATTACAGTTAACTATATCGTATTATGAAGTAAATGCTAATAAAGAATTATGCAGGTTGCGATTTTACAAAGAATTTGTTTTTTAAATAAACAAAAATCGGCATCCAACAAAGTGCAACGATGGCTGTTTCAAACACAGGGTATATAAATTGATAGGGTGCCAATGAGAAGTTAAAGCTATTAAAGCCCATATCCATTGCACGAAATGCATTTAAGCAGATAATTGGAATACAAAAAAGCTGACCAAGCACTGATTGACGCCAGGAGACTTTATCTTTTAAACCTAAATAAGCAATACACCCCATCCATGTTAAATCATGGAGCAACCAAATGAAGTAGCGATAAAGGTTTTCTGAGTCCCATTCAATTAAATACGGAAAGTAAAAATTAGCGAACAAAAAAAAGAATGCTGTGGTGCCAGCAAAAATCGCTCCTTGTTTTTGCTTTAAAGCTACAAGAAGTAAAAAAGAAATAACAACAAGCAAGGTTTGATAGCTGCCTAATACAATAAGCAGCTCTTTAATAGGCATTAGCGAATGCTATTTTTTATTTTCATCATCAGTACCACCACCGTTTCCACCGGTACCTGGCATATAAGAAAATTTATCTACTGTTTTCATAATTATCTCCTTGTAGTTGTTTTGCCTTAAGGCACCTTTCAAATTACTGAAATTACTAAAAAACACAAGTACTTTTTCATGAAAAATTATTTCATGTTATGACAAAGAGGTGTTTGCCTATAAAGCAAACACCTCTTTGTTCAGTCTCTATGCAAGTAACTGTTTACTTTGAGATGCTTGCAGTACCCTCAACGTTTAGTTGCTTAGATTTATCGAGTGACCAAATACTCTCTTTTTCACCAAAGTAAGCGCGTTTTTCAAGGCGTTGATATGCTTTAAAGTAAACAAATGCCGTTATTAATGCGCATACTTCGAGCGCTATTTGCGATAATCCAGTTGCCGGCCATAAACCCAATGTGGGGATCACTAATGCAATAATCGACGTTAGCGGAACCCAAAGGCTCGCAGCATTAATATTAACGATTCAAAATATCAATCCGTAAACAACAGAAAAACAGTGTATATAAGTACAACAGCGAGCCTAAAAACACACTAATATTCTGATTTGCCATAATTCGTCTCAGTTCTTAATTAGCGTAGACCGTTAATTTACTGTAAATCAATTGGTGTCGATTCTTTTGCCTTACCCTGCATAATTGATATTTCAACCCGACGGTTGCGGCGGCGCGACTCTTCATCAACATTCGGCTCTAACGGTCTGGTATCTGCTCGGCCAATTACCACCATGCGACCTTTGTCAAACGACGGTACTTTTTGCATTTCCGTTGCTACCGCAACAGCGCGCTTAGCAGAAAGATCCCAATTATTAGTGTAAAGCTCGTTGCTCACTTGAAAATCATCTGTATGACCCGATACCGTAATTTCGCCAGGTACATCATTTAGTAATGCCGCTATTTCTTGAATAATTGGCTTAAACTGTGGCTGTAAAAATGCACTACCCGACGGAAACGAGCCATTTTCCCGAATACGGATCACAATTTGCTGACCAAGCGATTCTAATTCAATTGCGCCATCAATAATTTGTTGTTCCAGCTGCTGCGCGATTTTTTTAAGTAGCTCGTTGGTTTTTTCTTGCTGCGCTTCACTGGCGGTTTGTTTAGAGGTACTTGCCGATTCGCCACCTCGGCGATTACCGCGTTGCTCTTGTCTGCCGCCCGCACTGTCTTCTTCACCGGCTTGAAATTCAAGCATTTGCTGCGTCATCTCAACGGTTTGCTGCTGAATTGTTTCTATCGGCGTTGGGTCGGGCTTACCTGGACGAAACTCCATAGCAATAACGCTAGTACCTTTTGGAATGTCTTTAACTTCAATCTTATTTTGTACACCAAATGCAAACTTCATCGAACCTGCAATCTGCTTAAACTTCAGTACATCCATTTCTGAGAAAGCTAATAACAATACAAAGAAGCACATTAATAGCGACATTAAATCAGCAAAGGTGCCCATCCACGCCGGTAATCCGGGGGGCGGGCATTTACACTCTTCTGCTTCGTCCGACATTGTCTACCCCTCAGTATCCACTTGGCGTTTAGACTCTGCTAAATAGTTTTTCAAAATACCTTCGATCACTTTTGGATTTTGGCCATCTTGAATACCTAAAATAGCGTCTAAAATTAAGCGCTGATTGAGTTGCTCTTCATCTTTGCGGTTTTCTAATTTAGCTTGAATTGGAATGGCGATTACGTTCGCAAGGAATGCACCATAAAGTGTTGTAAGTAAAGCAACCGCCATCGCAGGGCCAATAGCTTTGGGGTCATCCATGTTCGATAACATGGCTACCAGACCAATCAAGGTACCAATCATGCCCATCGCAGGCGCAACATCACCCAGTGCTTTAAATAATCCAGCACCAGCTTCATGACGTGTTGTTGTTAAACTAATATCTTTTTGCAATGTGGCACGCACTACATCAGCGTCATGGCCATCCACTAGCATATCAATGCCTTTACGCATAAAAGGGTTAGGGATATCAGCTTCTTCTAGTGCTAAAAAGCCGCCTTTACGGGCAGCGTCAGCCAGCTCTACTGATTTTTCGATAAGTTCTTCTGGCGCTTCAATTTTAAACATAAAGGCCTTACCAGCGACTTTACCTATGCCAAAAAATTGCCCCATAGTGTAGTTAGAGAGTACAACAAATAATGAACCACAAAATACAATGAGTACTGAGGGCACATCGACAAACATACCAATATCACCACCCATGACCATTGCCATCACAATGAAACCGATTGCACCGACAATGCCTATAACCGTTGCTAAATCCACTTTGACTCCCAGTTGTAATACTTATAAACCAAGTTTGGGTTTTAAATTTGAGGCTCAATATGCTTGCGTGAAGACAAGATACCGTAACTATTATAATAATTTACTTTTATTTATCGGCAAGCGCTAGCAAAGTATTAGTAATTTATTTTGCATACATCAACTTAGCTTTTAATAAAAACAGTGACATGATAAGCCCCAGGCAGAATCACCTTAATACTGCTAGCAATAAAGTTTAGCTGCATTTATCACAAATTTATGCGCTTTAACCCAACCTTTAACAAATTAATTTAGCTCAAATAGGAGTAAAACAAAGCGTTAAAGCACATTCGTTAGGATATTTAGCAAGTTAAATTGAATTAGCGCGGCAATAACCATAAAATTAGCCAATTCTTTTTTACTTTGCGTGGCAGGTAACTTATGGCGAGCAAAAAGCCTGAAAATTTAAGCTTCGAAGAAGCCATTTCAGAACTTTCAACAATTGTAACTGAAATGGAACATGGTGATTTGCCTCTCGAAACAGCGTTAAAGCAATTTGAGCGTGGTATTGCCCTCGCCTCAGCTTCATCACAAAAGCTTGAGCAAGCACAACAAAAAGTGCAAATCTTGATGGGGCAAAATGATAATGCCCAACTTGTGGATTTTAACCAATAGGCGTTCCATTGAATTCTGTCGACTCTATAATCTCTGCGTATATACCGCGCATTGAAGAAAATTTGAGCGCGCTGACTCCAGCGTCACATCACACGGATGAAAAGCTCGTAGCCGCATGTCGCTACAGTTTATTAAATGGTGGCAAACGTTTACGACCGATTTTGGTTTACCTAACAGGTGAATTATTTAACGCCGACAACGCCGATCTAGACCGAATTGCATGCGCAATTGAGTGCGTTCATAGCTATTCGTTAGTACACGATGACCTGCCAGCGATGGATGATGATGAACTGCGCCGCGGCAGACCAACATGCCATATTGCCTACGATGAAGCGACTGCAATTTTAGTAGGTGATGCACTACAATGTTTAGCATTTGAAACCATTACTGAATCACAATTCAATGGCACTACTGTTAACAACCAGCTAAAAATCGTAAACACATTAGCAAATGCGTCTGGATTATTGGGTATGTGTGGCGGACAAGCACTTGATATTGCCGCAACCGATTCGGTAATTACCCTAACTCAACTTGAGCAAGTACATAAATTAAAAACCGGTGCACTGCTTAAATCGGCAATTAAGATGGGCGCTCTTGCCGGTAATGCCAACGAATTAGAAATTGCGGCACTAGCACGCTATGCTGAAACAATTGGCCTTGCATTCCAAGTTCAAGACGACATTCTTGATGTTGAAGGTGATACACACACCTTAGGTAAACCACAAGGGTCTGACATCGAAGCCAACAAAGCAACCTACCCTGCTTTACTAGGCATTAAAGGCGCGAAAGATAAAGCGCGAAATCTTGTGAACCAAGCAATTAACGCTTTGTCTGAAATAGATGCCGATACAGGTCGACTCAAAGCGATTGCAGAATATATAATTGCTAGAGATCACTGATCCCTAGTACGCCAAATAAGCGATAACAATAAGTTGGCGACTCATTTTTAGGATAGAATTTAAAACATCATGACATTTGATAGTAGCAAGTATCCATTATTAAGCTTAGCGAATACGCCAGAGCAACTGCGCGAAATCCCGCAGCAAAACTTGGCTGAGCTAAGCGATGAACTGAGAGAGTACTTACTTAACTCGGTATCACAAAGTAGTGGGCACCTCGCCTCAGGTCTTGGCACCGTTGAGCTGACTGTGGCGTTGCATTACGTATATAACACACCATTTGACCGATTGATTTGGGATGTTGGCCATCAGGCATATCCACATAAAATTTTAACAGGTCGCCGTGAGCAAATGCATACCATTCGCCAAAAAGATGGTTTGCACCCTTTCCCTTTCCGTGAAGAAAGTGAATACGATACCTTTAGCGTAGGCCATTCAAGTACCTCAATTTCTGCGGCACTTGGTATGGCGCTGGCGTCTGAAAAAGAAGGCCAAGACCGTAAAGTTGTTGCCGTTATTGGTGATGGTGCGATTACTGCGGGTATGGCATTTGAGGCAATGAACCACGCCGGTGACTTAAACCCCGATATGCTGGTTATTCTAAACGACAACGAAATGTCGATTTCAGAAAACGTAGGTGCGCTCAACAACCACTTTGCGCGTATTCTGTCAGGTAGCTTTTATACCAACATTCGTGAAGGCGGTAAAAAACTACTCTCAGGCATGCCACCGGTAAAAGAGCTGGCAAGTCGTATGGAAGAACACCTTAAAGGTATGGTGATCCCAGGTACGTTTTTTGAAGAGTTAGGCTTTAACTACATTGGGCCAATTGATGGCCATGATGTTGGCATGCTAACTGATACCTTACGTAATATGCGTAACTTAAAGGGCCCGCAATTACTTCACGTACGCACACAAAAAGGTAAAGGCTATAAACCAGCAGAAGCTGATCCAATTGGCTATCACGGCGTCCCAAAGTTTGACCCAAGTGAAACCAGCTTACCAAAGTCGAAACCAAGCGCACCTACTTTCTCAAAAGTATTCGGCGATTGGTTATGCGATATGGCCGCAAAAGATCCGAAACTTATGGCAATTACGCCGGCGATGCGTGAAGGTTCAGGCATGGTGCGCTTTTCAAAAGAGTTCCCAAGCCAATATTATGATGCGGCAATTGCCGAACAACACGCGGTAACCTTAGGTGCAGGCTTAGCCTGTGAAGGGCTTACCCCAGTTGTGGCGATTTACTCAAGCTTTTTACAACGTGGTTACGATCAACTTATCCACGATGTAGCTTTGCAAAATTTACCAGTAATGTTTGCCATCGATCGCGCTGGCGTGGTGGGTGCAGACGGTGAAACTCACCAAGGTGCATACGATTTAAGCTATATGCGCTGTGTTCCAAATATGGTGATCATGGCACCAAGTGATTTAGACGAATGTCGTCAAATGCTTTACACCGGCCATCTTCATCAAGGACCAAGTGCGGTACGTTACCCTCGTGGCAGCGCAGGCGACATTATGCCAAATGATGCGATGAGCGCACTTGAGATTGGTAAAGCTAAGGTTATTCGTGAAGGTAAGGACACAGCAATTTTAAGCTTTGGTACCTTGCTTGATGAAGCAAAGCAAGTGGCTGAAGCGCTTAACGCAACGTTACTTGATATGCGTTTTGTTAAGCCACTTGACGAAGCGGCAATTAAACAGCTCGCAGCTTCTCACAGCACCTTAGTTACTCTTGAAGATAACGCGCTTATGGGCGGCGCAGGCTCTGCTGTGAACGAGTTTGTAATGGCAGAAAAGTTAAACATTCCTGTACTTAACTTAGGCTTACCTGATGTGTTTATTAAACACGGTACGCAGCAAGAGATCCATCAAGAGCTTGGCCTTGACGCTGACGGTATTCAAAAGAGTATCGAAGCATACTTAGCCAAATAGCGCATCTCTTAAGAATTCAGGTTTCAGCAACTTTCTGAAATCTGAATTCTAAATCCCCACACTTAACTATTTTATATCTCAGAAATATGCAGTTTAGCTTGCTCAGAATCTAATAACGATTCTAACTGCTGAGCAACACGTTCACTGTCTTCAAATTCAAACGCATCGATATTATCTGAAAAGCTAAAGTAAGCGACACTTCCCGGCTTTTTCGCCTTTGCTTTTTGCAGTGCAATATCGGCAATTTTAATGGATGTTTCCCAGCTAATAATTTGCCCGCCAAGTAACGGTAGTGGGTAAAATGCCCAACCAACCGAGCCTGTTAGTTTTGTTTTACGGCCATCAGGCATAACAAAATTTTGTCCAGCTAGCTGATGACTAATACTGCGCGCAAACTGATGTACGGCGCTCTTTTGCATATCCCTTAGTAAAATCAAAAACTCGTCGCCACTCCAACGTACCACATAGTCGGCACCTTGTACCTGCTCTGTCAGCAAGGACGCAATTTGCTGTAAACAGTTATCGCCAGCAAACGAACCAAACACATCGTTCACGCGGCTAAACTTGTCCAAGTTCAAAATCAGCAGTGCCATACATTTACCCTGAATTTCAAGGCTTTCGCGGTTACTTTGGAAATGCTCGATGTCTTTCGGTAGTTGATCAAATAAGAAGCGACGGCTGCGAAGGCCTGTAAGCTCATCTGAGTGACTTACCAGTTTTAGCCTGTCGTTAGCTTTATTAAGTTGCTCATTCGCTGAAATAAGCGCTTGAGTACGCGTTTCAACTAAACGTTCTAGTTCTTCTTGCTTACGGCGCTCTTGATTGCGATAGAACAGAAACACAATATACAGGGCAAGAATAAACGACATCACAACGATTAAACGAAACACCACTGTTTCATCAAAGGCTTTTGGAATAATCAAGGTTTGTGAAATCGTATCGGCACTACTCCACTCTTGACCGCGTCTTTTTGCTTGTAGTTCAAAAACAAACTTCCCAGCCGGTAAGTTAGCATAGTTTGCTTCACGGCTATTATTTGCTTCACGCCAAACCCCATCAAGACCTACAAGGCGATAGCGAAAATCGATTTCAGAAGCAGTTTGGAAATTAATTGCGGTATAACCCAGTGTTAAATTTCGTTCCTCTGTTTTCAATGTAAGGGTATCGACCTCAGGTACTGAATAGGTATTTTTCTCGCCACCGTTATCGGCCGTGACCGTTTCAATAATCGGACGAATATCACTTTCACTAAACAGCCGAATATTGGTTGGAATTTCAACCAAACCAGATTTACTTGGATACCATAAGCTCGAACCAACACGGGCAATTGCACCAAGCGCATTACCCGAACAACACTGACTGGTTTTGCCATCAAGCTGTTTGTTGTAAGGCGAGATAACCTGTTCAACTTCTAACGAGTGAATACCTTCTTCAAACTGTTTAAGCGGCAAGCGATACACACCTTTGCTCGTGCTCACCCACAAATAATTCAGGACTTGATCAAAATGCAAACTTAAAATAGGTCCGTAAGGCAAGCCGTTAGATACATCTAACTGACGCCAAACGCCTTTTTCACTGCGATAAAACAAGCCATTATTTTGCGTTGCAACAAACAGCCTATTTTCAACGGGAAGAATAAAACTGATATTTGATTCAGCTAATGCGCTGCCCATGGCTAAACGCTCGATACCACGCTCACTGAAAAAATAAGCGCCGCGCGAGGTGCCTAAGTAACCTTTGCCATTTTGCTCATCGATAAAAGTAATGTATTTACTATCAAGAAACGAATTATAAACAAACGAGCGTAAACCGTTAAAGGCCAAACGATATAAACCACGATCTGTGGCTAGCCAAACGCCGCCTTGCTCTGCACTTTCGATAGCAAACACGGCTGTTGCACGCAAGGTTGCGGCATCAAGCTTAAGTAATTCTTTACCATCGTAAACAAAGGCCCCACGGTTGGTTGCGATAAATAAACGCGAGCCCTGAAAATGTAAATCATGAACGGTCAAACCACCGAGTTTTGCAGCCGCAATTTCTACGTTAAATAAACCACTTTCATCTAAATAACCAATACCGTTTTTAGTAGCTAACCATAAACGCTGATCTTCTCCATACTTCAGCGTAGTAACCGATTGATTTAAGCCTTTACTATCGCGATGACGTTTTACTTGGCTAGGACGCGCTTGCCACAATCCTTCGGTTAAACTTGCAAGCCAAATTATGTCGTCTTGCCCTCTGAAAATATCGGAAAACCAAACCGTTTGTTCAAGGTCTGATTGCTCAATCCACTGCCAAATACCACTGCTGTCGCGATACAATAATCGCCCTTTAGTCGAAACCCACAATGAACCATCTGAATCGTACATAAATTTATATACTGTGGCGTTATTGGCATAGGGTAATGAAAAAGGTCTTAACTCTTGGTCAATATCGAGAAAGTAAGCGCCAACTTCAGAGGCAATAAATAAGTCCCCTTCCAGCCACGCTAGGTCGTATAAAACCGATTGTGCTAAGCGCTGTGGCAATGAAATACGTTCGGTAATTTCAAAGCGGATTTTACCGGTAGTTTCATTCGCTAAACTTTGTAAATGCAGTAAAAAACGGTCGTTAATCAGCCAAATGCCGTCAGGCGAGAGTGCCATTTTGCGCACTTCACCAATCAGTTTCACTAAGGCATTTCGTTTATTGCTAAAGTTATTATTGGTGTCACTTACACCAAGCAGCTGAGAAATGGTATTGAGTTTTTGGTTGGAGTAAAGGTAAAGACTGTTCGATGCAATCCAGATACGGCCGTTGTTATCTTGTGCGATATCACGTACTGGGCCGTTTAAACTAAAGCGCTCTGATGTCAGCTCACTTGGGCTAAACTTTACTAGCCCGTTATCAGTGCCAATCCATAAAAAGCCGTCGTTATCGATAAGCAAACTGTTAATTGCATTGCTTGGCAAAAAATCACTGTTATTAACATTAAAATTAGTAAAGCGATTACCGTCGAAACGACTCAAGCCAAACTGGGAGCCAATCCACAAGTAACCTTGTTGGTCTTGTACAATGTTTTTGAGTGATTGTGATGCAAGCCCATGCTGAATATGCCACTGTTTCACCACATAGTCATCAAGCGAAGCGTATGTCGGTTTGAGTGTACTAAGTAATACAACTGTAAATAACAATATTAAGCGAAACAGCACGGTTTATCTCATTATTAAATTAGCCCGTAATAAACAACTAGCTGTAAACATATAAGTGAAAATATCCCTGCCAGAATATCGTCAACCATAATGCCAAAGCCACCTTTTACGTGTTTATCGAGCAGTGTGATCGGCCAAGGTTTAACAATATCGAAAAAGCGGAATAAGATAAAGCCAACCAGTAAGGTTTGCCATGAAATCGCTGCGCCAATCATGGTGATATAAAAACCCGCCACTTCATCCCAAACAATGGCAGGATGATCATGTACGCCAGCATCGCGACTTGCAACGTCACAAAACCAAATACCAATAGCGCAAATTGCAATCGCAACAACCAACTGTAGCCACAGCGGCGCCATCATGGTAAGGAAAATAAACGGTATTGCCGCTAAGGTACCAAAAGTGCCAGGTGCTTTAGGCGCCAGTCCTAAGCCAAAACCCAGCGCACAGAAATGTGTAAATTTTTTTAAGTTAAATTGTGCCACGCACACTCCGATTATTCTGCATTAAAGTGCTCAAAGCCACATTGCGTTAATGTTAACGGTTTACCTTCAAGCGTCAATTCAACCTTGCCAACATTATTGTTGATTTGACCGATACACGACAGAGCAACGCCATACTGTTTGAGCGTCATTTCAACTGTGGTACGACGTTCTTCCGGTAACGTGAATAGCAGCTGATATTCATCACCATAGGTTAAGGCATAATTAAGCGCTGACTCTAATGGCAATACGTCTTTAATTGTTGCTGCTAATGGAATATTTTCAGCAAACAATTTTGCGCCAACGCCCGACATCTGACAAATATGGCCGAGATCGGCAATTAAGCCATCCGAAATATCGATACAACTGGTTGCTTTGCCACGTAACATTTGCCCTGCTGCCACTTGTGGTGTGGGGTAATCAAACGCTTTATTGGCATTGGCAAACTGCTGCTCAGTAAGTGATACTTTGCCATACTTGCTATCAATTGCGAGCCCAGCATCACCTAAAGACCCTGTAACAAACACCCAATCACCATTTTTTGCACCACTGCGTGTTAACGCACTGCCATTTGGCACAAAACCTTTGGCACAAATACTAATGGTTAATGGACCTTGTGTGGTGTCACCACCGACAATTTGCACATTATAGTACTCAGCAATTTCATGCATTCCTTGGGTAAACTGCTCAAGCCATTTTGTCTCGGCGTTTGGCAGCGTAAGCGCCACAGAAATCCACGCAGGCTCTGCGCCCATTGCAGCTAAATCACTTAAGTTTACGGCAAGCGCTCTGTAACCCAGTGCTTTTGGGTCGATATCTTTAAAAAAGTGAACACCTTCAACAAGGGTGTCTGTGGTCACGGCTAATTGACAGTTTTCAGGAACGTTTATCAGTGCTGCATCATCACCAATGCTCAATGAGACATCTTTACGTGCGACACCGCGGCCTTTGAAAAAGTGAGAGATTAATTCAAATTCTTGCATGCACAAAAAAGCCGGCCTAAAGCCGGCTCTCCAATTATTTCTTTCTAAGCTGATTCTGGGTCTTATCTAGCACCCCATTCACAAACTTATGGCTATCGTCAGCAGCAAATAGTTTTGCCAGCTCAATACCTTCATTGATAGCAACTTTATAAGGTACGTCTTCGCGGAACTTAAGTTCATAACAAGACAGACGCAAAATCGCTTTCTCGATTAAATCGATTTCTTCAAAAGGACGATCTAAATGCGGCGTAACAGCTTCATCTAGTGCCTTATGATTGACTGCAACACCACGTGCTAAGTCTTTAAAATAATCCACATCAATTTTGCTTACATCGTTTTCAACAAGCATTTGTTGTTCGATATCTGCAACCGGATTACCGCTTACTTGCCATGAATAAATTGCTTGTAACGCCAGTTTACGGGCTTTACGTCTAGCTGCTGGTTTCATTAAGTACCCTTAAATTTGTTCTAACAGGTTAACCATTTCTAGCGCACCTAAAGCAGCTTCGCCACCTTTGTTGCCCATTTTGGTGCCCGCACGCTCAATTGCTTGCTCGATGTTTTCAGTTGTTAAAACACCAAACGCTACAGGAATATCGTAGTCTAGCGATACGCTTGCTAGGCCTTTGTTTGACTCATTAGCAACTAAGTCAAAGTGCGGCGTACCACCACGAATAATCACACCAAGTGAAATGATTGCATCAAATTCTTTCTTTGCTGCGATGCGCTTAGCTGCTAAAGGAAGCTCTACAGCACCCGGCACATAAACAACGGTAATATCGTCGTCATTTACATCACCAATACGCTTTAAGGTATCAACTGCACCATCAAGTAAGCTTTTACCAATGAAATCGTTAAAGCGAGAAATAACGATAGCAAACTTTTTCCCTTGAGCGTTTAATTTACCTTCAATCACTTTCATTTTATGCCCTTCTCTTTGGCTAATTCATTTATCGCGCAATCGCAAAGGCGCGGATTTTATCATACTAAATTAAATTTTTTTAGGCTTATTTTTAGGCTTATGGTTGAGCCTATTGCGGCTCAACGTATTCAACTACTTCTAAGCCAAAACCTGAAATCGCATGGTACTTCTTCGGCATGCTCATTAAGCGCATTTTATGAATGCCTAAATCAGCCAAAATTTGTGAGCCTACACCTACGGTGCGCGATGTACCTTGGAACTTGCGCACGCTCGGGCTTTCACCTTTGTCTTGTGCTTCAAACGCTTTAAACAAGTGCTCAAGTTCTTCTGGGTTTTCGTGTTTCGCTAAAATAACTAATACACCGTTATTTTCGGCGATGTATTTCATTGCACCTGACAGTGTCCAGCTGCGATCGGATGCGCGATCTGACAATAAAATATCGTTAAACGTACTTTGTAAGTGAACACGTACTAAGGTTGCGTCATCTTCTTTTACGCCACCCTTTTTCATTGCGTAATGAAGTTGACCGTCAATTGTGTCTTTATACGTCACTAGGTCAAACTCACCGTGTTCAGTTGGCAATTTACATTCTGCTACACGCTCAATAGTCGCTTCATTTAAGTTGCGGTATTCAATTAAATCCGCAATGGTACCCATTTTTAAACCGTGCTCTTTAGCAAAAATTTCTAAGTCTGGGCGGCGCGCCATGGTGCCATCTGGATTTAGTATTTCAACGATTACTGAAGATGGTTCGCAGCCTGCTAAGCGCGCTAAATCACAACCGGCTTCTGTGTGTCCTGCACGAGTCAGTACACCACCCGGTTGCGCCATAATTGGAAAAATGTGACCTGGCTGTACGATATCTTCAGGTACTGCACCTTTTGCCACTGCAGCTTGTACTGTGCGTGCACGGTCTGCTGCTGAAATACCCGTTGTTACACCCTTTGCCGCTTCAATCGACATGGTAAAATTAGTAGAAAATTGTGCGCCGTTATTGCTCACCATTAGTGGTAAGTTAAGTTGCTGGCAACGCTCTTGTGTTAGCGTTAAACAAATCAAACCACGGCCATGTGTCGCCATAAAGTTAATTGCATCGGCACTGATGTGCTCAGATGCCATAATTAAGTCGCCTTCATTTTCACGGTCTTCGTCATCCATCAGAATGACCATTTTGCCTAGACGGATATCTTCAATAATTTCTGCTGCAGTGTGTAAGCCCATTTTGTTACCTTTGCTTGCGACTGGTTATCGATTCATAAAGCCAGCTTGCGCTAGAAGCTCATGAGTGAGAGAACTGGTTGGTTTTGCATCTTGCTGTGGCATCATTAAACGCTCTAAATAACGTGCGAGCTGATCCACTTCTAAATTCACTTTGCTACCTACTTTAAAGCCACTAATCGTGGTTTCGCCTGCTGTGTGTGGCACAATAGTTAGCTTAAATTCGTTGTCGTTTATTTCGTTTACGGTAAGGCTAATGCCATCAATGCAAACCGAGCCTTTATACGGAATGTACTTGAGTAATTGCGCTGGTGCACACAGCCAATAATCGGTTGCACGGGCATTGGTTTCAATACGGGTTATGGTTGCAATACCGTCTATATGCCCAGAAACTAAATGACCGCCTAAACGCGATTGTGGCATTAACGCTTTTTCAAGGTTAACGGTTTGCCCAACTTGGTAGTTTTCAAAGTTGGTTAACGATAGGGTTTCTTTTGATACATCGGCTACATAGCCGTGGCCTGTTAAAGCAATAACCGTTAGACATACGCCATTGGTTGCGATGCTGTCGCCTAATTTAACATCAGCCAAATCAAGTTTGCCTGAGTTAATGGTAACGCGCATGTCGCCAGCAATCATTTCAATTGCCGCAACGTTTCCGGTTGCTTCTATAATGCCTGTAAACATATTAATTTCTTTTTACTAATGCATGTAGACAGATATCCTGTCCAACTTGCTTGAGTGTGTTTATTTCAAGTTCAGGGACTTGAGACATGGTTGTAAATGTTGGCAAGTTAATCAAGCTCTTACTACTGTGCCCCATCAATTTAGGCGCCATAAACAGAACAAGTTCATCGACCAGCTGTTGTTCAAACATTTTACCTGCCAAGGTTGCGCCCGCTTCTAACAATACTAAGTTAACGCCGCGCTCGGCTAATAATGACAATAAAGCGTATAAATCTACTTTGCTATTATTTTGCTCAACCACTACTTGTTCAACAAAATGCGGCCAAGTGTGCGATTTATCAAGTGTTGTACGTGCAATAATTATTTTAGATGGTTGCTGAAATAACGCGAGATCCGGCGTTAGTCGGTTTTGCGAATCAATAATCACGCGTATTGGCTGGCGAGTACTGTGTTTTGCATCAGTATCTGTCAATTCATCAGGGCGGACATTTAATTTCGCATTATCGATAATAACGGTATCAGCCCCTGACAGTACTGCACAACTTTCTGCGCGTAAATCTTGCACAGCGCGGCGCGATTCACTGCTGGTAATCCATTTACTTTCACCATTTTCAAGCGCCGTTTTGCCATCAAGGCTTGCCGCTAATTTACAACGCACATAAGGCAAGTTGGTGCGCATGCGTTTTAAAAAGCCCAAATTGAGCGCTTCGGCTTCATCGTTTAATAAGCCAAAATCGGTTTCGACTCCGGCATCTTCGAGCATTTTTAAGCCGCGACCTGCAACTTCTGGATTTGGATCAACCATTGCAGCGACAACACGGCTAACGCCTGCTTTAATAAGACCTTCAGCACATGGCGGCGTGCGGCCATAATGCGAACACGGTTCTAGCGTAACATAAGCAGTTGCGCCTTTGGCGTTATCGCCAGCCATTTTCAGTGCATGCACTTCGGCATGAGGGCCACCCGCTTGAATATGAAAACCCTCACCGATGATTTGATTATCTTTAACTAAAACGCAACCTACGTTGGGGTTAGGCGTGGTGGTAAATCGACCGCGTTTTGCAAGCTCGATGGCGCGCGCCATATATTTGTGATCACATTCAGAAAAGCGATTGTTGTGCATCTAATTACTCACCTAAGCGTGCGATTTCTTCGCCAAATTCTTTAATGTCTTCAAATGAGCGGTAAACAGAAGCAAAACGTACGTAAGCAACTTTATCGAGCTTTTTCAGCGCTTCCATAATAAATTCGCCGACCGTTTTACTATCAACTTCGCGCTCACCTGTTGCACGCAGTTGCGATTTAATTTGGTGTACTACTTCTTCTACTTGTTCTGTACTGACAGGGCGTTTTTCTAGCGCACGATGCAAACCATTGCGAAGTTTGTCTTCATTAAACGGTTCTCGGCTGCCGTCTTGCTTGATTACACGTGGCATAACAAGCTCAGCACCTTCAAAGGTAGTAAAACGTTCGTGACATTCATTACATTCGCGACGACGGCGAACCTGATGACCACCACCTACTAAGCGTGAATCGATAACTTTGGTGTCATTGGCTGTACAAAAAGGACAATGCATAAACAACTCTCGAAAGAAAAAAGGCCGCAAAAAAAGCGGCCTTATCATATCATGTTAACAATGAGAAAACATTATGCGTAAACAGGGTGTTTCGCACAAATTGCTTTTACTTTCTCACGTACTTCATCTTGTACTTTTGTATCTTCGATGTTGTCTAGAACATCACAGATCCAGCCAGTTAACTCTTTTGCTTCTGCTTCTTTAAAACCACGACGCGTGATTGCAGGAGAACCGATACGTAGACCAGACGTTACAAACGGAGAACGTGGGTCGTTTGGTACTGAGTTTTTGTTAACTGTAATGTAAGCATTACCAAGTGCTGCATCAGCATCTTTACCTGTGATATCTTTGTTGATTAAATCAAGTAAGAATAGGTGGTTGTCTGTTTTACCAGAAACAACGTCGTAGCCACGTGCTTTGAATACTTCAACCATAGCTTGTGCATTCTTAACAACTTGTGTTTGGTATGCTTTGAACTCAGGCTCTAGTGCTTCTTTAAATGCAACCGCTTTAGCAGCGATTACATGACATAAAGGACCACCTTGACCACCTGGGAATACCGCAGAGTTTAACTTTTTGTAAATATCTTCGTCACCACAGTTAGACACGATTAAGCCACCACGAGGACCCGCTAGTGTTTTGTGTGTTGTTGTCGTAACCACGTGTGCAAATGGTACTGGGCTTGGGTAAACGCCTGCAGCAACAAGGCCGGCAACGTGTGCCATATCAACTAGCAGGTAAGCACCTACTTTGTCTGCGATTTCACGGAATTTAGCCCAATCAACAATACCTGAGTATGCTGAGAAACCACCGATGATCATTTTAGGCTTGTGCTCTAGTGCTAGCGCTTCAACTTGTGCATAGTCAATTTCGCCAGTTTCTTCGTTTAGCCCGTACTGAACTGCGTTGTACGTTTTACCTGAGAAGTTTACGTGTGAACCGTGAGTTAGGTGACCGCCGTGTGCAAGGCTCATACCTAAAACAGTGTCGCCCGGCTGAAGTAACGCTTGGAATACTGCCGCGTTTGCTTGTGAACCTGCGTGCGGTTGCACGTTTGCGTAATCTGTACCGAATAATTCGTTAGCGCGATCAATTGCTAATTGCTCAACAACATCAACGTGCTCACAACCACCGTAGTAACGCTTGTAAGGGTAACCTTCCGCGTATTTGTTAGTTAACTGAGAACCTTGTGCTTCAAGTACACGCGGGCTACAGTAGTTTTCAGACGCGATAAGTTCGATGTGCTCTTCTTGACGCTGCTTTTCGTTTTCCATTGCGCCAAATAGTTCTGGATCAAAATCCGAGATATTCATGCTACGTTCTAACATGGTTACTCCTAAATAGAAGATGGTTGTGGGATAAAGGGCGTATTGTACGCTTAAAAAGCGCCCTTGCCTACTTTGTATATGTGAAGTTATTTAAACAGGGATTGAAAATTTTTCACAGTGTATTTTTAATGATATTTTCAAATCGAAATATAAATATTTAAAATATAAAACAAACCATTCATTAAATTTAATTATACAACTACCAGTGTTTGCCTAATGAGACAAAAAAGCTGGATTCGCCATCATCGGTTGCACCAAAACCAAATGCAGCTGGGCCAAAGCGTGTATCGGTGCCAACAAACAAGCTGCTAGCAAAAATAAGCTCAGATAAATCGACACTTTGTTGAATATCCCACACATTGCCTACTTCAGCACTCACACCAAGGTAAAGTGGCATGCTGGTCATGTTAAGCATATCGCGACCTAAATCGTATTGATAAATTACTGCGCCAAACGCTTTCTTAGGACCGTTTAACACGTTTTTGCCATAACCCGATAAGTTTAAAAATCCGCCCAAGCGCTCAGTGTTAACGGTAAATGTACCGTCTGATTCATAACTGGTATACGATGCTGTGCCAACTAAGCCGTGGTGGCGAATAGAAAAAGCGCCGCGCCAATCAATTTTGTATTTACTGGCATAGCGACTGTCGATTGGATCAAGGCGATCGTCGTACGCTTCTTTAAAACGCCCATAATAAACACGTAGTCGATTACCTTGGGTTGGAAAGCTAATGCTATCTAAGGTGTCATACATCAAACTGCTGTAAAAACCCGTTTGATCAAAGGGGAATTTATCATTAATCAATGATTTTTGTTCAAGTTCGCCAACATCACGTATTGTGCCAAACTCAAATCGCCAAAAGTTATTAATGTTGTAACCAAGCGCCAAATTACCGCGCAGGTGATTTTTTTCCAAATCGAAGAACGCTTGCGTTACTGTTTGTAGCTTGTATCTATCTTTGATAAACGCAAGGCGAGCACTCGCATAATAGTCACCTTCTGCGTTTAGTGGTTGATAAAATTCGGTCGCGATATACTCTTCAAAACCTAGCGAAATCTCATTGCGCCAAAGCCCCCCATAGCGATTAATATTACTGCGCGTAAACGCCATATCAATTGAGAGCACCGAGTTTACTGTCACGTCACTTTGATAATTAGCGCCAAAATCTAAATAGTTTGGCCCCCACGATTTACCAATTGTTTTTAATACTAACACCCGCCCTTGTTCGGTATCTTTAAACTCGGTTTCAACGCGCTCAAATTCATTGAGCGCATAAACGCGGTTTACCGCCTGCTGCACATCATGCTCAGACGGAGTGTCTCCGGGGTTAATCGAAAAGTGTTTGAGTATCAATTTATTATTAACGTCTGACAAATTATCCAACGAAATCGCAAGTACTGGGTTATAAATTGGCTGAAACCACACTTGGCTACGCTCGCGTTTAGCAACTTGATAAGCCTCAAATGCACTCGGTGAAATAGCTAAGGTTTGTAGTTTTGGTTCCGCGATTTTTGCAGCGGCAAGGCCGCGTACTAACGACTCTTCTAAATCAGCCCAGTCAGTGGTGCTTAAGTCATCAATGTCGGGGCGTATATAGATGTCCTTTTCACTTAGTAAACGTTTTTGCCATTGTGTTGAGGCATTGGTCAAAATGGTAGAAAGCTGGCCAAGTACTTCCATGGTTGATGTGAACTCATTCGACTGAGCAAGTGATGCACCTATATCTACGGCTATAACGATATCTGCGCCCATCTCTTTTACTACATCAACCGGCAAATTATTGGCGATGCCACCATCAACCAGCAAGCGACCATCTATTTCGGTCGGCTGCACAGCCCCGGGGACCGAAGCCGACGCTTGCATTGCTTCAGCAATACTACCAGATGAAATAACCACGGCTTCACTGGTCGATAAATCGGTCGCAATTGCGCGATACGGGATTGCCAGCTGGTCAAAATCATCAAACAAATGCACTGAACGCGTGGAGTTTCGCAATAAACGGCTCATACTTTGGCCGACAAGCAAACCTTTAGATGAACGCAATGCACCGTCACGAATACCAAAATTCAGCTGTAGATTATACTTATCGCGTAGCTCTTTATCGCGATAACGTAATACTTCTCTTGGAATATCATCTGAATAGCCTTGGTTCCAATCTTCATTAAGCATAAATTTTTCAATTTCACTTGCTGAATATCCCAAGGCATACATACCTGCAACATAAGCGCCAATGCTAGTACCGGCGATATAATCAACTTTGACATTATTCGCTTCAAGTACCTTTAACACGCCAATGTGCGCGCCGCCTTTGGCGCCGCCACCACCGAGTACTAAGCCTATTTTTGGCTGATTCGACGCACTCAGTTCAAAACTCATCAATATTGAACAAAATAAAAGATAAAGAGAGGTTTTATTAAGCGCCGGCATAGGTAAGCAATTACTATTATTTTTATGTGACTTTACCTTAACTTAACAGAATGACATTTTAAATCTACTACGACATTGAATGCCCCCATTTATCACACTACAATATGCAGCAATTACATTATTAAAATCACTATAGGATTATTCATGCCTTTACCGGATAAGTTTATCTACACGATGCATCGTGTAAGTAAAGTAGTGCCGCCAAAGCGTACTATTTTAAAAGATATCTCGCTTTCATTTTTCCCTGGCGCAAAAATTGGTGTGCTTGGTTTAAACGGTGCAGGTAAATCTACCTTGCTTCGTATTATGGCGGGTGTTGATACCGAGTTTGAAGGTGAAGCGCGCGCGTTCCCTGATACAAAAATTGGTTACCTACCACAGGAACCTGTACTAGACGAAAACAAAACAGTACGTGAAACAGTTGAAGAAGCCCTTTCTGAAGTAACAAATGCCCTTGCACGTTTAGACGAAGTTTACGCTGAATACGCAATGGACGGCGCGGACTTTGACGCATTGGCAAAAGAGCAAGGTGAACTTGAAGCAATTATTCAGGCGCACGATGGTCACAACCTAGATAATGCACTAGAGCGTGCTGCCGATGCACTTCGTTTACCAGAGTGGGACACGCCAATTAAAGTACTTTCAGGTGGTGAGCGTCGCCGTGTAGCGATTTGTCGTTTATTACTTGAAAAGCCAGACATGCTATTACTCGACGAACCAACTAACCACTTAGATGCTGAATCAGTAGCTTGGTTAGAGCGTTTCTTACACGATTACGAAGGCACTGTTGTGGCGATTACCCACGACCGTTATTTCCTAGATAACGTTGCAGGTTGGATTTTAGAGCTTGACCGTGGTGAAGGTATTCCGTGGGAAGGTAACTACTCGTCATGGCTTGAGCAAAAAGATGCGCGTTTGAAGCAAGAAGAAAAAGCGGAAAAAGCACGTCAGAAATCAATTGCGCAAGAACTTGAGTGGGTACGTTCAAACCCGAAAGGCCGTCAGGCTAAATCGAAAGCACGTATGGCACAATTCTCAGAACTACAACATTCTGATTACCAAAAGCGTAACGAAACTAACGAGCTATTTATTCCACCAGGTCCTCGTCTAGGTGATAAAGTACTAGAAGTAAATAACATCAAAAAAGGCTACGGCGACCGTGTACTAATTGATGATTTAAGCTTCTCAGTACCAAAAGGTGCAATCGTCGGTATTATCGGTGCTAACGGTGCTGGTAAATCAACCTTATTCCGTATGCTAGGCGGTCAAGAAACACCAGATGCAGGTTCATTTGAACTAGGTGAAACCGTTGAACTTGCAACAGTTGACCAGTTCCGTGACGATTTAGATGGTTCAAACACTGTATTCCAAGAGTTATCTGAAGGCCAAGACTTATTGAAAATTGGTAACTTTGAAATTGCTAGCCGTGCTTATGTATCGCGCTTTAACTTCAAAGGTAACGACCAGCAGAAATACGTGAAAGACTTATCAGGTGGTGAGCGTAACCGCCTTCACCTAGCTAAGCTTCTAAAAGCTGGCGGTAACATGATCTTACTCGATGAGCCTACCAATGACCTCGACGTTGAAACACTACGTGCCCTTGAGAATGCGATTTTAGAATTCCCAGGCTGTGTAATGTGTATCTCGCACGACCGTTGGTTCCTTGACCGTATTGCTACGCATATTCTTGATTACCGTGATGAAGGTCAAGTTAACTTCTTCGAAGGTAACTACACAGAATACGAAGCATGGCTTAAGAAAACGCTTGGTGCAGAAGCTGCGCAACCTAAACGTATTAAGTACAAGAAAATCGGTTAATTGGTTTTCACACAATACAAAAAAGCCCGCAATGTGCGGGCTTTTTAATGCATAAGCGTTATTAACGTTTTAGCACAGCTTCTGGCTGATTGAGCAGTTTGATTAATGGGTTTTCAGCAAGCACTTTCTCTTTTAAGAAGTAACCAATCACTAAGCCAACAACAAAACCACCGATGTGCGCGCCATAATCAACACCATCTTGTAATACGATTAAACCGAAAATATTAATTGCTATCCAAATCGCAAAGAACCACACCGCGCTCAGTTTCTTTTGATAAATAACAAACATAAAGGTTAAGCTAGCGTGTCTAAACCACATTAAGTACATGCCAAATAATCCTGCAATTGCACCACTGGCACCAACTGATGGAATATTCGGGTCTTGCGACATAACTAAGCTAAACAGCGATGCACCTATGCCGCATATCAAATAATACATAAGGTATTTTTTATGGCCGAGCGCATCTTCTAAGTTGTCACCAATAATGTATAAGAAATACATGTTTCCAACTAAATGCATCACAGAGCCATGTAAAAAGACGCACGTTAATAAAGTCCAAATCTCTTGCCCGTTGTTAACATCTGCAGGTCTTAGTGCAAAGTTTTCTAATACAAAAGCAAAGCTCTCGATGTTAAAGAAATACGCACAGAAAATCAGAATATTAATCGCAATTAAAGACCAGTTTACCCAAGGTTTTGACTTGGTTTTTAAGTTATATTCCACTGGCATTTGCGTTAAAAATTGGAATAAGTAGGTTTTCCAAGATACTTTTTTATTTAGCTCATCAAGTGCACCGAGTAACTCAGGACTGTTTTCAACTGACGTGAGTTCGTCTTTATCAATCCAGCTACCATCACACTTACGACAAATATCCAGTTCAGTTTGATAATCTTTTAATAAGTGCACAGCTTCTAAATGGCTACCACAATCAGGGCAGTTCAATTCTGTGCTACCTTGAGGCTCACCAAAGTGATGGCTATAACATTCGCCAATCGGGCCGTCATTAATCTCTTCAATCATGCGATTAACTTGGTTTTTCTCAAACCACAAACCGCCGCACTGACGGCAAACATCAATTTCTTCACCGCAATAATGGGTAACTTCAAGTGCTACATTAACGCACTTTGGACAACGTTTGGTCATGGCTCATTACTCTCCTTTTAATACGCCAATTTGAATATCTTCTTTCGCTAACAAGCGTTTTAGCTCGTCAGCACTGTCTTTAAGTTTTAACAGCGGGCCATTTTTAAAATATTCCGTTTGTTCTAACAATAATTTTGATGCATGGCGTGAACCAATGGCCCAGCGACCTACCTGATCGATGGTGCGGTCAGCCTTACCGTAAAAGCGGCGCACTTCAGAAAGAATTTCACTCGGCGTTTCCAAAGTAGTGGGATTGTACTTCATGGTTTGCCAAACGTATTTGTCAAGCATTGGGCGCTGCTCTGTAATCACTACTTTTGGCGGGCTTTTGGCGAGGACTTTTGCGTACGTTTCAAGTTCTTTAACCGCGTCATCTAATTCATCGTATAACGACATGCGCAGATAATAGTTATCTTCCATTTTGCTTAACGTATCGAATTTTAGCGCTTGTTCAAGACCGCTTTGTGCAGCTAAATATACACCAACAATTGTCGATACAATCATAAACGCCTGATTTAACCAAAATCCGGTTTTTTTCAATTCACCGTGATCAATCTTTTGTTTTTCAGCGTGTTCTGGCATTGTTTTTCCCTTTAAAAATATATTCCATAAGTGGCGCCCGCTATTTAAACATATCAGCATGAAAATATTTAATATTTTTTGTTAATCGGCTATGCTTTAAAGATGACGATAAGGAGCGCTCCTAATGCAAGAAAGACGACATTTCACTCGTATTATTTACCGCACGCCTGCAAAATTAACCTTTATGGGCGTAGAGTATAACGCTGAAATCCTTGATTTATCGCTTAAAGGTGCACTTTTAAATAAGCCTGATAACTGGCCTACTGCGTGCGATCTTTCGCATCACGCCAAGTTAGTGTTTCAACTTTCTAACAGTGATATTGCGATTGAGATGCTGGTGTCGCTGGCACATGTTGAAAGTGACCAATTGGGGCTACGCTGTGAGCAAATTGAAATTGACAGTGTGACGCATTTAAAACGCCTTATCGAACTCAACATGGGAGATGAAGAAGAACTTTATCGTGAGCTTGAGCATTTATCGGTGTTAAACGATTAGACGCTTTAAATATCGCAGCAAAAGTTAGCTGCAGCTAATGTGTTTAAAATAGCAACCTCGTTTTGAGGTCAACAGCACGTGCTAAAGCGCGTTTTCTATTTATTGTGATCTTGAAACTCATTCGCGCAAGTCATTTTTAGCATTGTTACTTCCCCCTTTGTTAACCTTTTCGTCATCAAATCTAGCCAAAAAAATTCTTATATTAATTGTGATTATTTAGATTTAACACCTTTCACAGCCAGTACAGCCTCTATCGCCATTGTTACCTGTTAAAAAGCGCAGCCTTATACACGCGTTAACCCTGCAAATATTGAATCATTATTTTCATTAAAAACATGGAGTGCTGAGAGTTTGGGAGCTTTGTAATTACATTCGTTAAGCTATACGCCTTAATAAACAAAAGATTTTATGATTATTGGCGCTTATATATTTACGATTAAATTAATTGATAATCATTATCACTTTTATTGACTTAAAATTCTGCGCAGTATAATCTTACCAACATGTAAACCTAGCAGGGAAAAACCATGGAAGTTATTTTGATTGCTTTTTCATTTATTACGGTAATTATTGCAATGTCGTGCTATTTCAAAAGTAACCAATGCGCTGAAAGTATTCGCTTTGATAGCAATAGCCCGATTGGTCTTTATTGGTTGCTGGCGGTCGTATCGTCTGCACTTGCCCTTTTTACAGCAGTTACAGCGTTAGGCGTATATGAAGGAACCCTTGCTTGGTTATCAATTCACACATTGATTTTAGTGCCTGTCTTATTGTTCTCCCCGTTCAAACTCTCACAAGATAAGCCACAATAAAAAATAGCGCCATTTGGCGCTATTTTTTTATACTCGATTTGTCAATACAACACAGGAGCTTACTCTTGAAAGTAAGTTCCCCAGCCATCGTATTCCACACCAGCTTTTGCAGCAAGATCGATAAGTTTATCTACATCTTCAAGAATAAGTTCTGCGTCAAGTTCACATTCAACTACAACGTCAAAGCCCCAAATTTTGCTGCCATCTTCTAATTCAAGTTCAGCTGGGTCTTCCACGTCAAAACCAAGTTTGAATGCAGCCAGTGCCGCTTCTTCTAGCTTATCAAAATCTTCACATACAAAGTGGTGTTCTACTTCGTACAGTTTGTCTGGGTTTGAGCCGTCTTCTAATAACGACTCAACAATGTCTTCACTTATTTCACGCCAGTTTTCCACAATCGCTCTCTACTTTAGCATCTAGCTGTTCAATTTTACTCTGCATCATAGCATGAATTCGCTTTGCGTGCTCTCTTGCCGACATATCCTTTTCCAACGAAATCGGATCAAGTAATTCAACATAAATGGTTGGGTTAGCCCAACGATTTAATTTAATACGCCCTGTTGTTGTACTCATACAAACCGGCACAACCTCCACACCGGCTTGCATAGCCGTGTGAAACGCGCCTGTTTTAAATGGTAATAAACCACGCCCATAACTGCGTGTACCTTCAGGGAATAACCACACAGAAATCTTATCGTTTTTAATTTTTGATGCGGCCTTATCAATTGTGCCTTTTGCTTTCGATTTATTATTGCGGTCAATTAAAATATTGCCTGACAACCAGTACAGCTGGCCAAAAAATGGAATAAAGCGAATGCTTTTTTTACCAATACTTACGGTATTTTCTGGTACTGCATTGGTAACCGTAAACAAATCATAGTTATTTTGATGGTTAGATACATAGACGTAGGATTTATTTTTATCCAGTTTGTCTAATCCCTTCACTTCAACTTTTGCGCCCAGTAGTACATGCATGCTGCCATACCAAGAAGCAAAACGATGAACATGGTTGCGGTTAAACGGCATCACTAAACATAATAGCAAGCCAAAGATCGCACTAAAAAAGATAAAAATCGCAAGTAGTACTAAGCGAACAGCAAATATCAAAATAACGTCTCCAATAACTAAGCGCGCCATTATACGAATTTTAGCTAACATGTGTAAGCTAAAAAACACGGTTTATAAAAAAACCAGCCCCATATTGAGACTGGTTTTCGTTATTTTAACGCTTTTCGACGCAAAGAAGCACTAATCTTCGCTATTTTCCGCATCAATAGCATCGTCGATCAATTCTTGTGCGGCAGAAAACTCAACTTCCATTAAATCTACACGCTGTAAACCACGCGGTAACTTATTACCACGTCTGCCACGCTCGCCGTAGTAATGTTCTAAATCACTTGGTTTTAAGGTTAGTTTACGCTTACCTGCATGTAACGTAACAGACGCGCCATCTGGCACAATGCCCAGCACTTTAACAAACTCTTCTCGCGATTTAACACGGGCACTTGGAATGGAAATGATCTTATTTCCTTTACCTTTACCTAGTTTTGGCAAATCACGAATTGGGAAGATCAGCATACGACCTTCGTTGGAGATTGCTAAACAGCGATCTGTCGTAATGTCGTGAATTGGCTGTGGTGTCATTAATAATGCAGCTTCAGGAATCGTTACCAGTGCTTTACCGTTTTTATTTTTACTCACTAAGTCGTTAAATTCGGTGATAAAGCCATAACCTGCATCTGATGCCATCAGGAAATTAGCTTTTTCTTCACCCATAACCACGTGTTCAAGGTTAGCTCCAGGTGCAACATTAAAGCGCCCAGTCATTGGTTCACCTTGGCTACGCGCAGAAGGTAAACTATGGGTATCGGTTGCAAATGCACGACCAGAGCTATCTAGGAATACACTCGGCTGATTACTGCGTCCTTTGGCAAGAGACTTAAAGCTGTCACCCGATTTATAACTCAGGCCTTCAGCGTCAATATCATGGCCTTTAGCAAAACGTGCCCAGCCTTTTTCAGAAAGCACAACAGTAACGCTTTCAGATGGCATTAAGTCTTTTTCACTTAAGGCTTTAGCTTCACCGCGTTCAACTACAGGCGAACGACGGTCATCACCATAAAGCTCAGCGGCTTCTTGAATTTCTTTTTTCAGTAACGTCGACATACGACGCTCTGAACCAAGGGTTAATTCAAGCTTATCGCGCTCTTTGGCAAGCTCGTCTTGCTCACCGCGAATTTTCATTTCTTCTAATTTAGCAAGATGGCGAAGTTTAAGTTCTAAAATTGCTTCCGCTTGCGTTTCAGTGATGCCAAACCGCGCCATTAAAACGGGCTTTGGCTCATCTTCACTGCGGATAATTTCAATTACTTCGTCGATATTTAAAAAGGCAATCAATAAGCCTTCTAAAATATGTAAACGTGCCAATACTTTGTCTAAGCGGTATTGTAAACGGCGGCGAACCGTTTCGCGTCTAAACACTAACCACTCAGATAGTATTGTTTTTAAATCTTTTACTTGAGGACGGCCGTTTAGCCCCAGCATGTTTAAGTTAACACGGTAGTTTTTCTCAAGGTCGGTGGTCGCAAATAAGTGCGCCATAAGTGGCTCAGCTTTTACGCGATTTGAACGCGGCACAATTACAATACGCGTTGGATTTTCATGATCAGATTCATCACGTAAATCGGCCACCATAGGTAATTTTTTAGCGCGCATTTGCGTAGCAATTTGCTCTAACACTTTCGCACCAGAGCACTGATGAGGTAACGCCGTAATGACAATATCGCCTTGCTCTTCAGTATACACCGCGCGCATTTTGATAGAGCCTTTACCACTTGAGTAGATTTTACGAATTTCAGCCTTAGGCGTAATAATTTCCGCATCAGTTGGGTAATCCGGTGCTTGTACTAAATCAAGCAGTTCTTCAAGTTCGGTTTTTGGTTTATCCAGTAATGTGCAACACGCATCTGCCACTTCGCGTACGTTGTGCGGCGGAATATCAGTTGCCATACCTACTGCAATACCGGTAATACCATTCAATAAAATATGCGGTAAACGTGCTGGCAGTACTTCCGGCTCCTTCATGGTGCCATCGAAGTTTGGAATCCAATCGACTGTGCCTTGGCCTAGTTCTTTTAATAAAACCTCAGAGAACTTTGATAAACGCGCTTCCGTGTAACGCATTGCCGCGAAAGACTTAGGATCATCTGCCGCACCCCAGTTACCTTGACCATCCACCAGCGGATAACGGTAAGAAAACGGCTGCGCCATAAGTACCATGGCTTCATAACAGGCGCTATCACCGTGTGGGTGATATTTACCCAGTACATCACCCACGGTACGGGCTGATTTTTTGTATTTTGCCGCTGCCGATAGGCCGAGTTCACTCATCGCATAGACAATACGACGTTGTACTGGTTTCAAACCGTCGCCAATGTGTGGCAAGGCACGGTCTTTAATTACATACATTGAGTAATTTAAATAGGCGCTTTGCGTAAACTGCGCCATTGTTTGTTTTTCTATCCCTTGCATCGCGAGGGTATCGAGATCTGACATGCTCGTTTACCTAAATTTTTTAATGCTAGTTATGAGTTCCATGAATCCGCTTGGTCACCACTGGTTTCTAACCACTCACGACGATCGCTTGAACGCTTCTTGGCAAGTAACATATCCATTACCTCTAACGTTTCTTCGTCGCCCTCTAAGCTTAATTGCACTAAGCGGCGAGTATTTGGATCCATTGTCGTCTCGCGCAGTTGCATTGGGTTCATTTCACCCAAGCCTTTAAAGCGTTGCACATTCACTTTGCCACGCTTTTTCTCTGCTTCAATACGGTCTAAAATGCCGGTCTTTTCATCTTCATCCAGGGCATAAAATACTTCTTTACCCACATCGATTCGGTAAAGCGGTGGCATTGCTACATACACGTGCCCTTGCTCTACCAAAACAGGGAAGTGTTTTACAAACAGTGCACACAACAAGGTTGCAATGTGCAATCCATCGGAATCCGCATCCGCTAAAATACAAATTTTGTGATAGCGTAGATTAGTTAAATCTTTTGAATCTGGATCCATACCAATCGCCACAGAGATATCATGCACTTCTTGCGACGCAAGAATTTGGCCTGATTCAACTTCCCACGTATTAAGAATTTTACCGCGCAGTGGCATTACCGCTTGGAACTCACGGTCACGCGCTTGTTTAGCTGAACCACCCGCCGAGTCACCCTCTACTAAAAAGAGTTCACTGCGCTCGCTTTCTTGCGTGCTACAGTCGGTTAATTTACCCGGTAACGCAGGGCCTGAGGTGATTTTTTTACGAACCACTTTTTTCGCCGCACGCATACGTTTTTGCGCGTTGCTAATACAAATTTCGGCAAGTAACTCTGCAATATCTGTGTGCTCATTAAGCCATAAGCTAAACGAATCTTTTACCACACCCGAGACAAATGCTGAGGTTGCACGTGACGATAATTTTTCTTTAGTTTGACCTGCAAATTGTGGGTCCTGCATTTTGACCGAAAGCACATAGCTACAGCGGTCCCAAATATCGTCAGGTGTTAGTTTTACCCCACGCGGTAATAAATTGCGGAATTCACAAAATTCACGCATTGCTTCTAGCAAACCTTGACGCAGACCATTTACATGGGTACCACCTTGCGCTGTTGGAATCAGGTTTACATAACTCTCATAAACCCCTTCGCCGCCTTCAGGCAGCCATAATACCGCCCAATCAACACCTTCAGTAGAACCGGCAAACTCACCGGTAAATGGTTGTTTCGGTAAAACTTCGTATTCTTTTAACGCGTCAGCAAGGTAATCTTTTAAGCCATCTTCAAAAAACCATTCTATGGTTTCTTTAGTTTGCTTATTGATAAAACGGATTTTTAAGCCAGGACACAGAACCGCTTTGGCTTTTAATAAATGCTTGAGCTTTGATAGCGAGAAATTTGCCGAGTCGAAGTAGCTTGGGTCAGGCCAAAAATGTACTGAAGTACCGGTATTGCGTTTGCCCACGGTACCGACCTCGGTTAAGTCTTGTACCTTATCGCCGTTCTCAAACGCAATTTCATACACTTTTGCATCGCGTCGTACAGTAACTAATACACGCGTTGATAAAGCATTTACAACGGAAATACCTACCCCGTGTAAACCACCTGAAAATTGATAGCTTTTGTTTGAAAACTTACCACCGGCGTGCAATTTGGTAAGAATAAGCTCAACGCCCGGAATACCTTCTTCGGGGTGAATATCGATTGGCATACCACGGCCATCATCGACTACTTCCAGCGAGTTGTCTTCGTGCAGGATCACATCAATTTTCGATGCATGCCCAGCTAAGGCTTCATCCACACTGTTATCGATAACTTCTTGGCCAAGGTGGTTTGGACGTGTGGTATCGGTATACATGCCGGGACGGCGCTTTACCGGTTCGAGTCCATTTAAAACCTCAATGGCTTCTGCATTATAATCTTGTGTCGTCATGAAATGCGGTTCTTTTTATATTAATTATCTTTGATACCTAGCTGCCCTTTTCTGGGTATTTTTTTACTAGGTTTTAGCGCGTTTTTATAGGTTATTCCCTTATCACTATTGTTTTACGATATTTTCAGGAAATCTACAATAACAGGAAAATAACGTTCGAACCCTATAAAGCTGTGATCGCCAGCAAATTCAACGTGCTGACGGCAGTTTTTATAATAATCGACCGCCTGTGAAAAATCTAATACTTCATCACCCATCTGTTGTAAAAGTAAAATCAACTCAGGCTGTGACAAGTTGGCAATGTAAAACTGCTTTAACTGGTCAACATGACGTTCAGTCACATCGTAATAGTAATCTTGATACGGGTTGTACTGCGTACCCAGGTAATCATGCATTAGGCCAAATGGTGCAACCGCCGGATTAACAACCACCGCGGGCAGTTGATAGCGCTCGGATAAAATAGTCGCAAAGTATCCGCCCAATGAACTGCCTATTAATTTTGTATTGGCTGTTATTAGCGCTTCGAGCGTCAGCAAAATTTCACGCGGTTCATGGTTTAGTTTTGGTACTAAATACTCAACATCATAATGTTTCGCTAAATACTGACCAAATTGTTGTGCTTTAAATGATTCTGGTGAACTATTAAAACCATGAATATATATTACGCGTTGTTTAGCCATACTACCTGAGTGTTTAAACTGCCATTTTGCTGTAATCGTATCATACGAAAGGCAGGACCTAAGTCGACTTGTTGCCAATCGCTGGTATTTTTTTCAAATTGTATCGAGGTGGCGGGCGTAGCGAATACTGCAAACTCGTTAAACAACCAGCTGTATTCATTGTGAACATGTCCATGGATTAACCCTTTCACCTTTTTAAAATGGGTTAATTGTGAAAGCAGTGCTTCGCCATTTTCCAACATATGTTTATCAAGATAACCCTGAATGGGGATTGGGTGATGATGAGTAAACAGCAAAGCATACTTGGTATTGCCCGTTAACTCATGTTTTATCTCGTTGAGGTGCGTCTCACTTATACACCCTGCAGGCGTTGGACCTTTAGAATTAGCCAATAGCACTTGCCAGTGTTCATTTTCCAACACTTTGCTGTCGCGAATGCCGTACTGACTAAAAATCTCGCGATAAATATCTATTTCATCATGATTGCCCGGTAGCCAAAACAACTTATCAGCGAGGCCTGCTTGTTGTACCAAGTGAGCGAACAAGTGATATGACGCTTCACTGTGGTCTTGTGTTAAATCTCCGCCAAAAATAATGGCATCGCATTCAATTGATTTAATACAGGCTAATGTTTTTGCTAAATTATTTGCAGTATTTACACAAAAATATTCACCATGAGGTTCTGCAAAAACATGACTATCGGTGATATGAACCAGTGTTAATTGCGCTTTATCAAAGTGTTCGCGTTGGCTAAACCATGTCATGATCGGTATCCCAGTGGAAAGTACTACGCCCTTGGTTAATACAGTATTCTAACCAATCTTTTAAAAATGCATTCAATTGATATTTTTCATCTTTTTGATGCATATCAGGGTTTGGGTAACCATAAGCCGGTTTGACCCGTTTGGGATAATATTTACATACTACTTCTGCAACTTTGGCATCGTGATAGACACGTACATTTAAATCAGGTCGCGTAAATCCTATCACTTGGTGGTCTGTTTGTTTAAGCGAAACTAAATTAGTATAAGGAGACGCCTCTAATACGGTAAGTGTAAACTCAAAACCACCAACCAATACCTTATTTACCGCCCCTCTATCATTTTCTTTTGGCATCAGGCGGTTTATGCGTGCATAGTTTTGCTCACATAAACGAATGTACTTAGGTAAATTTTGTCGATAAGCCTGTGCTAACACGTACGGTACTTCTCTCTTATTGCATCAATATTTAATTTAAGCCACTGCAAACAAATTACGGTGGCTGCATTATCCATTTCACCTTCATCAAGTAGTTGAAACGCCTGCTCTACTGGGATTACATGTACCCTAATATCTTCACCCTCTTCAGGTACGCCATAAATGCCACCAGCTTGCGATAAATCCGCTTCACCATAATATAAGTATAAACGCTCTGATGTTCCGCCGGGGCTTGAAAGATACGACAGCATAAACTCAATATTATTAAGTGCTATGCCAGACTCTTCTTTCGCTTCTTTTTTTACCACGGCTTCGTAATCTTTACTGCCATCCGTCATACCTGCAATCACTTCAAGCAACCATGGCGATTTATCATCGTTAAATGCACCAATGCGTATTTGTTCAATAAGCAGCACCGCATCCAATTTTGGATCATAAGGTAAGACTGCTACCGCATCGCCGCGTTCAAATATTTCTCGCACAATCACGTCAGATTGCCCACCGGCAAATAATGCGTGACGAAAGTGATATTCATCAATTTTAAAAAAACCGTTAAAAGTGCGCGTTTTCGCGACGATTTCTACGTCTGATTGCTTGAATTTTGTAATTTTGGCCATATAAAAGGTGATTAATTAGTTTAAAATCTATTCGATAATCTATCGAATTTTCGGTATTTTAGCTGATAAAGTGAATAAAACGAATTTTTCATATTCTGTTACACTTGAATACTTTGTTTTACTGTATTGTTTTTCTAATCAATAAAAAAACACGCTAAGATGCTTTCAAAAATTGTCTGGGGATGACAACCACTATGAAAAAGAAATTACTATCTGCGCTTGTTGCATTAAGCTGTGGCTTTTCAGTTACACACGCTAATGCAGAAGACCTTATGCAAGTATACGAAATTGCACTTGCAAATGATCCTGTTGTACTAAAAGCAAAAGCAACACGTGATGCGCAAGACTACAACACCGACATCGCAATGGCGCGTTTATTACCACAAATTGGCGCATCAATGGGTTATAGCAAAGTTGACGGCGATGCTGGCGATTCTGATACGTTCAGCCGCGGTATTTCACTTAACCAAGACCTATTCAACTTAGGCTCATGGAAGTCACTAAACATTGCAGAAAAGCAAGCGCTGCAAGCTGATGCTAGCTACCGATTAGCACAGCAAAACCTGATTGTACGCGTATCAAATGCCTACTTTAACGTACTAGCACGCCAAGATGATTTAGAGTTTGTGCGTGCAGAAAAGCGTGCGATTGAGCGTCAGTTAGAGCAAACAAAACAGCGTCACGCAGTAGGCTTAACAGCAATTACTGACGTACACGAAGCGCAAGCACAGTACGATAACGCAGTAGCTCGTGAAATTGTGGCACTTAACGATGTTGAAACAGCACGTGAAGAACTAGGTGAAATCACGGGTAAATATCACGAAAAGCTTAACGCACTTAATACAGACAAATTCTCAACGGTAAAACCAGCGCGTAAGAGCACTGAGTTTGTTGAATCTGCAAAAGAAAACAATATTTCATTGCAGGTATCACGCGTTTCTGTAGATATTGCGAAAGAGCAAATTGAACAAGCAAAAGCAGGCCATTATCCAAAGCTTACGTTATCAGCATCTTATGGTGATAAATTAGGCGAAACAGGCCCTCGTGCTGACCAAACAAGTGTTGGTCTAGACTTCACTGTGCCGATTTATCAAGGTGGCGGTACACAAGCTGCTGTAAACCAAGCATCTGAGTACTTTGTTGCTGCAAGCCAAGAGTTTGAAAGCGCATACCGCAATGTAAATAAGCAAGTACGTACTTCTTACAACCAAGTAGTGTCAGATATCGCTACTTACCGCGCTCTTGAGCAAGCAGTTGTTTCAGCAGAAAGTGCATTACAAGCAACTGAAGCGGGTTTTGAAGTAGGTACACGTACCATCGTTGACGTATTGCTAAGCACACGTAACTTATATGACGCGAGCCGTAATTTATCTGCAGTACGTTACCGTTACGTAGTTTCTACACTAGGCTTAAAACTTGCTGAAGGTACACTGTCGCGCAGTGATATCGAAGCAATTAACCGCGGTTTAAACTAATCTCGGTGATGTAATGCCACGTGGGAATAAATCAATTCCCACGTTTTCCTCTCTTTTTGTTATACTCGCGCTAATTTTTACTTTTTCCTTCGAATACTGTGATCACTAAAGCGCCATTTTCATATTCTTTTCTTGCTCCAAAATACTGGCTTACTTGGTTAAGTGTGCTGATTTTGTATCTTCTGTCTTGGTTACCGTATCGACTGCAAATTTGGCTAGGTAAGTTATTAGGTCGCCTAGTTTATCGGTTTGTAAAAAAACGCCGTAAAATCGCCGAAGTCAATATTGCCTTAGCCTTTCCAGAACTCGACAAAGCAGCGCAGGCAAAATTAGTAAAAGAGAACTTAGAAAATACCGGCATTGCGATTTTTGAATCGGGTATGGCGTGGTGGTGGCCCCAGTGGCGTGCAAAAAAGCACTTTGGTGGCATTACTGGTTATCACCATATTGAAAAAGCGATTAGCAATGGCAAAGGCGTATTGTTGCTGGTTCCTCATATGATGCACTTAGAAGTTGCGGGCCGCATGATGGGAATACAAAACAACGGTGTTGGGTTTTATCGCCCTCACAATAACCCGTTAATGGAATACATTATTGTCAATGGTCGCCTACGCTTTAGTGAAGCGCTGGTGACAAAGCGCGATGTAAAAAGCTTATTAAAAGCATTAAGCCAGCAAAAGTTATGCTATTACTTGCCTGATCAAGACTATGGCCGCAAACGCTCTGAATTTGTGCCGTTTTTTGCGGTTAAAGAAACGTGTACTACAACTGGCACGCTTATTTTTGCCAGCAGCAAGAAAAGTGAAACCGTCGCACTATCTACCTACCGTAAGGGTAATAAGTACTATCTTGACGTAAGTCCTGTGTTTGAAAACTTCCCAACCGGGAACGATGTTGACGATGTAACACGTGTCAACCAAGCAATGGAAGAGGCTATTGCCAAAGCACCTGAGCAATATTTGTGGCTTCACCGTCGCTTTAAAACGCAAAAAGATCCAAATGCTCCGTCGTACTATAAAAAATAATACATAGCCGCTTTACGCTTCAAATTGTAAAGCGGCTTGTCATTTAACGCTGTCAAAAACAGATAAAGTGTTATCAGTGTTAACTTATTACCTAAAAATACGAATTAAGTATTATGCAAATTAGTATTAGGTTACAGCTATTATTGACTTGCTTTATATTTAATCATTGTGAGTGTCGTTGTGTGGTTTTGGATTAAACATTTATCTTTGGGTTTTATCTTAATTGCGGCCGCACTGTATCTTCTACTTGGCAAAGGGCCTGTATTAGAAGCTAACAAATCAAATGCAGCAGCAGAAGGCTTATCTAACTTCTATAATAGCTTTCGCAGTACCTTAAGCTCGATGACTGAACGCGAGAAATACGTCATTCAATTAGACGAACCCGACAGCTCGTTAGCTGAGCAACTAAGGCAACGTCGTACCTCAAACAAAATTCCAGCGCATTGGCGCGGTGAGATTAAAGCGCGCCGCTTCGATAAGGGTGATACATTAAAAGAAGTGATGTCAGATTTTGCCAAGCAAGAAGGCATCGAGTTTTTGTGGTATCTCGACAAAGATTACGTCATTAAAGATAACTTTCGCGTAGACGAAACCTTTATAACAACACTGTACCAAGTTTCTAAAGCCATCGACAGTGACTTCGAAAACACGGTGTATGGCTTTTTCTGTTATAAACACAGCACCGCAGTTATCACTGAAAATCCAACTCGCTATGTGCGTGATAACTGCGTGAAAGCGACTCTCTAAGCTAAATACTTTTGCCAAATTGTCGTAACGGCGTTCACATCGTTTTGCACGCTTTCAAGGCTCACTAGCTTCGCTTCTTGGCGTAAGCTCACTTGGTGGTAAAGTTCGCGATAATCGCAATATGCTGATGTTAGCTGTTGCATTTCATTAGGCTCAATAAAACCATGCTCAGCTGCACTGGCAAATATACGTATATTATCGGAATACTGAGTTATTTTTGGCTGAGCATAGGCATTTTTTAAGACAAAATACTGCGCCAAAAACTCAATATCCGCCATCCCCCCCAAGCCTTGTTTAATATCAAACTCTGCACCACTGCCTTTAATTAAATGGTCGCGCATTTTTTGTCGCATCTTTACCACGTCCTCACGTAATTTTTGTTCATCACGCTGACGCGACAGCACTTCATTTCTAATTTCATTAAAACGTGCGAGTAACGATGCTTGACCATAAGTCATGCGCGCTCTCACAAGCGCCTGATGTTCCCATGTCCACGCTTGTTTTAACTGATATTCACGGAAAGTCTCGATATTAATAGCCAATAAACCAGACGCCCCTTCCGGGCGTAAGCGTGTATCAAGTTCATAAAGAATGCCAGAGGCTGTACGAGTATTAAATAAGTGCAATAAACGCTGTGCTAACTTCAAATAAAACTGGCGCGCATCAATTTGTTTATCGCCGTTAGTTTGCCCAACACCATCACAGTTATGCACAAATACCAAATCAAGATCAGAATCGTAGCCTAGTTCTACCCCACCCGCTTTGCCATATGCGATAACTGCAAAGCCTTTTTCATCATCATTGGCCTCCGGTGGATAGCCAAAACGCGTTACCATTTGCTGCCAAGCCAGATTAACACACTGAGCTACTATCGCTTCTGATAGTGCCGTAAGGTGATCGCTAACTTTCATAACATCAAGCACACCGGTGGCATCTGCCGCGGCGATGCGTAATTGATGCGTTTGTTTAAACTGACGCAATGCTTCCATTTGCAGCTCTAGGTCATTTTCATCGATGCGTAAAAAGTACTGACGAATTTCCTGCTCATAGCCACTTAACGGCAAGGTTTTATAAAGTTGGGCTGGGTCGATTAATTCATCCAGCAAAATAGGATAACAAGCTAAATGATCACCTATCCATTTGCTATGCGCGCAGAGTTTAAATAGCTGATTGAGTGCCCCTGGATTTTCTAGCAATAACTCCAAATAGGCTGTACGTGAAATCACTTTCTCTACCACAGCGAGTACGCGCTTAAGAATACTCGGTTCACAACCGCATTTATCTGCTTGCTGGAGTAATAGCGGCATCAATTTATCAAGCACATCGCGCCCTCGCCCGCCCAGTTTTCGCTTGGTCCCCGACACTTTAAAATCATAAACGATATTAAAAAACTCGGTATTTTGCCCAAACAACTGATGCGAACTAATCACCTCGATACTTGGCTTTTCCCACAGCAGTTCATAACGCGAGTCGACATCTTGTTCATCGTCATCTTCCGCGCCTATCATGGCATTAAACTCATCGTGAATAAGTCGCATTTGTTGGTTAATCAATGCTGTTGCATCACCATAATTTGACGTTTCTAACAACGCACTTAACCGCATTTGGCCAACGTCATCTTGTGGCAATGTTTGTGTTTGTTTGTCATCAAACTGCTGTAAATATTGCTCAATATGGCGTAAGAACAAATACCCGTCAGTTAATGTATTGGCAACGTCTTGTGGTACTTCGTTAAGCGTTGCTAATGCGTGCAGCGCTTTACAAAATGATTGCACCTGTAAACTTGGCTCGCGCCCTCCTCGGATCATTTGCAGTGCCTGCACCACAAACTCGGCTTCACGAATGCCACCAGCACCAAGTTTAATGTTTTCAGTAAGTCCTTTACGACGCACATCTTGTGCGATTAGCGCTTTCATTTTTCGAAGCGATTCAATCACCGAAAAATCTATGTATTTACGATAAACAAACGGCCTTAGTAAATCATAAAACTCTTGCCAATAGCGTGATTCAGTACCAAGTAACCGTGCCTTTAACATAGCGTAACGCTCCCAATCACGGCCTTGTTCTTGGTAGTACTCTTCCATTGCATTAAAGCTCATAACTAATGGGCCGCTGTCGCCAAATGGTCGAAGACGCATATCAACGCGGAAAACCTGCCCTTCAGGCGTAACTTGATTCAATGCTGCAATGGTTTTTTGCGCCACTTTCGTGAAAAAAACTTGGGCTTCACACGATTTACGCCCACCTTGGGTTTCAACTTGGTACGGATACGTAAATATCAGGTCGATATCTGACGAGTAATTAAGCTCATAGCCGCCCAGCTTGCCCATGCCTAAAATCAGCATCGGCATTGCATCCCCTTGTTCATCGGTAGGCTTACCCCAAACGCTAGCAACCTGCGCATATGCCCAGCAATAGGCTGAGTCTATTAACTGTTCACTTAATTGAGAGGTGTAACTAATGCTGTCGCGAATATCATTTTTAAGCACAAGATCAAGGTATGCAAGCTTTAACCAATGTAAATTGCGATATTCTCTGAGCGTTTGAAATGCATCGCTTTCTGCAATCTGGGCAAGCGATTGCGTATCAAAAACAGCGCTGGCATCGCGCGACGTAAGCCATTGGTCATTGTGTAAATAGTCGATAAAGTGTGGATGCTGCGCCAATATACGAAAAGCAAAGTCGCTCAACGCTAATAGTGCCATTACATTTGGTTCAGCTTGCTTATCAGCAAAAATATCAATAAATCGCTGCTGCCCCAGTTGTTGTAAACCTTGTGCTAACTCCATAACTTACTTACACTCTTAAACTAAATTCTAAAGCTATCCAGTATCTTAGCAAAAAAGAAAGCTATTTTTATGTCTTATATCAGTCTATCTAACGATCTTTTAGTCGCATTCGCCATCACCGGACTATTGGTTTTGGTTGTTTTAATGGTGGTTAAAAAGCAATTACAAGCCGACAGCAGCGAACATGATTTAATGGATGAATTAGCGAAAAAAGATAACTTTGCTATGGGCATTAGTTATGCGTCTTCTATTTTCAGCATTATTTTAGTTGTTAGTTTTATTGCAAGGGAATTTGACTTGTCGCAATGGCAAGAAAGTTTACCGCACATGGCAATCGCTCTCGCGCTCGCTTTAGTGTTTATTTGGTTTGGTAAATGGATCCATAACCGGCTAATTCTAAGAGATTTTAATGAAGCAAGGGCGATAGAGAAGCGCAATGTATGCGCGGCACTCATCGATACCGGTGTATTGCTAGCAAATTCAATTATTGTGCTTGGCCTTTATAAGTGGTCTAAAGCGACGAATTTTAATACTTTACTTATTGATATTATCGCATTTATTGCTATTCAGTTTATTATTTTGCTACATACTCGCTGGCAAGAGAAACGCTTTGCCGCCACCAATCAAGGCGCTTCAATGCAAACTTATTTTGCTTACGACAACACGTCAATAGGCCTGCGCTTTGCATCACGTATGATTGCGTTATCGCTCGCAATTTTTGCAGCACTTGCCAGTATTCAGTTTATTGCCGGTAACTTTATCGACAATATCATGATGATTTTATTAAACGTGGTTGTGTTTGTTGCACTGCACCAAATTACCGCATTATTGGTATTAAAACTGGCGCTACCAAAAGTACAAAACAACATTGAAGTGGAACAACAAGACAACATCGGCATCGCCAGTATTGAGCTTGCTGTTCATATTGCGATAGGCATTTTACTACTGCGTTTGTTCTCGCTTTAATATTTGGTTTAGTTGGAATTAGAGCAAGCGCGGTTTATCGCGTTTGCCCTTTCCAGCTAAAGAATAGAGCGCCAAGCAATAAAAACACCACACTTTGCCCGATGAGAATAAACAGCTGTGGTGCAATTTCAACAAACCCTGCCCCCTCTAACATCACGGCTCGCGCGCCAATCAGCATTTGCGTAAGCGGAAATATCTGAGAAATTGCCTGTACAAATTCTGGGCTGCCTTCAAGCGAAAACCACACACCTGACAACATCATCATCGGCCATGACACTAAATTGAGAATGCCACCGGTAAATTCTTCCGACTCAGAACGACACGCGATCAGTAACGATAGCGAAATTAGTGAAAACGCACCAAGTACGCACAGTACTAATAACCACCACATGCTGCCGATTAAATAAAAATCAAAGATAAGATGACAGGCTACAAATATGGCGGATGTTAACGCCACAACAATCAATAAACGCGAAACGATTTGCGCTGCCAGGAATTCTACCGGCTTTAATGGCGTGGCACTTAAACGCTTTAGCACCGCGTTTTTACGATAACGCACAATCACATAACCCACGCCGTACAAACAAGAAAACATCATGTTCATCGCTAAAATGCCGGGCACAACCCAATCAAGATAGCGAATTTCTTGGCCTTCTATTGCCTCTTTTACAAACTGCGCGGTTGCTTGTGTTGTTTCAGCAAGTAGCAATTTTTCTGCAATATAACCATTTGCCGAACTTGAATTTACCCAATACTGTTTTGCATCAAAGCTCACCAGTAAATCCAGTTTATGTTGGCGCAGTTTTTCGATTGCCACACTTTTATCTTGATACTCAATAAACTCTAAATGCTTATACTGGCTAATACTGTGTTGCTGTAAATCACCTACGTAGCCAATTTTAAACAGTGTCGGGTTATCATTTTTAAAGATAAAGGCAAACCCAACCACTAACAAAATAGGAAATGCTAAATTCCAACCGAGCGCCGAGCGGTCGCGGAAAAACTCTAAATTACGCGCCACTAAAACAGCAAAAAATCGTTTAAACATCTGGTTTTTCCTCGTTAGTGTGTAATGCGTGACCTGTTAACTTTAGGAATAAATCATCTAAATTAGCCGACTTAACTTGCAGCCCCTGCAATGAAATTTGCTCCGTTAACAACTTAGCTAATGTGGCCTCGGTATTATCACTATGAATAAGCACACTATCTTGGCTGTAATGAGCATTCGTAAACGAAATTTGTGACGATACATTTTGCTTTGGTAACGATATTAATGAACCTTTAAAATGCTCTCTCAATAGGTTTTCAGGGCTATTCATCGCGATAATCTGCCCCTTATCCATAATTGCGATTTGGTCGCATAAGTACTCGGCTTCATCCATGTAGTGAGTAGTCAATAAAATGGTTTTGCCACCCGCTTTAATATCATTTACTAAATCCCAAAATAGGCGCCTGCTATGGGGGTCGAGTCCGGTGGTTGGCTCATCTAAAAAAATAAGTTCTGGGTCGTTAATTAATGCCAGCGCCAATAGCAAACGCTGCTTTTGCCCGCCCGACAACTTTCGGTGATCAACATTAATAAAGTCAGTTAACTGACATTGCGTAATGAGGTCGTCGATTGGCACTGTCTTTTTATAAAACGACGAGAACAAATTGAGCGTTTCTCGTACCGTTAAATAATCTTGCAACGCGGTATGCTGAAACTGAATACCCAGCTTTTGGAAATCCTCTCGTGTAATGCCCTTTCCGTTAAATAAAATATCGCCGGATGTTGGCGTTAAAATCCCTTCAAGCATTTCAATGGTGGTGGTTTTGCCCGCACCATTTGGTCCTAACAAACCAAAACACGAACCTTTAGTCACTTTGAAATCAATTTTATCGACTGCACAAAAGTCTGAGAAATGCTTACTAAGCTGCTTAACCTCAAGAATTGTTGTCATAACTGCCTTTATTACTTGCCTTTGTTATTGCGCTTTTCATACCATATAAGCATATTAATCGCTGAGAGTCATTATGCGCACTCCCCATATCTACCAAGCCGGCACTATTGAAGTCGGCACAGAATTACAACTCGGCGATGATGCCGCAGGACACATAGGTCGCGTTCTAAGAATGCAACCAGGTCAACAGGTTAGCTTATTTAACGGTGAAGGTGGCGAATACTTGTGCACCATTTCACAAGCCAATAAAAAAAATGTGTATGTTAGCGTTGATGAATTTCACGATGTGACCAGTGAATCACCACTAAAAGTCCACTTAGGGCAAGGAATTTCGCGCGGCGAAAAAATGGAGTTCACCATTCAAAAATCAGTAGAGCTTGGTATTACTGAAATCACCCCATTATTTAGCGAGCGCTGCGGTGTTAAATTACAAGGTGAGCGCCTTGAAAAGAAACACCAACAATGGCAAAAAATCGCTATTGCGGCTGCGGAGCAATCAGGTCGTAATTTTGTACCCGTTGTTCACCCGCCAATAAAATTAGAGCAATGGCTAACCCAGCCAAGCGACGAAACTAAGCTAACCTTGCACCCGCGAGCTGAGCAAAGCATTAAAACCATCGATAAACTTGCAAACTTTAATGCAACAGCGATGCGCTTTGTGGTTGGCCCAGAAGGCGGATTTACCGATGCAGAAATTGCTGCAACCAAAGCCGCAGACTTTGTTGATATAAAGTTGGGACCACGTGTACTGCGTACTGAAACCGCAGCGCTTACTGTTCTCTCTGCGCTGCAGCTTGTCTACGGTGATTTAGCTTGATTTAAGCTGCAAGCATCCCCATAACATAGAGAGTTGAAAATAAAGGAAACTAACATGACGATTAAGCTTGGCATCATTTCTGATCCTATTGCTGGATTTAATATCAAAAAAGACACCGGCTTCGCCATGATGCTCGAAGCGCAAAAACGCGGCTATGAAATTCATTACATGGAAATGAATGACTTGTTTTTACGTGGTGGGCAAAGTTTCGCAACGTCATCTGTTGCTACCGTGTTTGATAACACCGAAAAATGGTATGAACTTGAAGACAAGCAAACCATTGCTCTAGCTGATTTAGACGTGATTTTAATGCGTAAAGATCCACCATTCGATACCGAATATATTTACGCAACTTACCTGTTAGAGCGCGCCGAGCAAGCGGGCACTCTCGTAATTAATAAACCGCAAAGTTTACGTGACGCTAACGAAAAATTATTTACTGCGTGGTTTAGTGAACATACACCAGATACACTGGTAACACGTGAGCAGTCACATCTTCGCGCGTTTTTAGAAGAGCACAAAGACATTATTCTGAAACCACTTGACGGTATGGGTGGCGCGTCAATTTTTCGCGTTAAACAAGATGACCCAAATATTGGCGTTATTTGCGAAACATTAACAGCACACGGCAGCCAATATGCAATGGCACAGAATTACATTCCAGCGATCAAAGATGGCGATAAGCGCGTATTGGTAGTTAATGGTGAAGTGATTCCCTATTGCTTAGCGCGTATTCCACAAGGTGGCGAAACCCGCGGTAATTTAGCAGCCGGCGGCCGAGGCGAAGCGCGCCCGATTACCGACGTAGAACGCAAAATTGCCGAAGCAGTGGCGCCAACATTAGTTGAAAAAGGCTTAATTTTTGTCGGTCTTGATATTATTGGCAATAGGCTTACTGAGATTAATGTTACTGCACCAACGTGCGTAAAAGAAATTGAAGCGGCATTTGATATTTCTATTACCGGTAAGTTATTCGACGCAATTGAGCAAAAAGTGGCGCATACTTAAAGCTGAAGATAATACAAAAGGTGCAATCAATGAGTAATCAAACCCAGTCATTACAAAATACCTTTTTAGTTGCAATGCCAAACATGCCCGACCCGCGCTTTAAACATAGCGTGACTTACATTTGTGAGCACAATGAATCAGGCGCAATGGGGCTTGTTATTAATCAACCTACTAATCTTACGGTAGGCGAATTACTCGACCAAATCGATATAGAGAATAACAAAATGGCTAGTAACAGCAGTGTTGCGGTAATGTCGGGCGGTCCAGTTCACACTGACCGCGGGTTTGTATTGCACAGTACTAAGCCGGGTTATAGTTCAAGCTCGAATATTAGCTCTGATATTATGATCACCACCTCGAAAGATGTGCTTCACGAGCTAACAAGCCATGAAGCACCAGATCAATTTCTGATTACCTTAGGCTATGCAGGTTGGGATCCCGGTCAGCTTGAAAAAGAGCTGATTGAAAATACTTGGCTTACCGTACCTGCCGACCCTGAGATTATTTTTAATACACCAGCGCACTTGCGTTGGCAAAAAGCAATAGAGAGTTTAGGTATTGATATCGATAAACTTTCTCTCTATTCAGGAAATGCGTAAATGAGTAAAAATCCTATCGGGCAACGTACACTAATTGGTTTTGATTTTGGTACCAAAAGCATTGGCATTGCCGTAGGTCAGGAAATATCAGGTACAGCAACCGCACTTAGTGCTGTCGCTGCAAAAGACGGTATTCCAAACTGGGACAACGTAAAAAAAATTCTCGATGAATGGCAACCTGATTTACTAATAGTCGGCTTACCGCTCAATATGGATGGCACCAACCAAGAAGTAACCTTTAAAGCCAAAAAATTTGCAAAACGCTTGCATGGCATGTTCGGTTACCAAGTTGAAGTGCAAGATGAGCGCCTTACCACAACGGATGCAAAAGCACGCTTGTTTGATCACGGTGGCTACCGAAATTTAGCGAAAGATAAAGTAGATAGTATGTCGGCACAAATTATCTTAGAAAGCTATTTTGAAAGCCTTTATGGGGACTAAGCGCCTCGCTTAGTCTTTACTAATTAACTCACTATTTAGCACTTTCACACTGCCCTTTTCAGGAATAAAGCCCGCTTCAATATAGGCTGATTTAATGCGTTTTTGCTCTGCGAGTATTACTAACCCTTTTTGTAACGCCTCAAACGCCGCCTTACCATCAGGGTGGGTTTTGCTCACCACATAATGACGACTATCATCAAATGTAAGTGCGATGCCCGACACAGCAAGTAACTCTAACGAATGCAATTTGTAGTGATTATTAACAGCAGGCATAAACGGCAACAAAGCAAAATCCGCCCACTTTTTATCAACCGCACGAATTTGTTGTAACCATTCATCATCTTTGTACAGCTTTTTTAACTTCAAGCTTTTGAGAGTTTGCCAGTCGGCGTGCCAACGGGGCGTTGAAATCGATGTGAAATGAGAAAAATCATCTAGGCTGTCAATTGCAAAGACTTTTCGGTTTTCAGGATGAGCAAATACGCCTGCTAGGTACTCTCCTTTGTTAAACACAGGTGCAGAAATATAAGCGTGCTCTGCTATTTTTTCTGCATCTGCGTACCAGTATGTGTCGAAGCTAAGTAATTGCTTACCACGCTCTAAAATATTGGTGTTGCGCAGCGTTACTTTGCCCACTTGGTAGTTAAATGTTTTATCAAAACCACCGAGTTTTAATGCTTGCAATGCAAGCACCATATCCACTACGTCGCGACGCATGCGATAACCGCTAAACGAGGTAATCTGATGTACATCACGTCCAGCTAGAAAAGCCTGAAAATCCACATACACATCATCGCGAATATACATATCAACGGTGTTACTTGAATTCGCAGCGTTCGCAGCAAAACCAAATAACATACTCGCTAATACACAAAAACAAAGTTTCAAACGACTTAACTTCAACATAAGCGTATAACTTACTACTAGTTTTTATCTCCATCAAGGCCATCAACCGTAACACCTTGTAAAAAGCCTGCTCCTTGTTGTTCATTATTGCGTAATTTAATCATTAAGCGCAGATCGTTCGGTGAGTCAGCATGGTGCAGCGCATCGGCATAATTAATGCGATGCTGCTGGTAAAGGTCAAATAACGCTTGGTCAAAGGTTTGCATACCCATTTCGCGCGATTTAGACATGGTTTCTTTAATTGCCCCTACTTCACCGCGTTTTATTAGTTCTGCCACCATTGGCGAGTTAAGCAATATTTCAATTGCTGCTGCACGACCATGACCATCACTGGTCGGCACAAGCTGCTGTGCAACAATAGCACGTAAGTTAAGTGCTAAATCGTACTTTAACTTATCGTGCTTTTCTTTTGGTACTAAATGCATAATACGGTCGATTGCTTGGTTCGCGTTGTTTGCGTGCAGTGTAGCCACACACAAGTGACCTGTTTCAGCAAATGAAAGCGCATATTCCATAGTTTCTTGCGAGCGGATCTCACCAATCAAAATTACATCAGGGGCCTGACGTAGAGAGCTCTTTAGCGCCGATTCGAAACTTTCAGTATCCAGTCCCACTTCACGTTGCGTTACAATACTCTTTTGGTGTTCGTGAACAAATTCAATCGGGTCCTCAATAGTTAAGATATGACCACGCTGGTTGCGGTTACGATACCCTAACAGTGCCGCAAGTGAAGTTGATTTACCGGTACCGGTACCACCCACAAACAGGACTAAACCACGTTTTGACATAATCACGTCGGTTAAAACCGGTGGTAAGCCAAGGTCGTGTACTTCCGGAATGGTGGTTACGATACGACGAACAACCATGCCCGCTTTGTCGCGCTGCCAAAAAGCCGAAACACGGAAACGGCCCGAATCACGTGCGATCGCAAAGTTGCATTCTTTGGTTTCATGAAATTCGGTTTTCTGCTTGTCGGTCATTGCCGATTCAACGAGCTCTAACGCTTCTTCTTCAGTTAAATCTGAATGACCAATCGGACGAAGTTCGCCATTAACTTTTACACTTACAGGCAAGAATGTAGACACGAATAAATCCGATGCTTCACTCTCTACCATTTGTTTTAAAAAATGATCTAAGCCGTGCATAATTTACCCCTAGTAAGATCGTGCGCCTGCTGCGCCAAAGTTGCTCTTATCGTGGGCTTTTGCATATGCATCTTGCTGTGTAATTAAGCCGCGATTTAGCAAGTTACCTAAACACTGATCCATCGTCTGCATGCCGTGCGATGCACCGGTTTGTAGCGATGAATACATTTGCGCAATTTTATCTTCACGAATAAGGTTACGAATTGCTGGTGTACCTATCATAATTTCGTGTGCTGCGATTCGTCCGCCACCTACTTTTTTCACGAGTGTTTGTGAAATTACAGCACGTAATGATTCAGATAGCATTGAACGTACCATGTCTTTTTCTTCACCTGGGAATACGTCGATAATACGGTCAATGGTTTTTGGTGCTGAGGTGGTGTGCAAGGTGCCAAATACTAAGTGACCGGTTTCTGCCGCGGTCATTGCAAGGCGAATGGTCTCTAAATCACGTAATTCACCGACCAGAATAACATCTGGATCTTCACGAAGTGCCGAGCGAAGTGCGTTATTAAAGCTGTGTGTATCACGGTGTACTTCACGTTGGTTTATTAAGCTTTGCTTATTGTCGTGTACGAATTCGATAGGATCTTCAATAGTCAGAACGTGGTGATGCTTATGCGAATTAATATAATCAATCATCGCGGCAAGCGTTGTTGATTTACCCGAACCTGTCGGTCCCGTTACCAACACTAAGCCACGCGGGTTATTGGAAATATCTTTGAATATTTCAGGACAGCCTAAGTCATCAAGGGTTAAAACGGTGCTTGGGATGGTACGAAATACCGCGGCTGGACCACGGTTAGAATTAAAGGCATTAACACGGAAACGCGCTAGGTTTGGCACTTCGAAAGAAAAGTCACATTCTAAGTTTTCTTCGTATTCTTTTCGCTGCTTATCATTCATAATATCATACACTAAGCCGTTTACGTCTTTTGGTCCAAGTGCGGGGATATTGATTCTTCGAACGTCGCCATCAACGCGGATCATAGGTGAAACACCTGATGATAAGTGTAAATCTGATGCATTATGTTGCACACTGAATGCCAGTAATTCAGTAATGTCCATTGGATTGCTCCACTAAGTTACTTATTTGAATAATTATATGATTACAATAGCAGAACGACTTAAAATAGCCTATGACAGAATCGCAAAAGCGATAAAAAATTCTCACATTTTAGGGCAAAAAGTGGCTTTATTGGCGGTCAGTAAGACAAAGTCTAGCACTTTAATACGAGAGGCCTACCAAGCTGGCCAACGTCAATTTGGCGAGTCATACGTGCAAGAAGCGGTCGATAAAATCGCTGAATTATCCGATTTAAGCGACATTGAATGGCACTTTATCGGCCCTATTCAATCGAATAAAAGCGCACAAGTAGCAGCTCATTTTGACTGGGTGCAAAGTGTCGACCGCATTAAAATAGCCAGACGCCTAAATGATCAACGCCCCTCTGAACGCGCTAAATTAAATGTGCTTATACAAGTTAATATTGATGATGAGCAGAGCAAGTCTGGCTGTTCGCTGTCAGAAGTGGATGCCTTAGCTCAGTACATTGCAACATCTGACAACTTGCTATTGCGTGGTGTTATGGCCATTCCTAAAAAAAGCGATTCACTAAACGAGCAACAACACAGCTTTGCCAAACTGCAAACTTGTTTTAATCAATTGAAATCCCAATATGATAGTATAGATACGCTTTCAATGGGCATGAGTAACGATGTTGAAGCAGCAATAAGTCAAGGCAGCACTATGGTGCGTATTGGCACCGATATCTTTGGCCCAAGAAACTAACGATTAACCAAAAAGAGAGTTCCTATGTCACAAAACACCATTGCATTTATTGGTACCGGTAATATGAGTTACGCCATTATTGGCGGATTAATCAATGGCGGCTTTGCCCCAAACAATATTATCGCAACCAACCGCAATGCAGAAAAACTTGCCAAAGTTGGCAATGACTTTGGTATTCAAGTAACTAACGACAACATAAAAGCAATCGATCAAGCCGATTACGTTGTACTCTCGGTTAAACCGCAAATGATGGCAGACCTATGCCAAACCATTAAAGATTCAGGTATCGCCTACCAAGACAAAGTGTTTATTTCCGTTGCGGCAGGCATTAAAGTGGCGCGTTTACAAGAAATGCTAGACCACCCGGTTAAGATGATCCGCTGCATGCCAAATACCCCTAGCTTACAAAGCAAAGGCGTAAGTGGCTTATTCAGCAATAATACCAGTGAGCAAGAAAAACAATTTGCTACCGAGGTATTTAGCGCAACAGGTATTGTTACTTGGCTTTCAGAAGAAGACCAAATTAACGATATTATTGCGGTAACGGGTTCATCTCCTGCGTATGTATTTTTGTTCTTAGAAGCGATTGAACAAAAAGCAAAAGAGCTCGGTTTTAACGCTGAACAAGCAAGAGAACTGGTACAGCAAGTGGCTGTAGGTGCCAGCGATATGGTGGCAAAATCGCCTGACTTATCAATCAGTCAGTTACGTGCTAATGTTACTTCAAAAGGCGGTACAACTGCCGCGGCAATCGCGCATTTAGAGCAGCAGAACTTAACGCAAACTGTCGCCGATGCGATGGATGCGTGTATCGCACGCGCACAACAAATGGAGCAAGAATTTTAATGAATGACGCGTTTCGATTTTTAGTTGAAGTCGTTTTTGACTTGTACTTGATGGTTGTATTACTGCGCTTTTGGCTACAATCCGCGCGCGCTGATTTCTATAATCCGCTCAGCCAGTTTGTAGTAAAAGCCACCAGCCCTTTACTCAACCCAATTCGCAAGGTAATTCCTGGACTTGGCGGTTTTGATCTTGCCTCATTAGTGCTTGCGCTGATTGTCGCCGCGCTCAAAATAGTGACCATTTCACTGCTGTTCTTTGGTGGAATTGAACCTGTTACCGTATTGGTTGGCAGTTTAATTACTGTGATCAAAGAAGGTTTAAACTTAGCCTTTTGGGTACTAGTTATCCGAGCAATTTTAAGCTGGGTAAGCCAAGGACATAACCCAATCGAAGCGATTTTCCATCAACTCACTGAGCCAATGCTACGCCCGATTAGAAAAATCATTCCACCAATTGGCGGGTTAGATTTATCAATCTTGGTGCTGATTATTGGATTACAGTTTCTGCAAATCTTATTCCTTGATTTATTTAGATAAAAACGAATAAATTCAGGTAGAATAAAAAAGCCGCAGAATGCGGCTTTTTTGTCATCTATACTAATATTAATACTTAATTTAAGGGGCGGATTATGAAAACCCTAATTTCACTTTGTTTAGCATTTTGTGCATTTATGGCTACAAGCGTTTTAGCAAATACCGAGCAAGGTGGGCAATACAAAGAGCTTGGTAACTGGCAAGTGCATTACATTGCTTTTCCATCAACTGTATTGCAACCAAAAATAGCGCAACACTATGGTATTGAACGCAGTAATTACAATGCGGTTATCAATATTTCGGTATTGGATAAAGCAACGAAAAAAGCACAAAAAATAGCTATTTCAGGCACTGCCAAAAACTTACTTGGTCACAATGAAGCGCTAGCATTTAAAGAGATCATCGATGGTGATGCAATTTACTATATTGCAGAGCTTGGCTACAGCAATGAAGAACTGTATCGCTTTAAGCTTGATATTAAAGGGCAAAATAAAAGCGAAGTACTCAGCTTTCAACAAAAATTTTATGTTGATTAAAGTTTTTTCTTAAACAAATTAGTCTACATATTAAAAAAGCGCCTTACGGCGCTTTTTTGTTACTAGGGTCTGTTGATCTTTGCTGTTCTATTTTTGTTCTCTTTGAGCGTGCTTTTATCGCGGCGCTCGATGTGTGGCCTAGCAATCTAAGCGAATATCGAACAACAATGAGAAAAGTGCGCTCAAAAGAACCGTTCGGCAGCGCTTGATTGGCTTTTCTACTGTGTTATCGGCTGACTCACATAGAATAACTATGCCACGCAGCCTCTGCCTTGTATAAAACCCAATCAAACTGCTGCAAAAACGAACTTGAAAGGTCAACAGACCCTAGTGTTACTCGATAAGCGAGTTTACAAGCCAAGCGCTGTCATCATTTTCTGACCAATATCAACATGGTGTTGCATGGTTGAGAACTGCTTAGTTACACCTTCAGGACCAAACGCATAAACTGGAACAGGTGCTGCTGTATGTGTACCTGTACCCCAAACAACATTTTGGTGACGAGCAAGTGCACGACCAATTTTTGCAGTGTGGTCTTCGTCTGCATATACATAAAACTCGTTAAAGTCGTCAAACTTTGGCGTTACATCAGCACTTTGATAAGAGTGATCTGGGTCATAGTAAGGGTTATTTTCACGCTCACCTACTTTCTCAGCTTCCTCTAGTGTCACTTTATACGCGCTGTAGTTATTAATTGCAGTCATCCAGTCGTTTGCTGTTGCAGCGTCAAAGTTCCAATCTGCGTTTGCCATATCAAGCATGTTGTAGAAAGTTCCCGACTGCTTATACAACATTTCTAAGTGGCTTAAATCACCAAAGTTGAAGTTAGGCTTGTAGTCGCGACCTTGCATGCCATCGCCAGGAAGTGTTGTTGCTTCAGGCATATTGTAACGTGAGTAACTAAAACCAAAACTGCCCGTTTCATGGTCAGCTGTTACAACAACTAGCGTATCGTTACGGTCTTTTACCCATTCGTAAACCGCTTCTACCGCTTCGTCAAACTTTAATAGTTCATGTAGCATCCAACCCGCATCGTTCGCGTGTCCTGCCCAGTCAATTTGACCACCTTCAATCATTAGGAAGAAGCCATCTTCATCTTTAGAAAGCACATCAAGTGCCTTTTTAGTCATTTCTTTAAGCGATGGCTGAGAACAGTTATTTGCTTCTTTACATGCTGAGTAGGCAATACCGTCAGCCATACCCGAGTTTGCGAACAAACCAAGTAGTTTAGTTGATTCTGTAGCAGCTAGCTGCGCTTTATCAAACGCTAGTTCATAACCAAACTGCTCTTTCGCTTCAACGACTAAGTTACGGTTGTCGCTACGCTTTGATTTTTTATATACCGATTCAGACGCGCCAAGTGCACTCATAACATCACGATCGGCCGCATCTGTTTTAATATCAGACGGTAAGAATACGCGAGCACCACCTGAAAGTAATACATCAACATTGCCACTTTCAATTAGCTCTTCAGCAATCGCAGGTTCAAGTGAACGATGTGGTTGGTGCGCGGCAAATGCCGCTGGTGTTGCATGGGTAATGCGAGTATCTGATACCAAGCCTGTTGCTTTGCCTGCTTTTTTCGCCTTTTCTAAAATGGTTTCAACGATATTACCTTGGTCATCAAGGCCAATCATTTCAGAACCTGCCGCTAAGCCTGTTGCTAATTGTGTTGCAGAACACGCTGAGTCAACAACCAGCTTACCATTATCACCATGCGGTGCATTAAGAGACAAGCCCATTACACCTTGATTGGCAAAGTTAGATAACGCAGTCACACCATTTTTAGCACTGTACGTTGAATTAGGTGCGCGGCGCGCATACTCTTCAAGTAAGCCAACTTGCTGAGGGCCCATACCGTCACCAATCATTAAAATCACGTTTTTAACTTCAGTAACCGCTACTGGTGGTACTTCCACCTCTTTAATTACTTCAACTTCTTTAATTACTTCTACGATTTCTTTATCGTCAGAACCGCAACCCGTCATAAGTAAGCTAGCAACTGCTAGGGCGACACATGTTTTTTTCATTATTTTGTACCCGTATGATTTAAAATTTGCGATAGCCTACTTATCTATTGTTAAACTAAGATTTCATATTTATGGCATTTAGAATAATCACTCGGGCTCTAACTCATTGAAAAGTAACAATATAACATTTCATGAAATCCACGAAGCAATACGCTTGCGCTCTTGATATAATACCTAACATCATTCCTTTAGAAATTTCGTTTTATGTCATTTGAAAAAATCGTTTTGGCAACGGGTAACCAAGGCAAAGTTGCTGAGCTTGCGCATAAACTTGCTAGTTTGAATATTGAAGTAGTCGCACAGTCAGAGTTTGATGTGCCAGAAGTTGCAGAAACCGGCACCACATTTATTGAAAATGCCATAATCAAAGCAAGGCATGCAGCAAAGATTACTGGCTTACCGGCAATCGCCGACGATTCAGGTCTGGAAGTTGAAGCGCTAGGCGGTGCTCCGGGCATTTACTCAGCACGATTTGCAGGTGTTAATGCGAATGACTCTGATAACATTGATAAGCTATTAAGTGAACTGGGCGATAATCCGAATCGTACAGCCCGTTTTTGGTGTGTATTAGTATTAATGCGCCATGCAGACGACCCTACCCCATTGATTTGCCAAGGTGTATGGCAAGGTGAAATTTTACCTGAGCGTCAAGGTGAACAAGGCTTTGGTTACGACCCAGTATTCTTTAGTCACGAGAAAAATTGCAGCGCGGCAATGCTGGATAAGGCAACTAAAAATAGCCTAAGCCACCGCGGAAAGGCGCTTAATCAACTGCTCGACTTGCTCAAGGCTAATTAATGAAACTGCCACCATTAAGTCTATACATACATATACCTTGGTGTGTGCAAAAGTGCCCCTACTGTGACTTTAATAGTCATGGCGTAAAGTCAGATATTCCTGAATCTGCTTACGTACAGCACTTGCTAGATGATTTAAAAACCGACCTTGCATATGTACAAGGCCGTAAACTCACTAGTATATTTATCGGTGGTGGTACACCGAGCCTGTTTAGTGAAAAAGCTATAGCTTCCTTATTGCAAGGTGTTGAGCGCCTTATACCGTTCGCAAAGGATATAGAAGTTACCCTTGAAGCTAACCCGGGTACTGTCGAAGCTGAGCGCTTTATTGGCTACCGCGCAGCTGGCGTCAATCGTATTTCTATTGGTGTTCAATCGCTGCAACAAGACAAACTAAAAAGCCTTGGCCGTATTCACAATGCCGATGAAGCAATTAATGCGGCAAAATTAGCAAAGACCATAGGTTTAAACAGTTTTAATATGGACTTAATGCATGGATTGCCAGATCAGTCCATCGATGATGCACTGAGTGATCTTAAACAAGTTATCGCGCTCAATCCGCCCCATATTTCGTGGTATCAACTCACTATTGAACCTAATACCCAATTTGCGTCAAAACCGCCTATACTGCCTGAAGATGAAACCTTGTGGCAAATTCAAGAACAAGGCCACCAGCTGTTAACGGATGCAGGTTACGAGCAATATGAAATATCAGGCTACGCCAAACCGGGTTATCAGTGTCAGCATAATTTAAATTACTGGCGCTTTGGTGACTACTTGGGTATTGGCTGTGGCGCCCATGGCAAAATCACCGATTTAACAACACAAAAACTGTTACGCACAGTTAAGGTAAAGCACCCTAAAGGCTATATGGACTTAACCAGACCATACCTATTTGATAGCTGGCACGTCGCAAATGATGAACTGCCTTTTGAATATTTCATGAACCGCTTGCGCCTACATGAATCATTCAACATCAACGAGTTTGTTGAGTTTACTGGGCTGCCACTTGAACACGTTGAAGCTAATTTAAATCACGCGGTTACTTCAGGATTAATGCAAAAAAACGACAATATCTGGCAAGTTACCGCAAAAGGACACCGCTTTTTAAATGACTTGTTACAATTATTTGTGTAACGTCGTTTGTAGCGACCCCTGTAAAACAGTAACGTTGAGTAAATACTTCGTTATAAAGTCATAACTATAAAGGTAAAACAAAATGCTTAAGCGCTCATTAATTGCAGCAGCAATCAGCTCTGTTTTTTTAGTTGGTTGTCAAAGACCAGCAACAACACAAGATACAACTGCTGAAGTAGTTAAACAACAATCAGAAAGCGAACGTGCAAACGCGTTCTTTGAAGAAGTTTTTATGCGCGGCGTAATGCGCAGCCCTGTTTACCAAACCTACATGGGCATCAAAAAAGACTATGACAAATGGGACGACGGTTCTGAAGCACGTGCGTTAGAAGATTTAGCGCTTGCGAAAAAAGACCTTGAAACGCTGCGCGCTTTTGATCGCAGCAAGCTAGATAGCACGACACAAGTTAGCTATGACTTAATGGAACAGCGTTTAGTACAAAGCATTGATGACTTTAAATGGCGCTACCACACGTATCCAGTAAATCAAATGTATGGCACACACTCAATGATCCCTGCATTTTTGATTAACCAACATCAAATTGCCGATTTAAGTGATGCAAAAGCGTATATTTCTCGTTTAAATGGTGTACCAACGGTATTTGAACAACTTGAAAAAGATCTAGAAACTCGTGCTGCAAAAGGCATTATCGCGCCTAAATTCGTGTTCCCACATGTAATTGATTCAAGCAAAAACATTTTGAAAGGTGCGCCTTTCACAACTGGTGAAGATTCAACCCTGCTTGCTGACTTTAAACGCAAAGTGGCAAAGTTAGAAATCGCACAAGATGAAAAAGACGCTCTTATCACTGATGCAACAAATGCTCTTAAAACAGCGGTTGGCCCTGCCTATGAATCGCTTATCAGCTACTTAATTGGTTTAGAATCTCGCGCTGATAACCGCGATGGTGCTTGGAAGTTCCCGCAAGGTGAAGCTTACTACAACAATGCGTTAGCACGCACGACGACAACCGATCTTACGGCGAAAGAAATTCACGCGATTGGTTTAGCTGAAGTTGCACGTATTCATGATGAAATGCGTGAAATCAAAGATAAAGTTGGTTTTAAAGGCGACTTAAAAGCATTCATGGAATTCATGAAAACCGACAAGCAGTTCTACTTGCCAAACACGGAAGAAGGTAAAGCAAAGTACCTTGCTGATGCGACGGCAATGATCGATAACATGAAGTCGCGCCTTGATGAGTTATTTATCGTTAAGCCAAAAGCCGACATGATTGTAAAACGTGTTGAAGCATTCCGTGAAAAAGCAGCAGGTAAAGCGTTCTACCAGCAACCAGCGCCAGATGGCTCACGCCCTGGTATTTACTATGCCAACCTGTACGATATGGAAGCGATGCCAACTTACCAAATGGAAGCGCTTGCTTACCATGAAGGTATTCCAGGCCACCACATGCAAATTGCTATCGCGCAAGAGCTTGAAGGCGTTCCTAAGTTCCGTAAGTTTGGCGGTTACACAGCATACGTTGAAGGCTGGGGTTTATACTCTGAAATGGTGCCAAAAGAAATGGGCTTATATGAAGACCCATACTCAGACTTCGGTCGTTTAGCGATGGAGTTATGGCGTGCATGTCGCTTAGTAGTAGATACAGGTATTCACGCAATGAAGTGGACGCGCCAACAAGGTATCGACTACTACGTAAATAACACGCCAAATGCAACGTCAGACGGCGTTAAGATGGTAGAGCGTCACATTGTAATGCCATCACAAGCAACGGCGTACAAAATCGGTATGATCAAGATTGTAGAATTACGTGAAAGCGCGAAGAAGCAACTTGGTGAAAAGTTCGATATTCGTGAATTCCACGATGTAGTGCTTAAGAGCGGTCCAGTGCCACTTAATACTCTTGAAGGCTTTGTAAACGATTGGGTTGCAAGCAAACAAGGTTAATTAAGTATTAAAAAATAAAAGGCGCATAAAGCGCCTTTTATTTGTTATCAATTAAGATACAAAAAAGGCCGCAATTGCGGCCTTTTATAATCTTTTCTCAACGCGATTAACCGTTGATGAAGTCGATACCTTCCTGAATGTCTTTGTTAAGCGTTTCAAGCATGTCGTTCTTTGCTTTCTCTTCGAATGCGCTAAGCTCACCGTAAGAAAGAATTTCTTCTACACCGTTTTTGCCTAAACGTACTGGGTGTGCGAAGTATGCTGCGTCACCACCGTCGATTGCAACGTATGCGTAGTCGATAACACCTTCTTCACCTTGTAAGCCTTTAACTAAAGACTGAGTGAAACGTGCAGCTGCTGCGCCCATTGAAAGTGTCGCTGAACCGCCGCCCGCTTTTGCGTTAACAACTTCAGTACCTGCGTTTTGAATACGTGGAGTAAGTGCTTCAACTTCTTCTGCAGTGAACTCAACACCTTCAACTTGTGAAAGAAGAGGAAGAATAGTTGTACCTGAGTGACCACCGATTACTGGTACTTTAACAGAAGCAACGTCTACGCCTTTAAGTTCAGCGATAAACGCTTCTGAACGGATAACGTCTAGTGTCGTTACACCGAATACACGGTTAGCTTCGTAAGTACCTGCCTTTTTGAATACTTCAGCAACGATTGGTACAGTGCCGTTTACAGGGTTAGTGATAACACCTACAAGCGCCTTAGGACAGTTTTTAACAATGCCTTCAGCAAGTGTTTTAACAATGCTTGCATTAACATTGAATAAGTCTGCACGGTCCATACCTGGCTTACGCGGCATACCTGCTGGAATAATTACGATATCTGCGCCAGCAAGTGCTGCATCTAAATCGTCTTTACCAAAACCTTCAACTTTAACTGCAGTTGGGATATGTGATAGGTCAACAGCAACACCTGGAACAACTGGCGCTACATCGTATAACGATAGCTCAGAACCAGCTGGTAATTGTGTTTTAAGTAATAAAGAAAGGGCCTGGCCGATACCACCAGCTGCGCCTAAAACTGCAACTTTCATGTGAATTCTCCGTGATTAGAGGTAGGTATTTAAAAAAGTGCCATAAAGATAATGAAAAGTGCGCATAAAAACAAATAAAACAGGTATTTTTTATATAAATCTCGACCATAGTTGTAAACTTTATCCGACTAGATTAGTTGACAACGCTATCAATTAAAAAAATCGCATTTTCATTGAGATTAATTCAACTCTAATTGAATTAAGATGACGATTTTATTAATGCAATTACCCCTAACTTGTGTAAAATTTAAGGTAACGTCCATCAATTGGTTAAACAGCCCGTTCACATGCAAATACAAGATAAACAAGAAGCGCTGGTTAAAGCGTTCAAAGCCCTTTTAAAAGAAGAAAACTTTGGTTCACAAGGCGAGATTGTTGATGCCTTAAAAGACATGGGTTTTGACAATATTAGTCAGAGCAAAGTGTCTCGCATGTTAAGTAAATTTGGCGCTGTACGTACACGTAATGCAAAACAAGAAATGGTGTATTGTTTACCTGCAGAAATGGGTGTACCGACAGCGAAAAGCCCGCTGCGCCAACTGGTAATTGATATTATGCATAACGAAATGATGATCATCATTCGTACCAGTCCAGGTGCTGCACAACTAATTGCACGTTTGCTTGATTCACTTGGCAAAGCAGACGGAGTGTTAGGCACCATTGCTGGTGATGATACAATTTTTATCGCCCCTGAAAAAGTCTCTGAAATTGACGTTACACTTGAGCGCGTTAAAAAGTTATTCGAAAACGTTTAAAACTAATTAAGAGAGTTTTGTATTGCATAACTCTCTTAAACTCTAGCTTGTTAAATCTAACTAGCTAATTCCCTTAGTATATTCACTGACGGCGCAAAAAACGCCGCACCAAAATCACTTTTCGCAAACTCTAGCCACATATCTGGGCCATTATCATCAATGTAGCCTAAACGGTGTTTGAGAAGCGTTTGAAACGCATAGCCGTTATTTGCACAGCTAATAAATAAAAAGCCCTGCTGGTTAATATCAGCAAATGGCATGCCTTGATTTAAAAATAATGCATTGCCATGGTCATCGTAAAGCTCTGTGCGTGCACTATGACTGTTTTCCGGAGCGCAACTAACCGCTTGATTAGAATTAGCCATTCGGCCCATTACAATTTCTTGTTCAGCTTTTGAGATTTCTTGCCACGCCTTTAAATCATAACGATAACGCTGCACATGAATATAGCTGCCCGCAGAAAATGCAACGTCTTCATCCCCGACTAAAGCGACAAGCTGCTTTTTGCGACCATGAGGATTAGCAACACCATAAATAAAGCCATTTAGGTCACGACCGTCTAAATAATGAAAACACTTTACTTGGTCAATCAGCTCAATATCACCATTCAGTAATTCAATTACTTCCATCACAAACAAATGAACTACATCAAGGCGATCTGCCCTAATTTGAATCATTAAATCTATCGGACGTGATGGCGTAGCATGCTCAATATGTTCAAATTGCGGAAAGCCTGCCAAGGTTTTTGGCATTTTACTGGGGTAAATATGTGGCCAGAATTGCGAACCAATCGCCACAACACAAGACACAAGCGCTTCTGAAAATTCGTGGTCAAACCGCTCTTGCATATCAATAATACTTGCCAATTTTTTCGACAAGCTGAGTTCTTGGCCATCTAATACATTTAAAAATAAATGCACACCATGTAAATTGGCTTCAGCACAAACTCCTGATTGCGCTTGTGGCATAGCGGATTTCCTACTTAATTGTTATTAGTATAAGCGAAATAATTAACCAAATGCGGACGAACATCAATAGCTAATCGCTGACCATAAGCATAGCGCTGATGTTGCGTGCATGGAATTTCAAGTTCTTGTTGCCCTAGTTTTACACGACATAAATAGCGGTTACCAACAAAACGGCTCGCGACAAACTCACCTACTCCCTGTTCGCTTTCGCTCAAAGTTAAATACTGGGGCTTTAAATATATACAGCCTTTTCCTGACACTTCATTTTGGTCATTGGTAACAGGTTCAAGTGAAGTAATGGTGCCAAACTCAGTTTTAAATTCAGTGCTGGATGTCGCTTCGGCATCAATAAAAATACCAGCACTTAAAAATGCCGCAACGCCTTTTGTCGCAGGTTTGCGATAAAGTGCTTCTGCCGTGCCTAATTGTGCAATTTTGCCCTCTTCCATAATTGCCAATTTATCGGCGAAAGCAAAAGCTTCCTCTTTGGAGTGGGTTACAAAAATAGCGGAAACTTGCTGATCTTTAATAATACGGCGAATATCATCAATTAATTGGAAGCGTACTTGGTGATCGATATTGGAAAATGGTTCATCAAGTAACAATAAACTCGGTTTATATGCGAGTGCGCGAGCAATTGCCACCCGCTGTTGCTGACCACCTGATAATTGATGCGGGTAACGCTCAGCAAATGCCTCAAGCTTAATCAGTGACAGCATTTCTTTAACACGCTCATTGCGTACACTCGAGGATTCTTTATGTAAGCCAAACGCAATGTTTTGCTCAACGGTTAAATGAGGAAACAACGCATAGTCTTGAAACATCATACCGATATTGCGCTCTTGTGGCGGAACATAAAGGGAGTCACCGTTAACCGCAACTTGCGCAATCGAGATATCGCCTTTGCTAGGTTTCAACAAGCCAGCGATTGCTTTTAATGTGGTGGTTTTGCCACAGCCACTTGCACCGAGTAAACACACAATTTCATTGTCTTTTACCTGCAATGACAAATCTTTTAAGATCGGTTTGCCATTGTAGCTATATTCTAAATTGTTAATCGACAAATTACTCATGAGATGCTTTAGCTTCCATAGTGTTATTAACTAAATATAAAGGGATTAAACCGACAAGTACGATAAATAACGCCGACACTGAGGCAAGCTCTAGTTGCTCATCACTGACGTATTGAAAAACATAGGTTGCCAGCGTTTCAAAGTCAAAAGGGCGTAATAACAGTGCCGCAGGTAACTCTTTCATACATTCAATAAATACAATTAAACCAGCAGTAAGCATGCCGCGCTTAAGCAGTGGCATATGCACTCGGCGCAAAGTATTGCCTGCACTTACACCCATTGAATGACTTGCCATATCAAGCGATGGCGAAATACGTGCATAGCTAGATTCTATTGCACCTTGTGAAATCGCATAAAAGCGCACAACGTAAGCAAACATTAAGGCAAAAATAGAACCACTAAACAACAATCCTGGCTCGGCAAACCACTGTGTTGATTCGGCAAAAATATTGACCTGTTGATCAAGTGCCGTAAGCGGCAGTAGCACTGCTATCGCTAATACGGTACCAGGTAATGCATAACCAGTACTGGCAACTTTGCCTGGCATTCCTGCCCAGCGCGACAAGCTTGAACGTTGATAGAAATTCACCAACACACTTAACGCAACACAAACAAAACTCACTATTAGCGCTATTTTCAAGCTCTGCCAAGCGTATAAAAACGCATCGCTATTCCATGCCTCGCTAAAATAGCTCACCGCGTAGCTCAACAAAATAAGAATTGGCAGCACAAACCCTGCAAAAAGTATTAATGCACAATATCCTGTTGCTAACCACGCTGACTTTCCCGATAGGTAATAAAGTGGTCCGTTATTCTCACTTGCACCGCGCTCAAATACCGCTTGGTTGCGTCGGCTAAATTTTTCTACACCTATCACGACAAACAAAAACAGCAACATAATGCCGGAGATTTTCGCTGCCGCAGTAAGTGAATAGTAACCAAGCCAAGTATCGTATACTGCGGTTGTCAAAGTACTTACAGCAAAATAGTTTACAGTTGCAAAATCTGCCATTGATTCCATGCTGATCAGCGCTAGTGCCGCAGCAATTGCGCCACGCCCTAACGGAATAGATACTTTAAAAAAGCTTTTAACGGGCGAGTAACCCATTACTTGGCTGGCCTGAACTAATTTATAAGATTGCTCTTTAAGTGCCGTTTTAAAAATCAAAAATAAATATGGGTAAAGCACTAACGCAATCATTACGATTGCACCGCCTAGCGTGCGAATATCAAAGAACCAATAATCATTCGGTGACTGCCAGCCAAAAACCGCGCGAAGCCATGACTGAATAGGGCCCGCATAATCAAATAAGTCGGTGTAAATATAGGCGATAATATAAGTTGGCATTGCAAGTGGTAGCATTAATGCCCACTCAAAATGTTTTTTACCGGGAAAGTCGCTGTAGGCACAAAGCCATGCTAGCGGCAACGCAATCACACAACTAAGCAAGCAGACGCCAAAAATCAACACTATGGTATTAAAAGTGTAATCCCACAATACTGTTTGTTTTAAGTGTTCAAAGACTTCCTTATCAGGCTGGAAGGATTCAAAAATCAGGAACAATAACGGAAGCGACAGGCAAAAGCCTGTCGCGAAAGCAATAAACTGCCATTTAGACAGTGAAAAATTAAGGCGCATTAAAGATCAAATTTTACCTCGTCGATTAGCTTCAATGCCAATGGACGGTATTCACTTACCTTTGTTAATGGCAGTGCATCTTCCTTAAATTTGCCCCAAGACGCCACTAACTCAGACACTTCAACATCCGTCTTTACCGGATATTCCATATTCACTGAAGCATACATATTCTGAGCTTTGTTGTCAGTCATAAATTCGATTAATTTTAATGCGTTAGTCGTATTTTTTCCGTACTTGGTTAAAACCGCACCAGATACATTAATATGTGAGCCACGATCTTGCTGATTTGGGAAATTAATGTATACAGACTCAGCCCAAGGCACTTGCTTTGGATCGTTCAGCATTTTACCAAAATAATAACTGTTACCAAGCGCTACATCACACAAGCCTTCTTTTACAGCTTTTACTTGTGCACGGTCGTTACCTTGTGGCTTACGTGCTAAGTTTGCTTTTAATCCCTTTAACCATTCACGCGCTTCTGCCTCGCCATGATGCGCAATCATAGAAGCAACTAAGCCCAAATTATAAGGGTGCTTACCTGAGCGCATACAAATTTTGCCTTTGTATTCAGGTTTTGCGAGATCTTCATAGGTTAACGTGTCTAACTTACCAACACGCTCTTTTGACGAGTAAACATTACGTACACGTTTAGTCAGTGCAACCCAATTTCCTTCGTCATCACGAAATTGCTTTGGTACATTTTTTTCGATTACGTTACTTTTAATCGGTTGCACTAAGCCTTCATCTTCAAGTTGTAACAGCGCACTAAAATTAGACGTAAGTACCATATCGGCTTTGGTGTATTTGCCTTCTTTTTTAAGTTTTTCAATTAAACCTTTTTTGGCAAAAACAACTTTTGTTTCAATACCTGTCTCTTTTGTGAACTCTTGCAGAATAGGTTCAATTAAAAAGCCCTGACGATAAGAGTAAATATTAACAACATCTTTTGCTGCAACTTCACCAGCTGCTAGCAGTGCGAGTAATGCGATTGCTTTTTTCATATTCTAGAACCATTAATAAGAAGTATTATCACTTGAATTGTATCTATCTGATATTGAATGTACAGCGTTAAATGCACTCAATTTAATTAAATGAAAACAATTTTCAGTTAGAAGAGCAAAAGACATTAGCGAATTTAGCTGTAGGAAATATCTCACAGAACACTCCTACTTATCTCAAAAAACCAAGTGCACACACGCACCCAAAATAGTTAACACCTTGTTTTATAAAAACATAACCACGTTAAACACTATATTTCAGCAATAAAACAAATTCACCAAGCCATTTTATATAGTTTTATTCAACAACCACTGCTCTAGAATTAGCAGTGTCAAAAGGAAATGGACTGAATTGACCTTACTTAGGATTAGTAAGCGGCAGGAGCTGGTAGGATTTACTAGATGGATTTTGGGCTAGGATGCCAAGGGAATTGATGGTTTACAGGATGTGGACCTTAAACGGATTTTCTTACAGGATTGTAAATAGGATAGATGGATTGAGCACGGACTTAGCTCATTGACGAGTCATGTCAAAATAGGGATATCAAGGATTGCACTAATCAAACAACGATATGTGCATAGCAGGACGCTAATAAGATTCCGTTAAGGCGCAGCTTTAAGCTGCGCTTTTTATTTGCCTAAAATTCACTTATCACGTTTTGAATAGGCGCTTTGCGCCACTAGCTTACTGCAATTCCCCTTCAAGAAATGACTCATTTCTAAAATCGGCAATGCCATACTTCAAATTTGAATCCCGTTATTACGGCACTAATTTACTGCGCTTACCTTTTAAATACGCATTTCTAAAATCGACAAAATGGCGCTCTAGCTTTTGCGAAGCATCAAGCTCCCCTGCTAACTCTAGTACCATTATTGCGACCTCAGCGGTTCCGAGTTGATGTTCAAATGCAGCCACTCGTAAATGATATTCTGAAAGTTTTTCCGGGCTAATTGATAAAATAGGGAAGCCGTCTAGATAAGGGCTTTTACGAATCATTTTCTTCGCTTCACGCCAGGTGCCATCTAAAAAAACAAATAACGGCTTTTTACCTGCAATACTATTGACCTGTTTAACAACCCGTTCTACTGGCATATTATCTTCAGGGAACACGATAAAGGGCTGATATTTATCACTTTGCAATAAATCTAATAGCGCTTTATCTGGCTCTGTTCTGTCCCAACGAAACGCATAATTGTCTGGCACAATATCAGCAATTAAACGCCCCGTATTTGATGGCTTAAAACTTTCATTGTGATACATCAGCAAACAAACAGCCGCATTACAGCTTGCCTCTTCGATACCATCACAAATACATAAGGTTTCAGATAACAAACAATGCTCACAGCGCGATAATTTTGAACCTCGCGCCTTGTATTCGCGCTTTGCTGCAGCGATTTGTTGTTGTCTAAGTGCTAATACTGAATTTTTCAATCGACCCCTCCCAAACAAGCGGCGTATTTTAGCGTTTTTTATCTCTTTGAGCTAATCCCAAAAAATACAGGTAATAAAAAACCCAGCGCAGTGGCTGGGTTTTCTAAAGAAGAATTAGATTACTTCTTTTTAACTGCTTTTTTGTTTGGTAGGTCAGTAATTGAACCTTCAAAAATTTCTGCAGCAAGACCGATTGACTCGTTCAGTGTTGGGTGAGCGTGAATTGTTAACGCTAGGTCTTCACCGTCTGCGCCCATTTCAACCGCTAGGCCGATTTCACCAAGCATTTCACCTGCGTTGATACCAACCATTGCACCACCGATAACGCGACCTGAGTCTTTATCGAAGATAAGCTTAGTTGAACCTTCAGTACGTGCTGAAGCAATTGCACGGCCAGATGCTGCCCACGGGAATACCGCAGTTTCAATGTTAAGGCCTTGCTCTTTTGCTTCTTTCTCAGTTACACCTACCCATGCGATTTCTGGATCTGTGTATGCGATTGAAGGAATACATTTAGGATCAAAGTAATGTTTCTTACCAGAGATAACTTCAGCAGCAACGTGTGCTTCGTGAACCGCTTTGTGTGCAAGCATTGGCTGACCAACGATATCACCAATCGCGAAGATGTGGTTTACGTTTGTCTTCATTTGCTTGTCAGTGTTGATAAAGCCACGTTCATCTACTGCTACGCCCGCTTTTTCAGCGTCAAGTAGTTTACCGTTTGGTGTACGGCCAACAGCAACAAGTACTTTGTCGTAACGAACAGCTTCAGCTGGTGCGTTTTTACCTTCAAATGAAACGTATAGACCGTCTTCTTTCGCTTCAACTGCAACCACTTTAGTAGAAAGCATTACGTTGAACTTGTTCTTAACGTACTTTTGGTAAATCTTGATAACGTCTTTATCTGCAGCTGGTACTAGTTGATCAGCAAATTCAACCACGTCGATTTGTGAACCTAGTGCACGGTAAACAGTACCCATCTCTAAACCGATGATACCACCACCAAGTACTAACAACTTTTCAGGAACGTCTTTAAGTTCAAGTGCGCCTGTTGAGTCAATTACACGATCATCTTCAGGGATGAAAGGTAAGTTAACTGGCTGAGAACCTGCAGCGATAATTGCGTTATCGAAAGTAACAGTAGTTGTACCGTTTTCGCCTTCAACAGCAATAGTGTTAGAGCCTGTGAATTTTCCGTAACCGTTAACTACGTTAACTTTACGCATTTTAGCCATGCCGTCTAGGCCACCAGTAAGTTGACCAATTACAGACTCTTTCCATGAACGGATTTTGTCTAGGTCGATTTGAGGAGCACCGAAAGTAACACCGTGAGACGCCATTTCAGCTGCGTCATCAATTACTTTAGCTACGTGTAAAAGTGCTTTTGAAGGAATACAACCTACGTTTAAGCACACACCACCTAAAGTATTGCGTGATTCGATTAATGTTACATCTAAACCTAAATCAGCAGCACGGAATGCTGCAGAGTAACCACCAGGACCACCGCCTAGTACAACAACTTGAGTTTTGATTTCGTTGCTCATGTTATTACCTTAACTGTTATTCGAACGGGATAATACGAGAATTGTATCACCCAAACTCCTGCCTATTTATCTCAATTAACAAGACTTTGGGCAGATAAATTAATATTGCGCGAAATTCTAGCATTGCCGTTTACATATGTCGTGCAATTTTCAAGAGATTTCGTTCAATTAATACTATTTGCTATACGCAAAACGCATAACCGAAGTTATGCGTTAAGCTCTTTTCTTACATTACTAACTGGCGAATGTCGCTCAAGTAAGCTGCAAGTGTTGCAGTAAAGCGTGCTGCTAACGCACCGTCAATTACACGGTGGTCGTATGAACAGCTTAGCGGCACCATTAGGCGCGGCTCAAACTCTTTACCATTCCACTTCGGCTTCATGTCAGACTTAGACACACCTAAGATAGCAACTTCTGGTGCGTTTACGATTGGTGTAAACGCAGTACCACCGATACCACCTAGGCTAGAAATCGTGAAACAACCGCCCTGCATATCAGATGCAGTTAGTTTGCCTTCACGTGCTTTGCCAGAGATTTCCATTAACTCGCGAGATAACTCAATGATGCCTTTTTTGTTCACGTCGCGAACAACAGGAACAACTAGACCATTTGGCGTATCTACTGCGATACCAATGTTTACATACTTCTTAAGAATTAAGCTTTCGCCATCTTCAGACAGTGATGAATTAAACGTTGGGAACTCTTCAAGTGCTTTAGCTGCTGCTTTCATTACGAATACTAGTGGAGTGATCTTCACGCCCATTTTCTTCTTCTCAGCCAGGACATTCTGCTCTTTACGAAATGCTTCCAGCGTTGTGATGTCTGCTTCGTCAAATTGCGTAACATGTGGGATCTGTACCCAGTTACGGTGAAGGTTTGCACCAGAAAGCTTTTGAATACGAGAAAGTTTCTTCTCTTCAACTTCACCAAACTTGCTGAAGTCTACTTTTGGCCAAGGAATTAGGTTTAGCTCGCCACCGCCAGTGTTGCCACCTTTAGATAGCTGACCTGATTCAACTTGCTTAACTAACTCTTTCACGTAGTTTTGTACGTCTTCTTTAAGTACACGGCTCTTGCGACCCGTGCCCTTAACACGTGCTAGGTTTACACCAAACTCACGTGCTAAACGACGAACTACAGGTGATGCATGTGCGTATTGGTCGTTCGCTACAAATTCATCTTTTTGTGCTGAAGCTGCAGGTGCCGCTGCTGGCGCTGGTTTTGCCGCAGGTGCTGCCGGAGCCGCTTTTGCAGGTGCTGGCGCCGCTACAGGAGCAGGTGCAGAGCCTTGCGTTTCAAATACAAAAACAAGAGAACCAGTCGACACTTTACCGCCTACTTCAACTTTCACTTCTTTAACAGTACCTGCAAATGGTGCAGGAACTTCCATAGAAGCCTTATCACCTTCTACGTTTAAGATTGATTGGTCAGCTTCAACCACATCGCCTACCGCAACCATGACTTCAGTTACTTCAACTTCGTCACCGCCGATGTCTGGTACGTGAACATCGATCAGTTCTGCCGCCGCTGCTAGAGCAGGCGCTGCCGCAGGAGCCGCTTCAACAGCTCCCGGCGCAGATGCACCCGTTTCAAATACGAATACTAACGAGCCCGTTGATACTTTGCCGCCAACTTCAACTTTGATATCGACAACTGTACCGCCAAATGGTGCTGGTACTTCCATAGAAGCCTTGTCGCCTTCTACGTTTAAGATTGATTGGTCAGCTTCAACCACGTCGCCTACGGCAACCATGATTTCAGTAACTTCAACTTCGTCACCACCGATGTCTGGTACGTGAACCTCAACTAATTCAGACGCCGCTGCTGGAGCAGGTGCAGCCGCAGGGGCTGCTGGTGCTTCAGGCTCGGCTGCTGCAGGTGCATCACCCGCAGCATCAAAAATCATAATTAAAGAACCAGTTGCAACAGTGTCGCCTTCAGCTACTTTAATTTCTTTCACTGTACCCGCTTGTGCAGCTGGCACTTCCATTGAAGCTTTATCACCTTCAACTGAAATAAGAGATTGATCAACTTCAACTGTATCACCTACGTTAACTAGGATTTCAGTTACTTCAACCTCATCTGCACCAATATCTGGAACATGAATTTCGATTGCCATTCTATCTGCCTCTTATGCGTATAGTGGGTTAGTTTTCGTTGTGTCGATATCAAATTTCTTGATAGCGTCTGCCACAACTGATGCGTCAATTTTACCTTGCTTAACAAGCTCTGTAAGTGCAGCGACTACTACGTAACCTGCATTTACTTCGAAGTGACGACGTAAGTTTTCACGGCTGTCTGAACGACCGTAACCGTCAGTACCAAGTACTTTGAAAGAAGCGCTTGGCATATAAGCACGTACTTGCTCTGCATAGTTCTTCATGTAGTCAGTTGCAGCGATTGCTGGAGACTCACCTAATACAGATGTGATGTAAGGTACTTTTTGATCTGCTGCAGGATTAAGCATGTTGAAACGCTCAACACCTTGACCGTCACGTGCAAGCTCATTGAATGACGTTACAGAGAATACATCTGAACCGATGCCATATTCTTCGCTTAGGATCTGACCAGCTTTACGTACTTCGTTTAAGATAGTACCTGAGCCCATTAGTTGAACGTGTGCTTTGTCGCCTGCATTGTCTTCAAGCTTATAGATACCCTTACGAATGCCTTCTTCCGCACCTTCTGGCATTGCAGGTTGTGCGTAGTTTTCATTCATTAGTGTTAAGTAGTAGAACACGTTTTCTTGTTCAGGACCGTACATGCGACGAATACCGTCTTGTAGGATTACCGCTACTTCAAATACGAATGTTGGGTCGTAAGAAATACAGTTAGGAATAGTACCCGCTTGAATGTGCGAGTGACCGTCTTCGTGCTGTAAACCTTCACCATTAAGGGTTGTACGACCAGCCGTTGCACCTAATAAGAAACCACGTGCTTGTTGGTCACCCGCCATCCACGCCATGTCGCCAACACGTTGGAAACCGAACATAGAGTAGTAGATGTAGAATGGGATCATCGGCAGGTCATTTGTCGAGTATGATGTTGCAGCCGCAACCCATGAAGACATTGCACCTAGTTCATTGATACCTTCTTGAAGTACCTGACCTGATGTTGCTTCTTTGTAGTAAGAAACGATGTCACGGTCTTGAGGTGTGTAGTTCTGGCCATGCGGGTTATAAATACCAATTTGACGGAATAGACCTTCCATACCAAATGTACGTGCTTCATCAGCAATGATAGGAACAATGTTTTTACCTACGCCTTTATCTTTTAATAAGATATTTAGCGCACGTACGTAACCCATAGTTGTAGAGATATCTCGCTTTTGTTCTTCAAGTAGCGGCTTGAACTGCTCTAAAGTTGGTAGTTCAAGAGCTTGCGTGAAATTAGGTAAACGCTGAGGTGTATAACCGTGAAGCGCTTTACGACGTGAGTGAAGATACTCATACTCAGCAGAGCCTTCTTCAAGCTTCAAGTATGGTAAGTCTTTGATTTGCTCATCAGATACCAAGTCTTCAAGGCCAAGACGTGAACGAAGGTGTTCAACGTGTGTCATGTCCATTTTCTTAACTTGGTGCGCAATATTCTTACCTTCAGCTGCTTCACCCATACCATAACCTTTAACCGTTTTAGCTAGGATTACAGTTGGACGACCTTTTGTCTCTTGCGCTGCTTTGTAAGCTGCGAAAAGCTTAGATGTATCGTGACCACCACGCTTAAGTGCGAAGATTTCATCATCAGTCATATCAGCAACAAGTGCTGCAGTTTCTGGGTAACGACCGAAGAAATGCTCACGAACGTATGCACCATCTTTCGCTTTATATGTTTGGTAGTCACCGTCGATTGTCTCGTTCATAAGCTGTAATAGCTTACCAGTTGTGTCTTTCGCTAGTAATGCATCCCAACCAGCACCCCAAACAACTTTAATTACGTTCCAGCCAGCACCTTTGAATAGACCTTCAAGTTCTTGAATGATCTTACCGTTACCCATTACTGGGCCGTCTAGACGCTGAAGGTTACAGTTAATTAGGTAACAAAGGTTATCTAATTTCTCACGCGCAGCGAAAGAAATTGCACCACGTGATTCTGGCTCATCCATCTCACCGTCACCTAAGAACGCATAAACGCGCTGCTCGTTAGTCTCTTTCAGACCGCGACCTTCTAGGTATTTAAGGAAACGCGCTTGGTAGATTGATGCAATTGGACCTAAACCCATAGAAACTGTTGGGAACTGCCAGAATTCAGGCATTAACTTAGGGTGTGGGTATGAAGAGATACCTTTACCATCTACTTCTTGACGAAAGTTATCTAGTTGCTCTTCAGTTAAACGGCCTTCAAGGAAAGCACGTGCGTAGATACCTGGTGAAATGTGACCTTGGTAATATACTAAATCACCACCGTCTTTTTCGTTTGGTGCACGGAAGAAGTGGTTGAAACACATCTCATAGAATGCAGCCGAAGACTGGTAAGACGCCATGTGGCCGCCTAGCTCTAAGTCTTTCTTAGACGCACGTAAAACGATCATGATCGCATTCCAACGAACGATTGAACGAATACGACGCTCAATTGTTGTGTCACCTGGGTATGCAGGCTCTTGATCTGCTGGGATAGTATTCACATAGTTAGTTGTGATACCAGTTGGCATATCTACGCCGTCAAGACGTGCTTGCTCTAGTACTTGTTCAAGTAAAAACTGTGCGCGTTCAACGCCTTCTTCTTTTACTACTGACTCAAGCGCTTGCAACCACTCTTGGGTTTCTAACGCGTCAACGTCAATTTTATTGACTTCAGACATATGGAGTGTTCCTTATGTTTAAATTCAAATTTATCCCTAACAGATAAATCGAGTTATGTTTCAAATCGTTTAATTTTTTTGCGAACGGCGTAAACTGCGCTCAATACGAGAGTGCTCTTTACCCGCTTGCAATAAAGCTTCTTCAATAAAGGCTAAGTGCGCATTACTTGCGTCACGTGCTTTATCTGGTTGTCCTGTAATTACTGCATCAAACAGGAATTTTCTGTGTTCAGCCAGTTGCGTTTTAACATCTGCTTTTTGCACTAATACCATTAAATTCTGCTGAATATTTTGCTCAAGTAATGATTTCATACCGCGAATTAAGTGCAGCAACACTACGTTATGCGATGCTTCTGCTACGGCAAAATGAAAGGCATTGATCATTTGGGCTTGGGTTTCTATGTCATTTGCAGTTGCAATGGCATCAAAACATTTAGAAATATATTCGAAATCCGTATCGGTACCACGAAGTGCTGCATAATAGGCTGCAATGCCTTCTAACGCGTGACGGAATTCAAGTAGGTCAAATTGTGATTCAGGGTGTTTGGAAATCAAATCAAACAGTGGATCTGTCATGCCACCTTCAAGCTGGTTTTTAACATAAGTACCGCCACCTTGGCGACGTGTTACCAGCCCTCTGGCTTCCAATTTTTGAATCGCTTCACGTAATGAAGGACGTGACACTTCAAATTGTTTCGCCAGCTCGCGCTCCGGCGGTAATTTTTCGCCAGGCGCCAACGAACCCTCAAGAATCATATTCTCAAGTTGTTCTAAAATCACATCCGACAGCTTAGCGGCTTTTATCTTAAATGACATAGGCTTTTGAAGTAACCTTCTGTTTTCCGTTCCTAATCAAGCAAATAGTGTGTCAAATTCGCAAAGGTAAATTGGTCATACCAAAAATTAGCGCTTAAATTATCAGAAATACGGTGAATAGTCAAAATTATCAAGATTAATGGCATAACTATTCAATGCAGTGTTTTTGCCTAAAAATAGTTTGGCAACGATGCACTAAACCTCAGGTTACGTACGAGATAAGAAATCAAACACCATTAAAGGTAGACAAAAAATAACAGAATAATTATTTAATTGGTGAAAAAGTAAAATGGTCAGACCAGATAGGGTTCAGGGTTCAGGGTTCAGGGTTCAGGGTTCAGGGTTCAGGGTTCAGGGTTCAGGGTTCAGCAAAAATTCTGAAACCTGAACTCTGAAATCTCAACTCTTTTTTAACTAACCGACCCCAGTAAAGTAAGAATAGCTATTGCCGCTAGCATTAGCAGCATGTTTCGTTTTACCAAACGCACCATACATTTGGCTTCAAAACTGCAGCCGATAAACTCTTGTTCTACACGTTCAGCAGCATGGGCAATGTCACCGATGACTCGTCGATTTGGTACTGAAAAGTTAAATACATATTTTAAATAAGTTGCTGTGCCTTGGCTAAAGTTACCAATAATTAAATAACCAAAGCTGACAATGCGTGCCGGTAACCAATCAAGCCAATAAAGTGTTTTATGAAGCATCTTTTTGTGTTTACGAAAGGCTGATGCAGGATCATTACGGGTCAAGTCTGCAAAATTTCGAATCAACGCATAACCAAGTGCGCCGCACACACCAAAGATAACAAACCAAAAAATAACCGCGCCATAATAACGGAAGTTAATCCATGCGATTGTTTGGCCGAGTGTTTCACCACCATCCTGCTCAGTACGTTTTTGACCTAATTGAAGCGCATACAGTGTTGCAGCTTCTGCATCGTCTCGCTGCAACGCGTTTAAATACCCTTTGTATTTCTCACGCAAGTAAGCACAACCAAAACACACGAGTAACACAACCACGTTAATCGCTAGTTCAAGCAAAACAAAATCAAACGTTTCACTTACAGCAAAGAGCAACAGTACAGGAAGTAATAGCCAAATAAAGAAATCCACTCGACGCGAGTAAATCTTACTAAATAAGCCGTTTGACTCACTTATACTAATAAAATGCTTAACATAGGTATTAAGCTGCCATGCATCTTCTTTTGCGGCTAGTCTTTCAATAATAAGTGCTAAGATTACTGAAATTAAAATCATCTTGTTCTCTGCTACGTTAATGAGGCATGAAAGCGGGCCCAATCAAAGTGTGGACCAGGATCTGTTTTCCGGCCTGGTGCGATATCACTATGACCCGTGATCGCTTCTAAATTTAACTTAGGATAATGTTTTAAAAGCATTTTGACCAGTTCTTCAAGACTAGCATACTGCTCATTTGTGAAAGGAACATGATCACTCCCCTCTAATTCAATACCAATACTAATGTCATTACATCCCTGCCTACCTTTATACTCAGACACACCAGCATGCCACGCCCGTTTGTTAAATGGTACGTACTGAATAATCTCACCATCGCGGCGAATTAAGCAATGCGCTGATACTTCAAGCCCTTCTAAATCTGAAAAACTCGGGTCAGCCTTGCAATCCAAACAGCCTAAAAATAAATCAGAAATATACGGTAAACCAAACTGACCCGCTGGCAACGAAATATTGTGAAGTACAATCAGAGAAATATCTTGCTCATCTGGTCGTTCATTAAAATGAGGAGAAGGTAAAAAGCAAATACCTTGTAATACGTGTTGTTCTATTTGCATGTTTCGAAGTAGCCTGCAGAAATTAGATTTAGATTAACACTTGCCGAAAGAAATCTGAAATCTCATATCCAAAATCCAATAAAATCATAGCCAACTTATAATCAACACGATAAAATTATTGCAACGTTCACTTTCTGTAAATTCACTATGGCTCTCTCTCAACAATTAATTTCTCAACTTGTTAAATCTGCACTCAACGAAGACTTAAACTACCAAAGTGCTAATGGCGATATTACCGCACAGCTTATTCCGGCAACACAGCAAGCAAACGCAAAAGTAATCACGCGCGAAGCGGGTATTTTTTGTGGCAAGCAACTTATTTTAGAAGTGTTTGAACAGGTAGATCCAAGTGTAATAGTGAATGTATTAGTTAATGATGGAGAAGTCATTGAAGAAAACCAAATGTTATTTACCGCGGTTGGTAATGCACGCGCTATTTTAACTGCTGAGCGCACCGCGCTTAACTTTTTACAAACACTTTCAGGCACGGCAACTACTACCGCCAGCTATGTAAAAGAGTTAACTGGTACAGGAACACAACTGCTCGATACTCGTAAAACCATTCCGGGATTACGCTTATTACAAAAATACGCAGTGAAATGCGGTGGTGGCGAAAATCATCGCATCGGATTGTTTGACGCCTTTCTAATTAAAGAAAACCACATTGCTGCCTGTGGTGGCATTGAGAATGCGGTAGCACAAGCAAAAGCAAATCACCCAGATAAAAAAGTAGAAGTAGAAGTAGAAAACTTAGCAGAACTGCAGTTGGCTCTTGATGCTGGTGCTGACATCATAATGCTTGATAATTTCACGGTTGAGATGATTAACAAGGCGGTAACAATCACCAACAAACGCGCCAAACTGGAAGTGTCAGGTAATATGACATTAGAGACTTTACGCACCTATTCACAGGCGGGTGTCGACTTTATTTCGTCAGGTGCATTAACAAAACATGTAAAAGCGCTTGATTTATCAATGCGTTTTGAAAATAATGGCGACTAATTAGTGAACTTTAACTTTTTTCATACAGAAAGAGTAATCCTTTTGTATTAATTTAGGAACATGTAAGCTAATTGTAAAAAAAGATGCTACACAAGTCTTAAATGTCGTGCTAGCATCTCATTAGAAATAGCGAGTACAGGAAGTACAGGCTAGTAATAAGGAATTAGTTTTGTTCCTAGTAAGCCAACTTAGTAGTACCTTTAGGTGGTTTTTAGAGACAAATTAATAATTTTTTATGGTTTGGTATTAATCGCTTAGGGAAAAGTTACTAATACTTACTTTCTCATTAGAGAAGTTTAACTATACTAATTGATGGAATGAGTATGTTCTGTTTAACAGACATCTCTTTTTAATAACTTAGCCCCATAAACACTCGTTAGAGGTACATTATGAAAAACATGAAACAAACAGCCCAAAAGGGTTTCACACTAATCGAATTAATGATCGTTGTTGCAATCATCGGTATTCTTGCAGCAGTAGCGATTCCACAGTATCAATCTTACACAGCAGGCGCTCAAGCTGGTTCTTGTTATAAAGAGATTGTTCCTGCGAAAACTCTTTTTGAAGTAAAAGCGTCTAATGGCGACACCATTGCAGCGGCGTCAGACTTAACTGAAATGGGTGTACCTGAAGCTGTAGCTTGTAGTGCACATGCTCAAACTGCAACTACTATTCAAGGCACAATGCAAGGTGCTGCAGGTATCGACGGTGAAACTTTAACTTTCACTCGTGCTTCTGACGGTACCTGGGCTTGTGCAACAAGTGCTGCTGACAAGTCTCTAGTTCCTAAAGAGTGTCAATAATATATTATCTAAAAATAAAGCAGCCTTGTGCTGCTTTATTTTTGTTACTGAGGATAATACAATGAAAAAAACCAAAGGCTTTACACTCATTGAGTTAATGATTACTGTTGCCATAATTGGAATTTTAGCTGCGGTTGCGCTTCCTCAATATCAAAACTATGTATCAACGACTGACGTTAGCAGCTGTTATAAAGAAATTCGTGCTGGTAGAGTACTATTTGAAATAATGGTTAACGAAGGTGAAACCCCTCCAACAGCCTCTGATCTTACAGCAATAAACGTAAATCAAAATATTTCTTGTTCTTCTCACGCTATGACACCGACAAGCATTACTGGTGTAGTTTCTGGTTCACCGTTAGTTAACGGAGCTAATATTTTACTTATAAGAGATATCGCTGGTGGTACCTGGTCGTGCGAGGTGTCGAACCGACCTGCCGGCTGGAAAACAGATTTTTTACCAGATGGGTGTACAGAAACATAATTAGATGCCTGTTTAATTAACGCTTTCTCATCTGAAGTTAACTGGCGTAAGTCTTAACGATATTTAGTTAAGGTACACAGGTATGGATTTTACTTAAGCTATGCAAATTACATCTCCATTAATTAGAAAACTAATAACTTTTGGTTATATAAACGAAACTAATCTCACAGACTACTCTAACCAAACTTCTTTGCCCGAGTTTATTTGTTCGGTAAGCCAACTTTCATCAACTGATTTAGCTAAAAGTGCTGCTAATTTATTTCAAAGTTCCTATTTGTCGCTTGATTGTGTTGACTTAGAGGTAATCCCTGACGGCAAAGAGCGCAATGAAAAGTTAATAAAAAAACATAAAGTGCTACCTATTGCGTTAAAAGGAAAAACACTTTTTTTAGCAACCGCTGATCCAACCAATTTTGATGCTTTTGAAGATTATGAGTTTAACACGGGGCTGCAGACCGAAGTCGTTGTAGTGGCTTATGACGCTCTAGAAAAAGCGATTGATGCTTTGTTTGAAAAAAGCGATGGTATAGAGCTAAGTGATGACCAACTAAGCGAATTAAATGGTATTTCCGCCGATGTAGATATCAAAGAAGAAGAAAATGATGTAAACAAAAAAGAAGACGACGCTCCGATTATTGTTTATATCAATAAAATCTTAATGGATGCTATTAAGCGTGGCGCGTCAGATTTACATTTTGAACCCTATGAGCATGTTTACCGTATTCGATTTCGTGTGGATGGTGTATTGCATGAAGTAGCAAGTCCTCCAATCGGTTTAGAAAGCAGAATATCTGCTCGTATCAAAGTAATGTCTCAACTCGACTTAGCAGAAAAACGAAAACCCCAAGACGGACGTATCAAATTAAAAATTACCGCAAAGAAAAGCATTGACTTTCGTGTTTCTACCCTTCCAACTTTGTGGGGTGAAAAAATTGTAATGCGTATTCTAGACTCATCAAGTGCGATGTTAGGTATTGATGTATTAGGATATGAACCTGAACAAAAAGAACTTTATTTAAATGCACTTGCACAACCGCAAGGCATGATTCTGGTAACTGGTCCTACGGGTTCAGGTAAAACCGTATCGCTTTACACAGGGTTAAATATTCTTAATAAGCCTGAGCGCAATATATCAACAGCTGAAGACCCTGTAGAAATAAACTTAGTTGGGGTAAACCAAGTACAAATTAACCCCAAAGCTGAAATGACTTTTGCTAATGCGTTACGTGCATTTTTGCGTCAAGATCCAGATATTGTCATGGTAGGTGAGATACGTGATTTGGAAACCGCCGAAATATCAATAAAAGCAGCACAAACCGGCCACTTAGTGCTAAGTACGCTGCATACGAATTCTGCGCCTGAAACATTGACCCGTTTAATTAATATGGGTGTTCCCTCGTATAATATTGCAAGCTCAGTAAGTTTGATTATCGCACAACGACTTGCTCGACGTTTGTGTCCTGTATGTAAAGAACCTGAAACCCTACCTGAGCAAGAACTTTTAAATTTAGGGTTCAGTAAAGAGCAAATTCCATCTTTACAGCTATTTAAAGCAATAGGGTGTGAAAAATGTACTGAAGGCTATAAAGGTCGTGTTGGTATTTATGAAGTAATGCCAATAACACCTAAGATTGCAGATGTGATAATGCAAGGTGGTAACTCATTAGAAATTGCAGCAATTGCAGAACAAGAAGGTATTAACAACTTACGTAAATCAGGTTTATTAAAAGCTGCGCAAGGCGTAACAAGCATTACTGAAATAAATCGAGTCACTAATTATTAAACTAGATACTCATCTGAGAGATCGATAAAATACCATATATAATTACTCACGTTCGAGTGCTTTTAAGGATAAAGTATGGCAAAAAAAACTAAGAACGATGGCCTTACGACATTTTCATGGGTTGGCGTAAACGCGCGTGGCAAAAAAATGGAAGGTGAACTTAATGGTCCCAACATTGCTATTGTAAAAGCTCAACTCAGAAAACAAGGTATTACCCCATCAAAAGTAAAGAAAAAAGCGCAGCCTCTTTTTGGCATGAATGGTGAAAAGAAAATAACGCCGAAGGATATCGCTGTATTTACTAGGCAAATAGCTACAATGTTGATTGCAGGCGTATCACTCATTCAAGCTCTTGATATGATTGCATCGGGTTCAGAGAATAAATCTTTACAAAAATTAATTACAAAAATTGCTGATGAAGTAAAGGCCGGTGATCCATTAAGTAAAGCGCTTAGAGCTCACCCTAAATACTTTGATGAGCTTTATTGTGACTTAGTGGAATCGGGCGAGCAATCTGGTGCGTTAGATAGGATTTTTGACCGTGTTGCACTTTATAAAGAAAAATCAGAAGCGCTCAAGTCAAAGATTAAGAAAGCACTATTTTACCCTATTGCAGTACTAACAGTTGCATTTATAGTTACAGCAATTTTGCTTATATTTGTAGTTCCTCAATTCCAAGATGTATTCAGCAGCTTTGGAGCTGAACTTCCAGCGTTTACTCTATTTGTAATTGGCATTTCTGAATTTATGCAATCTTATTGGTGGATCGTTTTTGGTACAATTGCTATTGGTGGATATGCATTTAAAAAAGCACACTTTGCCAGTAAAAATGTTAGAGATAATACTGACAAAGCAATATTAAAGTCACCTATTATAGGTAGTATTCTAAATAAAGCAGCTGTGGCACGCTATGCGCGTACTTTATCAACAACCTTTGCAGCAGGTGTACCGCTTGTTGATGCACTGCAATCTGCAGCAGGAGCTTCCGGTAATGCAGTTTATAGAGATGCAATTCTTGATATTAAAAATGAAGTTAGCTCTGGTAACCAAATGAATTTTGCAATGAAAAACTCGGGCGTTTTTCCAGATATGGTTATCCAAATGGTTGCGATAGGTGAAGAATCAGGCGCGCTTGATGATATGTTAGGAAAAGTTGCTAACATTTACGAGCAAGAGGTTGATGATGCAGTTGATGGACTGTCTAGTCTGTTAGAACCATTAATAATGGCTATATTAGGAGTGCTCGTAGGTGGCTTAATCGTTGCAATGTACTTACCTATATTCCAATTAGGTAGCGTAGTATCTGGATGATTGATTTACTTATACAATTAGATTCTGAACCTATTTTGTTTTACAGTGCTGTTTTTCTTATTAGCATTTGCATCGGCAGTTTTCTTAATGTTGTTATCTATCGTTTACCAAAAATGATGGAAAATGAGTGGAAGGCTGAATGCAGTTTGCTACTTGCTGACAATCTCAAAACACCTTACGAGGCAAGCACAAAGGCATTTAATTTAATTACGCCAAGTTCAACCTGCCCGCACTGTAATACACAAATTAAACCTTGGTTTAATTTGCCGGTATTTGGTTGGTTATTTTTACGTGGTAAAGCGGCTTGCTGTGGTAACAAAATTTCTGTTCGTTACCCCAGCATTGAACTTTTAACTGGTCTTGCTGGCCTTGTGATAGCGTATTATTTTGGCGTAACTGAGCAAGCCGCTTTGTACTTAATACTAACATACGCACTAATATCACTTATTTTCATTGATATTGATCATATGTTATTGCCAGACCAAATTACTTTGCCATTACTATGGTTGGTATTAATAGCGTCAGTTATGGGGCTTACTATTGAACCATCACAAGCTATTATTGGTGCAGCTGCAGGTTACCTCGTTTTTTGGTCGGTATATTGGGTATTTAAATTACTTACCGGCAAAGAGGGTATGGGCTATGGTGACTTTAAGCTAATGGCTGTTTTTGGTGCTCTTTTAGGATGGCAGTATTTACCAATGATAGTGTTAATGTCGAGCTTAGTAGGTGCAGTAATTGGGGTTACACTTCTTTCAATACAAGGGAAAGATAAAGCAACACCAATTCCATTTGGGCCTTACATTGCAATAGCCGGCTGGATTTCCCTGATTTGGGGTGAACAAATCCAAACAGCTTATTTTAATTTTTTAACCTTATAATATGCCAGCTCCAGTTATCGGATTAACCGGTGGTATTGCCACCGGAAAATCCACTGTATCAAACTATTTCAAAAAACTCGGTATCACTATTGTTGATGCGGATGCTATAGCAAAGCAAGTTGTTGCGCCTAACTCTCCCAGCCTTAAAAAAATTAAAGCACATTTTGGCTCTCAGATCGTTTGGGATAATGGCGAACTCAATCGAGCTGAACTCAGAAAGCTTATCTTCTCAAACGAATCCGAGAAACTGTGGCTTAATAACTTACTGCACCCTATTATTCGCCAAGAAATTTTAGAGCAATTAAATGCAGCAAGTGGACTCTACGTTATTTTGGACGCGCCTCTATTATTCGAAAATAACCTTGATAAGTTATGTGAAAAAACACTATTAGTGGATATTCCCGAGGAACTGCAAATTATGCGAGGTAGCGAGCGTGACGGTGTCAATCAAGAACAAATAAAACAGATTATTACAGCTCAAATGCCTAGGAGTATTAAATTAAAAAAAGCAGATTACGTTATTGATAACGCATTATCATTAGATAACACATATGCTCAAGTAATGGCAATTCATCAAAAGCTATCAAACCGATAAAATCTCTGTATTCATATCGTAAACAATCAGTAGCAACACTATAGTTTGCTCGCTAAGTAAAACTTCACACCCTAAAACATAATAATTCCCTGATTTTTCATAAAACTTGCAATCCAAGCAATCTCAACAACACTTAAAGTAGATTGAATTGGAGGCAAGTGATGAATGTAAACTCTCCGCTTATTCGTAAATGTGTAGCAATGGGGTTTATCGCGCATGAACAAGTAATCTCAGCCGCGAGTTCAACCGCGCATATTAGCGAATTTATCTTAAACAACAGTAAAATTTCATCAAAGCAATTAGCAGGATATTGTTCTTCTTGGTTTAACCTTCCCGTACTAGATATTGCTACGGTAGAGCCAAGCAGCATACCACTTGATGATATCAGCGAAGAGCTAGTTAAAAAACATCATTTGTTACCCTTATCAAAGCGTGGAAGAACTTTATTCTTAGCCACATCTGACCCAACTAATTTTGATGCCTTCGAAGATTTCGAATTCAACACAGGCCTTCAAACTGAAGCTATAGTTGTTGACTTCAATGGGCTCGAGCAATTTATTGAAACAATATTTAATAAAACTGATGACTTGGCAATATCAGATGAAGAGTTTGAGCAATTTGGCGATATTGAAGTAACTGATACCGAAGCTAACTTATCTGAAGACAGCGCACCAGAGAAAGATGATGCCCCTATCATTGTCTATATCAATAAAATTTTGATGGACGCGATACGTAAAGGCGCATCAGATTTACATTTTGAACCTTATGAAAAATCCTATCGTATCCGTTTTCGCATTGATGGTATTTTGCATGAGGTAGCATCGCCACCACAAATGCTGTCATCACGCATTTCAGCCCGTGTAAAAGTAATGTCTCGTTTAGATATTGCAGAAAAACGTAAACCACAAGATGGGCGTATCAAATTAAAAATTACAGCAAAGAAAAGTATCGATTTTCGTGTCTCCACCCTACCCACCTTGTGGGGAGAGAAAATTGTAATGCGTATTTTGGATTCGAGTAGTGCTATGCTCGGTATTGATGTGCTTGGTTATGAGCCAGCGCAAAAAGCCATGTATTTAGAAGCACTGTCACAACCCCAGGGCATGATTTTAGTTACTGGTCCGACAGGCTCAGGTAAAACAGTATCGCTCTACACTGGCTTAAATATTTTAAACAAAGCTGAGGTTAATATTTCCACAGCCGAAGATCCTGTCGAAATAAACCTTGTCGGTGTTAACCAAGTGCAAATAAACCCTAAAGCAGACATGACATTCGCAAACGCACTGCGCGCTTTCCTTCGCCAAGATCCCGACATTGTTATGGTTGGTGAGATACGTGATTTGGAGACCGCTGAAATCGCAATAAAAGCAGCGCAAACAGGTCACTTGGTGTTAAGTACGCTACACACCAACTCAGCACCCGAAACTCTTACTCGCTTACTCAATATGGGCGTACCCGCTTACAACGTTGCAAGTTCTATTAGCTTAATCATTGCACAACGCCTTGCTCGACGCCTTTGCAATAATTGTAAAACACCTGAAAGCTTGCCTATCGAAGAACTCAAGTCGCAAGGCTTCACTGACGAGCAAATTGGCAATATAACATTATTTAAAGCCGTTGGATGCGAACATTGTACAGAAGGTTATAAAGGTCGAGTCGGTATCTATGAAGTAATGCGAATTACCTCTGAAATATCACAAATCATTATGTCGGGCGGAAATTCTTTGGATATCGCCAAAGCATCGTTAGCTAGTGGATTTAATAGTTTACGACTTTCAGGTTTAGAAAAGGCGGCGTCAGGGATAACTAGTCTTGCCGAGATAAACCGTGTTACCAGTTACTAAATGCGTGAATTTAGAGCTTAAGTTACGTTATAAATTTTGGGTTGACGAACGATGAACAAGATCTGCATTGTCTAAGCGGTATTGAACGGCTGATTTAAGCCAAGCGCTTTACTCAAACACAGTTATTCTCTAACATTTGCGCTATCAACATAATTGAAGTTATTTTTATGCCAACAACAGTAAAGTGCCCTACTTGCCAAAAAGAGGTTATCTGGCAAGAAGGCGCTAAATTTCGCCCTTTTTGTTCTAAACGCTGTCAACTTATTGATTTAGGCGAATGGTCAGAAGAAAATCATACGATTTCCACACCTCTGACGCCCGAGCAAGCATTTACTCCTGAGTCTATCGAAGACATCGAAGCAATGCTTGCTGCAAACCAAGAAGGCTTTTTTAAAGATTAGTTAACCTGAATTCGGGTTAATCAGTAAAGGCCACTGAAATATGTGAAATAAATAATTCAGATGGCCCTTCAAAACCCGAATCGCTGCCAACCATAATCCATACATCGCCATTATCATTAGCCATTACAGGAATACTTACCTCGGAACTCATCTCTTTCGCAATATAACGATTCTCAGCCATACAATCGATACCATTGCTAATATCTCCTACTACCTGACTATGCTCTCCTCGTTCGCCTTGTGTGCCTACATCCCAATTAAGGCGATACATTCCATCTCTAAGGCTATTTTTAGGCAACTCTGAGTGAGTGGCGACTTTGATATAAACGGACTCACCTGGTGGCCCGCCGATGCCCGCACAATTTGATTGAATATTAGTAACTATGGTGGTTTTAAATGAAAGGTTATAGCGCTTTGCTGGCTTTAAATTATCAATTTTGCCATAAAGACCCATAAATAAATCATCTGAACGGTTACTACCATATAAGCGATAGGCATGCTTATCTTCATAAGGTGTTGGTAACTGTTGGTAAGAAGATGCCAGTTCGAAAAAACCTTCTTGCCCTTGCGGGTAGTCTGAGAATAGCGCTGAAAAATCATGATGGTCATCATTAAAGTCGATGACGACCGGTTGAGATGTATCTCGATATTGATGCGAGTCACTATCACACGCAACAGACAGCACACAGAATGCCGGCACAACAAATGCCGTTCCTATTTTGTTCTTTATACTATTCATAATGTAATTTCCTTATTGACCTGAAATTACATTAGCGCCTTGGGCTAGAAAAAAGTGTTTAACTTTGTGATTAAATGAATAAAATTCGTACACCTTGCACAATAAAAACTGTACAAAAATTCACAAACGTAAATTAATACAATAAAAAGATGCACTAACCAAATACAAACAATATATTTGGTTAGTTACACTATCTGTTAACTACTTTTCTGCATGTTGCTTTGAACGCTTTTGCTTATTTTTACGTTTCATTACTTTTTTAAGCTTTTCCTGCTGTTCCGTCGTTAACATATTCCAAACTGCATTTTTATTTTTCGCTTTCATAACAGCAAGCTCGGTGCGTTCACTTTGCTGTTTAGCAAGCATTTGCCTAAATGCCACTTCGTCAAATACTTCAGCATGCACAAGTTCTTTAACATCAGCACGTGTATTCGGATTGCGCTCTTTAAATGCTCTTAGCGCCGCTTTTTCTGCATCAGCAATACTTTTTATTTTATCTTGTTGCACCTTGGTTAAATCTAAACGTGAAATACCGCGCTCTGAAAGTAACATTCGGTACATGTTAAAGCCCTCTTTATGAGGTTTCGCCATTACTACGCTGCTTGAAAGTGCTGCAATTGATAATACTGCCGCCGAAACTAACATTTTAAATTTCATAACATTCTCCAGTTGGGTCTTATTTGGTGTTATGGTTATTTTAGCAAGCCCAATGAAAAGCAACGCAAAGCAATGTAAAGGTTGTGTAAATTGTTTTTTGGCTGCGTAAATTCCCCTTAAAATAAGCGTATCTGTTGTATTGCAAGGCAAAGAAATGAACGTACTTCTAATTGATGATGACATAGAACTTAGCGAGTTACTTACCGAGTACCTTTCTTCACATGAGTTTAATATCACAGCGTGTCACCGCGGGGATACGGGCTTAGAGCAAGCGCTTGCACAAAACTATGATGTTATTTTACTTGATGTGATGTTACCCGGCCTTGACGGGTTCGAAGTATTAAAACAGCTACGCCAAAGCAAACTTACTCCTGTTATTATGCTAACCGCAAAAGGTGAAGATTTTGACCGTATATTTGGCTTAGAACTTGGCGCTGATGATTATTTAGCAAAGCCATTTAATCACCGCGAATTATTGGCTCGGGTAAAAGCAATCACACGCCGAATCGAAAATATTCAGCAAATGCACAGCAACGCAATTATTGAAGAAAATGGCATTAGGCTAACGCCGCATACCCGCGAAGCATTTGCTGCAGAACAAAAAATTGAGCTTACTGGTACTGAGTTTGAAATTTTATTTTTACTGTTAAACAACCAAGGTGAAATCGTGAGCAAAGAGACAATTAGCGAGCAGGTGCTTGGCCGAAAACTCGCGGCCTTTGATCGCTCTATCGACATGCATGTCAGTAATATTCGTAAAAAAATAGCAGAGCACATCGAGCAAGAAAAAATTAAAACCGTGCGTGGTGCAGGCTATATTTTGCTTGGAAATTAACTAATGCTAAACAAATTTAACCCAAGAAATTACCTGTTTTTTAAAGTGTTTAGTTGGTTTTGGCTAACTATTTTATTTACCTTAGCTGTACTGTTTGTTTTTAGTCAACTTACTGAATCTAATGTTGATAGTCATAAACTTCATGGCCCCAAGCTTATCAATCTAAAACGTTTGGCAAGTGGTTTAGAGCGCGCACAGCATAAAAAACCCGATAAAACTCTAGAACAACTAGCATCACACCCGCGCATTGCCCGTCATCGTTTGTTGTATTTTACGCAAATCGATTCCAACCTGTCGTTTTTTAACCAGCAAACTACACAACAGCCTGATGTAAGTTTACTCGCATTTACCCAACAGCTAGAGCCACAAATCATCACCACAGATAAGTACCGCGCGTTAGGTCCAGTTAAAGTATCGTATCAGCAACAAACATTTCTAATGTATGAGATTGAACCTTGGCGCTCACCGCCACTTGGTTTGCGTATCATTTTAATGCCCGCATGGCTAAAAACACTGGTCGTTATCGGTGCAACCCTACTTTTAAGCTTGTTATTTAGTCGAACACTAATAAAGCCAATAAATAAAATTAAACGCGCAACAACACAACTTGCCAATGGACAACTTGATACCCGTATTGAAATGAATCGTAAATCAGGCGATGAGCTCACAATGCTAGCAAGCGACTTTAATGTTATGGCGCAGCGCCTAGAATCTTTAGTCACCAGCCAAAAGCGCCTAATGGCCGACGTATCACACGAATTACGCTCCCCCTTAACACGCTTACAAATGGCCACGGGGCTTGCACAACTTAAACAATCAAGCGAGCAAGAAAGTTATTTATCACGCATCGAAAAAGAGGCAAACAATCTTGATCAGATGATCTCAGATGTATTAAAGCTATCCAGGTTAGAAGCGAATAATCAATATATTCAAAAAGACCTTCAGCCATTGCAATCAATTCTACAGCAAGTGCTCAAAGATGCGGAATTTGAATCGGAGCAACAGCATAAACAGCTCAAAGTAACAGGCTCTACCAGCAAACAACTCGAGTTAGATGCTGCACTTATCGCCAGCGCATTTGAAAATATTTTGCGTAACGCCATTAGATATGCAAAAACAACGATTAGCTGCGATATTAAAGATTACGACAAAGCCGTAATTGTAACAATTAGCGATGATGGTGAAGGTGTTGAAGCGTCAGAATTACCTATGCTACTTGAACCTTTTTACCGCATTTCACAATCGCGAGAGCGTAATAGCGGCGGCACTGGATTGGGTCTAGCAATAACTAAACATGCTGTAGAAATACACAAAGGTACCATTACACTCGAAAATCAACACAATTCAGGCTTAAAAGTAACCATTATCCTAAATCATGACTAAACAACATAACATCGAACAATTTTGGTCAACCGTCACTCACGCTAAGTTAGCGTTTCATGGCAATCAACTTGGCTACGCGTTTATAATACCGAATAACGCCAAGGCAGCCGTAACCATAGTAAATGGTCGCTGTGAAAGCTATTTTAAATACCAAGAGCTCGCCTATGATTTTTATAGCAAAGGGTTTGCCGTCTTCATGTGCGACCATCTTGGGCAAGGTGTGTCGAGCCGTTTATTACCCGTTGCAGATAAGGGCTACATTCATAGCTTCGAAGACTATATACAAGGGCTTTCACTCTTTGTTGAACAAGTCGTAAAGCAAAACTGGCAAGGTAAACACTATTTACTGGCACACTCAATGGGCGCTGCAATTAGCTATTTGTACTTAGCAAATCATACTCACCCATTTGATAAAGCTGTGCTCAGTGCCCCTATGTTTGGCATTCCAACGCCTGGTTTTCCATACCCTGTAGCAAAATTAATCGTAAATATACTCAGTTTACTTGGCTTAAATACACATTACTTTTTTGGCCAAGCTGGATATCTAGAAAAGCCATTTCACGACAATCCACTGATGCAATGTGAAACGCGCTACAATGCATTTCGCACTCTGTATAAAGAAAATCCGACATTGCGGCTCGGCGGGGTAACTGTAGGTTGGCTCAAACAGGCATTTCAGGCAATTGACCAGATCCAATCCACCTCCTCAGAATTACCTATTTTATTGATGCAGGCTGAGCGCGATACGATAGTTGCCAACACATGGCAAGATAAGGTTGTAGCACGCAATAAAACAATGCAAAAGAAATGTTATTACGGCAGTTTGCATGAGATTTTATTTGAGCAAGATGCTATTCGCGATCTTGCTCTAAACGATATTTTTCAATTTTTTAAAACGGATCTTTGTGAATAAGCACATCCACTTCGCCATCCATGATACTGTGAATGGCCTCTTCCACCTCAACCGAAATACGGTGAGCATTTGCTAGAGTAAGGTTACTATCAAGCTCTAAATGCAATTGAATAAATTTGGTAGGCCCGCTTTGACGAGTGCGTAACTCATGAAAACCAAGCACCTCAGAGTGAGATAACACCGCCTGTTCAATTTGCAACTTAATGTCATCAGCTAACTCTTTGTCCATTAAATAATCAGTTGATTCTTTTGCAACATCATAAGCGTTGTAAAATAAATAACCCGCAATCAGTAAGGTAAATACACCATCACTGTACACCCAACCAATATTGGCCAGTATAAGGGCAACAATAACGCTTAAATTTAGCAATAAATCGCCTTTGTAATGCACTGAATCTGCTTTTATTGCCACAGACTTAGTTTGCTTTAATGCCCAATGCTGAATTGCGATAATTAATAAGGTACACACTACGGCATAAATACTAACAACAACGCCGGTAAATACGGCTTCGCTTTTTACCGGGTTAAATAATCGCTCTACACCATAAAACGCCAGCAAGCATGCGCTACCAGCAATAAATGCTGCTTGTCCAAGCCCTACTAATGATTCAGCTTTACCATGACCAAAGCGGTGGTCATCATCTGCTGGTACAAGTGCAATTCGAAGCACCCAAAAGTTAATGGCAGATGCCGTAATATCTAGCAAAGAATCAGTTAACGAACCCAACATAGTAGTTGAGCCAGTACTCATCCAGGCCCAAAATTTTGCTGCAACCATGGTGCTTGCTAAAACAAGGGTTAAACTGCTCGAAAGCTTAACCCAATATGCATAATCTTTTTCTTTCATTTTTAAAATGACAAACCTTACCTGCATCACGCTCAAAACATATAGTATCTAACCTGAAAGCTTTGTTAAACTAAGAGAAACTATAAATTTGAGACTTCCCATGTTAGACATTGTACTCTATCAACCAGAAATCCCACCCAACACTGGAAATATTATTCGCCTGTGTGCTAACTCCGGTTTTAACCTTCACCTTATTGAGCCATTAGGCTTTGAATGGGACGACAAAAGAGTGCGTAGAGCTGGACTAGATTACCATGAGTTTAGCCACGTTGAACGTCACACAAATTTAGATGCCTTTTTTACTAAAGTACAACCACAACGCGTTTTTGCCTGTACCACAAAAGGTTCAGGCCATTACCATAAAGCTAAATTCGAACGCGGCGACTGTTTAATGTTTGGCCCTGAGACTCGCGGCTTACCAAGTGAAGTGATTGAATCACTGCCAACAGAGCAAAGGCTGCGTATCCCAATGATGCCAGATAGCCGTAGCATGAATTTATCCAATGCCGTTGCCGTATTTATTTACGAAGCGTGGCGTCAGTTTGATTTTGAAGGCGCTGTGTAAACCAATTGAACAGAGCTACTTTATCAAAAGATATTCAAGGCTAATAAAAACAAAGGCTTTACCACACTTAAGCGGTAAAGCCTTTTTAAACGGATATAGCTATTTTTGAAACTAGAACTAAGCTTCCGCTTTTTTCTGCCTGCCAAGTAAGTTCATTGCAGCAAGCTTTACGTCTTGCCCTTTATAAAGCACATTGTAAATTTGCTCACAAATTGGCATTTCAATACCACTGCGCTCAGCAAGTAAAAACACTTCTTTGGTATTGCGATAACCTTCAACCACTTGACCAATTTCTTGTTGTGCTTGCTCAACTGACTGACCTTTACCAAGCGCTAAACCAAAACGGCGATTACGCGATTGATTGTCGGTACAGGTTAAGATTAAGTCACCTAAACCTGCCATGCCCATGAAAGTCTCAGGTTTAGCACCAAGAGCAACACCTAAGCGCGACATTTCGGCCAATCCACGGGTGATTAACGCAGTACGCGCATTCGCACCAAAACCAAAGCCGTCAGAAATACCTGCTCCAATTGCGATCACATTTTTAATCGCACCACCAAGCTGCACACCAACCAAATCATCGTTCGAGTAAACACGGAATGAACGGCCGCAATGAAGCATCTCAGATACATCATCAACTAATTTTGTATCCGTTGATGACAGTGAAATAGCGGTCGGCAAACCAATGGCCATTTCTTTTGCAAATGTAGGTCCCGATAACACACCTAGGCTCACATCATCACCCAACACTTCCGCAGCAAGTTGCTGTAGCAAGCGACCAGTATTGGGCTCTAGCCCTTTGGTTGCCCATAGCACTCTTGCTCCCGCTGTTAAGTACGGTTTAATTGCTTTAAGCGTTTCGGAAAATGCGTGACTTGGGACAACCACCAGCACTACATCAGACGATGCCACTGTCGCAGCTAAATCATCATTTAATGACAGTGATTCAGGAAACTGTGCACCAGGCAAGTATTGCTGGTTTTCACGTGCTGTTGCTAATGCTTCAATATGATCTTTATTGCGGCCCCACAGGACGACATTGTGACCATTTCGTGCAAAACAAATAGCAAGGGCGGTCCCGTAAGAGCCCGCCCCTAGTACTGCAACAGCATTATCTGCTGAAGTAGTCATAATTAATTATGCGTCAGCAGCTTGAGCGGCTTGCTGTTGCACGTATTGTGCAAATAGCGCATCAAAGTTAACTGGTGCTAGGTTTAACTGTGGGAAAGTACCACGGTTAACCATATTTGACACGGTTTCACGTGCATATGGGAATAATACGTTCGGGCAGAAAGCACCTAGCATATGCGCTAGTTGACCTTCGTTTGCAACACCAATTGCAAAAATACCAGCTTGTTGAACTTCACATAAGAACGCAGTTTCTTCACCAAGTGTCGCATGAACTGTTACTGAAAGTACTACTTCAAATACGCCGTCTTCTAACTTGTTAGAACGTGTATCTAAGTCAAGTTTAACTTCTGGTGTCCATTCCTTTTGGAAAATAGTTGGTGAGTTTGGTGTTTCGAAAGAAACGTCTTTCACGTAAATACGTTGAACTGCAAACTGAGGACCTTCTGCTTGTTGTTCTGCGCCTAAGTTTTGATTCTCTTCTGTCATTTTATTTTCCTAAATTTTGTTTTAAACAAGCAAACTGTCTAAACGACCAGACTGTTCTAGTGCAAACATATCATCACAACCACCAATGTGTTGGTCGTTAATAAAAATTTGCGGCACTGTGTATCCACCGTTTGCTTTAGCAATCATTTCATCGCGAAGTTCAGGCTGAGCGGCAATATCAATTTCCGTGTACTCAACACCTTTTTGCGTTAACAGCATTTTTGCTCGCACACAAAAAGGACATGTTGGTTTCGTATAAATAACAATATTTGCCATGATTATTTTCCTGTAGTCAGCGGTAAGTTAGCGTTTTGCCACGCAGTAATACCACCCGATAGTACATTAACCTGTTCATAGCCTGCTTTAACCAGCCCATTTGCAATAGACTGCGCAGTCATACCTGAAACACATACCAAGATAATTGGGTCGTTCTTTGACTTTTCAAGGCCTACAAATTCACCTTGCTTGGCTTTTTCAGCAGCTAAGTGAACGCTGCCTGCAATATGACTTTGATTAAAGTCTTTTAAGGCACGAATATCAACAACTAAACCGTTCTCACGGTTGACTAAATGTGTCAATTGTTGAGGATTAACCTGTTTTACCGCTGAAAAGCGAGATTTAAACCACCCAAGTACAATGGCGCCTAATAAGCCAACCCAAATTAAACATAAAATCAGGTTGTTAGTTACAAATTCGACAAATTGTGCCATCACTTTCTCAATTTTTCTTTACATTAAAAGTGGCCAAGTATACACGGATGATATGAATAAATTCTAGCTCTGCTAGAGTTTCAGTTGAAAATTTTAAATGTGAATACCTTAACTGCTGAATCTGTGGTTAAAAAATGGTATAAATGTCGCGCTATTTTGTGCGCCGTGCTGATACGCGCAATTCTATTTGGATGAGGAATGAGAATGTCGTTACAGAAAAAACCTTTGGTACTGATTATCTTAGATGGTTGGGGATACAGTGAAAAAACAGAAAGCAATGCTATTTTAGCGGCTAACACACCGGTTATGGACCGTTTGTGGCGAGAATACCCAAGTACCCTTATTTCAGGCTCAGGTTTAGATGTTGGCTTACCTCATGGCCAAATGGGTAACTCCGAAGTAGGTCACGTTAATTTAGGCGCTGGCCGCATCGTATACCAAGATTTCACACGCATTACTAAAGCAATTGATGACGGTGAATTTTCTGAAAACCCAGCAATTGTAAATGCAATAGATAAAGCGATTGCCAACGATAAAGCCGTTCACTTAATGGGTCTTTTGAGTCCAGGCGGCGTACATTCTCACCATGAACATATTATCGCTGCCATTGAAGTAGCCGCAAAACGTGGCGCGAAGAAAATCTATGTACACGGCTTTTTAGATGGTCGTGATACCGCACCAAGAAGCGCAGAACAACCAATTAAAGATGTTTTACAAAAATGCGAAGAGCTCGGTGTAGGCCGCATTGCAAGCCTAGTTGGCCGTTACTTTGCAATGGACCGCGATAACCGCTGGGAACGCGTAGAAAGCGCATATAACCTAATGACATTAGGTACCTCACAACATTCTTATACTTGTCCGTTAGAGGCGCTAAATGCAGCCTACGCGCGTGACGAAAATGATGAATTTATTTCAGCATCCGCAATTCTTGATAACGACAGCCCCGCTACCATTAATGATGGCGATGCTGTGTTATTTATGAACTTCCGTGCTGACCGCGCGCGTCAAATGACACGTGCATTTGTGGATGCCGATTTCGCTGGGTTTGCTAAACAAAAATCACCACAACTTGCTGATTTTGTGATGTTAACTGAGTACGCTGCAGACATCAAAACGACCGTGGCTTTCCCACCAGAGAAGCTAGCAAACGTGTTTGGTGAATGGTTAGAAAAACACAACAAAACCCAACTTCGTATTTCAGAAACAGAGAAATATGCGCACGTAACTTTCTTCTTTAGTGGCGGCCGTGAAGCGGAGTTTGAAGGCGAAGAGCGCGTACTTATTCCATCACCGCAAGTGGCAACGTACGACCTTCAACCAGAAATGAATTCAGCAATGCTAACCGAAAAATTAGTTAAAGCCATTGAATCCGGTAAATACGATGCAATTATTTGTAACTACCCGAACGGCGATATGGTTGGCCACTCTGGGGTATTTGATGCCGCGGTAAAAGCGTGCGAAGCGGTTGATAGCTGCATCGGCCGTGTTGTCGAAGCGTTAGAAAAAACAGGGGCTGAAGCACTTATTACAGCCGACCACGGTAACGCCGAGCAAATGGTTAACCCAACAACGGGTCAAGCACACACGGCACACACCAGTGAGCCAGTGCCATTTATTTATGTTGGCCGCAATGCAACACCGTTACAGGGTAAAAAGTTAAGCGATGTAGCACCAACAATGCTTCACTTAATGGGCATGGAGCAGCCAAGCGAAATGACTGGCGAAACAATTATGAAGTTAAACTAAGCCATGCGTCGCTGTTATTTATTCGTTGTTTTATTGGTATTAGCTTGCGCTTCGCAAGCTAATACCGAGCGTACTAAAGATGATCTTAACCAAGTTCAAGAGCAACTTAAGAACACTAATAAAACCTTTAAAGAGCAGCAAGCACTGCTAGATAAAACTGAAAAAGACCTTAAAAAAGCCGATCTCGCCATTGCCGAAAGCTCTAAAAAACTAAAACAACTAAAGTTTGATGTTGAGTTAAATCTAACGGAGCAGGCAACGCTTAAAGATAAAATAAAATCGCTCGAAATCGACAAGAAAAATCAGCAGTCAGCACTTGCCGCTCAACTGCGCAGTGCTTTTATGACCGGCAACCATGATTATGGCAAGTTGCTCTTAAGCCAAGATCAGGTGCAGAATGTTGAGCGCACATTAAATTACTATCAATATTTAAATAACGCGCGCATAAAAGAACTCGAAAAATTAAAAACAACACTGATTGAATTAGAAAATAGCCGACAATTACTGGCACAAAATCAAACCCAACTTGAAGAACTGCTAAATACGCAACAGCAGCAGCAAGAAAAACTACTGGTTGCCAAAAAAGAGCAAAAAGCGAATTACCAATCGCTGAAAAGCACCTTACAAAAAACCCAATCTCAACTTGTGTATTTAAAGCAAAATGAGCAAGTACTAAAACAAACCCTTGAACAACTTAATCAAGAAATCAAAGAAAGCGAAGTTAAGTTAGTTGGCCTACAAAAACAAAAAGGCAAACTCGATTGGCCGTCACACGGAAAATTAGCTCACAGATTCGGCCAGAAAAAACACGGTAGCCTGCGCTGGAAAGGCGTTTTAATGAACGGTAAAGAAGGGGCACCGGTAAAAACAATTGCCGACGGACAAGTATTATTTGCCGATTGGTTAAAAGGATTTGGCTGGGTAATTGTAATTGATCATGGTAAAGGATTTATGAGCCTGTACGGCCACAGCCAAGCGCTTTTGAAGGAAGTTGGCGATAAAGTAAGAGCCGGAGAACAAATTGCTTTAATTGGACAAAGCGGTGGACAATCAAATCCTAGTCTATACTTTGAAATACGGCATAAGGGAAGAGCGGTAAACCCTATTAAATGGTGTAGACGAATTTAGGATTCATAATTGGCTACACCTCATTTGAGGAGTGAGCCAATGACTTTTTTTCTTAATAGTTTAAAAATCTGTGCTTTAGCATGTTTATACTGGGTGTCGGCTGTATCAGCTGACGCGAAGACTACATCTCATATTTCGATGGCTGAAGTGCTCGCCAATATCGAGCATTTTTACGTTGATGATATCGACGCAAACAAACTTAACCAACATGCTATCGAATCCATTTTCAAACAACTCGATCCCCATTCTGAGTTTCTTGACCAAACTGAACTTGAAGCCTTGTTTAATGTTGCCAATGGCCGCTACACCGGATTAGGTATAGAGGTAGAGCAACGTGAGAAGCACATTGTAATTGTGGCTGCGATTGAAAACTCACCTGCCCAAACCGCTGGCTTAACAAAAGGTGATATTCTACTGAAAGTAAACGATATTTCAGTTATCAACCAACCAATCAAGCAAGTCTCTAAATTAATTAACCAGCAGCAAAAACCACACGTTAAACTTACCATTGCACGAAATGGCCATGAACAACCATTACTTTTCGAGGTGGAACGTAAAAAAATCGACCTCAAAAGCGTAAAAGGTAATATTAACAGCCAAGGTATCGCCTACTTACGCATTATCAATTTCAACAATCATACTTTGTATGATGTTGCCAAAGAGCTTGCCCATCTTTCGCAAATTGTCGCCGGTGAAATTAACGGACTAATTATCGATTTACGTGACAACCCTGGTGGCATTCTTGATAGTGCAATAGAAGTCTCTGATTTATTTTTAGAAAGCGGCGTCATAGTCAGCACCAAGGGGCGCTTTGCTGAAGCAAATCAAGAATATTATGCACAAGAGGGGGACGTATTAGGCGGCGCGCCGATTATTGTGTTAATTAACGAAGGGTCTGCATCTGCTGCTGAAATTCTTGCCGGTGCGCTGCAAGACAACCAACGAGCACAATTAGTGGGTACACGTTCATATGGTAAAGGCTCTGTGCAATCGCTTATTCCACTGGGTGATGGACAAACTGCTTTAAAACTTACGACAGCTAAATATTACACCCCTAGCGGCCGCTCAATCGAAGGTTCTGGCATACTACCTGACCACCCTGTTTTACAGCATAACTTTGCCCATAATGGCGATTTTACAGAGCCGCAAACAGAGACATTCATTAATGCCAAAGTCCATGATCTACAACTTGAAAAAGCGTGGCAATTACTAGAAAAATAGGTCATTATTAGTAGAGTTTCAAAAAAGGCTCAGGATGAGCCTTGAATTAATACCCGTTTGTTAAGCGACTGAGTTTCGAAGGTATCCACTAAGATATTTAGGCACTTAGGTGAATTGGTATAATAATTAAAAAGAATAATAAGAATACCTGTGCGTTCAATTACTTGTTTGTTTCTACTAGCAGTAACCCTTTTCAGCAGCAATTGTTTTGCTGCTCGTGTGGCGATTTTAATTGATGATATTGGTAACCACGCTAACGACTTAACGGCATTAGATATCTCGGGTGAATTGTCATACGCAATTTTGCCTTATACCCCTTACGCTAAACCTTTTTCAACCAGAGCATCGCAATTATCGCGCGATGTAATTCTGCATGTGCCAATGGAAGCAATTAGTGGTAAAGCGCTAGGACCTGGCGCGCTTACGTCAGATATGGACAAACAGGCACTGCAAACCCAATTGGTTGAAGCATTGAATGATTACCCTGATGTAATCGGCATCAATAATCATATGGGCTCGTTTTTAACGCAAAAGGTAGTACCTATGGCGTGGACCATGGAGATCCTACGTGAACGCTCACTGTTTTTTATTGATAGTAAAACTACCAAAGACAGTCAAGCGCAGAATATGGCTAAGCTGTTTGGCGTTGCTAGTGCATCTCGTCAGGTATTTTTAGATAATATTCCAAATGAAAAACAGATGATGTTTCGCTTAAAGCAATTAATTCATATTGCTAAAAAGTCAGGAAGCGGTATCGCCATTGCTCACCCCTACCCAGAAACCATTAAATTCCTGCCCCATGCTATTACGGCATTAAAAGAGCAAGGTATTGAACTGGTGCCTGTATCGGAGTTAATCGGCGATAAGCCGATGCAACTCGCGAGTCAAACTGCGGCGGAATAGCAACATCACATAACATGCTATGTGATGTTGTTAGTTGATAGTTGATAGTTGTTAGGCAAACATTGATTTTACATCATTGAGTAGTTCTGAGTATTCCTCACTCTCTAAAACACTTACATCACTGAGCACATCTTTATCTACATAGGCTTGCCACGACTTTTCTTTATCTGCAACATTAAGCAGGCCTTCACTAATTGCCGCCATGCGAATAAAATCAACATAGCATGGGTTTTCAGGCTTATATTCTGGGTTTGCCCAAAGCTCTGCCACTTCCACAAACTCGTCAGTAAAATCCCACGCACGCATAATATGACCACCGATACGGCCACCGAGTTTTTGAATCGCTTGCGCTAAAAATTGTGGGTTGGCAAACACCTCTTGGTGGCGCTCTGCTTCGGTTAAAATTGGTAAAATACCAATGTTATAAACTAGCGATGCCAAGGTAATGGTGTCGATGTTTAGCGAGCTGTGCTTATTATCTTTTAAATGCAGGCTTAACAGCGTAATTGCCGATGACGCGACATCAACTGTTTTTTGCCAACTTTTGGATAAATACTCTTTTACCACTTTGTTTTTTGAAACAAATAGTTGTTCCATTGCCATTGCTGTAGCAATGTTTTTAATTTGACTTAAACCAATTCGTGTTACCGCTTGATTAAGTGTTGATACTTTAACGGCACGTCCTAAAAATGCACTATTGGCTACTTTAATCATACGCGCAGAAAGTGCCGGATCATGAGCAATAACATCTCCCATATCCATTAAATTAATCTCAGGGTTGTCAGCAGCTTCTCTTACCTTTACTGCAACTTCCGGAAGGGTTGGTAATACCAGAGTATCATTGTTAATTTTTTCAACCAAAATGGTAAGTAATGCGTTTTCTGTCGACATATAAAGATCGTCCTTTTTATAATTTTCTGTTTGCTCAAGCGAACTCGTTGCACCGATTAACCAACAGGTCTTTACCAGCATATTTAAGTAGTTTTATGTTATATTTCAAAGCGTTTTAAGAGCGTGTTGATCTTTACGGTCTAAATTCTGTTCAAATCCAAACCGTTTTGATTGCGGCGTCGCTTTGTAGACCTAGTGGACTAAGTCAAAAAGCGACAACAAAAAGCACAACGGTTTGGGTTGAACCCTATTGGCAGCGCTTGTTTGGCATTTATACTGCGTTATCGCTCATTTATGTAAAATAACTACACCACAATCGCTCTGCCTCGTCTAAATGCCAAACAAACGGCTGCAGAAACAGACAGAAAAGGTCAACACGCTCTAAGCTTAGCCTATAAATTTTGCTGCGCTAAACAATTTATTCAGTTAAGTTAAATTGCTCAATTAATTGTAGTAATTGTTCGTTACTATATGGTTTCACTGGGAAAGCTCCCCATACAGGTTGTGGCCATGCAATATCGTTTTGGTAACGCGCAATGTGATGAATATGTAATTGCTCCACTACATTACCAAGCGCTGCCACATTTAATTTATAAGGCGAGAATACCTCACGAATTAAATGCTGTAATTGACGTGACTCAAGTTGTAATTGATTCTGCTGCGGCTCTGTTAAATCAATAATATCCCGCGCCCCCTCTACCTTGGGTACCAAAATAAACCAGGGATATTGGCTATCATTCATCAACAGCACTTTACAAAGTGACCAATCGGCAATCTCTATACAATCGCGTTTTAGCTCTTTTGCTAATTCAAACATCACATTACCTTATAATTTGTTTACGTCGTTTATAGCAATTTGTTGCCATTAATTCTATATCTTCATACCATCTGGTTATCACACATAACAGCAACTAAGAGTAAATAATGAATAAAAGATTGATTGCTTTGGCAAGTGCAAGCTTGATCAGCACGAGTGCACTGGCTCAGCCACTGTCTCTTGAGCGCATTTTTTCTGATCCAAGTTTGGCAGGAAAAGCACCGGTAAAGTTAAAATTTTCACCTGATGGTAGCCGTGTAACCTATCTGCAAGGCAAAAAAGAAGACTACAACCGTTACGACTTATGGGAATACAACCTAAAAGATAAAACCAATCGAGTATTAGTTGATTCAAACAGTATTTTTTCAGGTCCAGAAACTTTATCAGATGAAGAAAAAGCGCGTCGTGAACGTATGCGCGTATTCGGTAAAGGCATTATGGAGTACATTTGGTCTAAAGACGGCAAAGCGCTTTTATTCCCACTAAATGGTGATATTTATTATTACGATCTAGATAAACAGCAATCACGCAAACTTACCGATACACCAGAGTTCGAAACCGATGCCAAGATTTCACCAAAAGGTAATTTTGTATCTTATATTCGTGCGCAGAACTTATATGTACAAAACCTAACAACGGGTAAAGAAGTTCAGCTAACAACCGACGGTGCAGATACCATTAAAAACGGTATGGCCGAGTTTGTTGCGCAAGAAGAAATGAGCCGAATGACAGGTTATTGGTGGAGCGGCGATGAAGCAAAAATCGCGTTCACTCGTATTGATGAGTCACCTGTTGCTGAAGCTATTCGCAACGAAATTTACGCTGACGAAGTGAAACTCTTTAATCAGCGCTACCCGTTCACCGGCACCAATAATGTTGATATTCAACTAGGTGTAGTTAACCTTAACTCGCAGCAGATTGACTGGGTTGATATGGGCGAAGATAAAGACATCTATCTTGCACGTGCTAAATGGTTAAACGACGACAAAACTCTCTCATACCAATGGCAAAACCGTTCTCAACAACGTTTAGAGTTACGTTTTTATAACAGTGAAAGCAAAAAGCAAAAAGTTGCACTCTCTGAAACCAACGACACTTGGATTAACTTGCATTTTGATTTGCGTTTTTTAAATGATAAAAAGCATTTTGTCTGGGCATCTGAGCGCGATGGTTTTAAACATCTATACCTTTATAAAGTAGATGGCACCCTAGTGCGTCAACTCACGCAAGGTGATTGGATTGTTGAAAGCATTAAGAGCATTGACGAAGAAAATGGCCTTATTTACTTTTCAGGCCGTGCTGACACACCACTTGAGAGCCACCTTTACTCGGCTAAGTTATTTGAAAAATCAAAACCTCGCCGTTTAACCGACACAGGTAAATTCCATTCGGTAGTTATGGCGAAGGATAACAAAACTTTTATTGACCGCAGCTCAAGTGTAAACCAACCGGCACAAGTATCGTTACGTGACAACCTAGGTAATTTTATTACTTTGTTAGAACCGAATCGCCTTGATAACAACCACCCTCTTACACCGTATTTAAACGACCTAGTTGAACCAGAATACGGTACATTAAAAGCTGATGACGGCCAACAAATGCATTACCGTTTATTTAAGCCAAAAACGCTTGAGGCTGGTAAAAAATACCCAGTAATGGTTAATGTTTATGGTGGTCCTCATGCACAGCGTGTTACTAATAGTTGGCGCAGTAAAAACCTCTACTTCCAATACATGGTGCAGCAAGGTTACATTGTATTCCAATTGGATAACCGTGGTTCATACAACCGAGGTAAAAAGTTTGAAGATCCAATCTACAAACACTTAGGTGAAGTTGAAGTACAAGATCAAATCAAAGGCGTCGAGTTCTTACGTACTTTAGATTTTGTTGACCCTGAGCGTATTGGTATTTATGGCCACAGTTACGGCGGTTACATGGCGTTAATGACAATGTTTAAAGCTGGCGACTACTTTAAAGCTGGCGTATCTGGTGCACCGGTAACTGACTGGGCTCTTTACGATACTCATTACACCGAGCGTTATTTAGGTCACCCACAAACCAATGCTAAAGGCTATGACCAAAGTGCAGTTTTCCCGTATGCGGAAGGACTCTCTGGCCCTCTGATGATCTATCACGGCATGGCAGACGACAACGTACTGTTTACTCACGCAACTAAGTTATTTAAGCAGTTGCAAGACAACGCACAACAGTTTGAAATGATGACTTATCCTGGCTCAAAGCACAGCTTGCGAGGTAAGAAAGTACAAACTCACCTACACCAAACGATCACCGACTTTTTTAACCGTCACTTCAAACAGTAACGGCTACACAATTAGTCTTATAAACGAAAAGCGGGCTTGCCCGCTTTTTCTATTTCTTTTATAAAAATAATGTCTTAGGTCAAATTATATTTCGAAATTTATAGTCTAATATTAAAACATTCAACGTAACCGGAAGGTGGCATTATGACAACACTTCGCCGCATCAGCATTCAACAAAGATTGGCCATACTGGTTGGCTTAATCATACTCGGCCTCGCCTTGCTCAGTGCCGCTACCTTAAATTCTCAATACGATTTACTTAAAAACGAATCCTACCAAAAAACCAAAAGCATCGTTGAAGCCGCGCACAGCGTAATCGCCGCATACCACACAAAACAAATTAGCGGTGAGCTCAGCGAGCAACAAGCAAAAGACGCAGCCAAAGCAACCATTAGTAAATTACGATATGAAGGTAATAACTACTATTGGATCAACGACACCACACCAAATATGATCATGCACCCGATTAAACCTGAACTTAATAGCAAATCACTCAGTAACGTGAAAGATCCCAATGGCGTGCGATTATTTGTCGATATGGCCAATATCGTCAGACAACAAGGCGAAGGTTTTGTACCATATCAGTGGCCGATGCCGGGGGCAGATGAACCCGTTGACAAAATTTCATATGTAAAAGGTTTTAAGCCATGGGGCTGGATCATCGGCTCTGGCATTTACCTAGACAACCTCAATAAATTATTTGTGCAGCAGGCAACTGCGTTATTAATTGAAGCGCTTTTAATTATTTTAATTGTCGGCGTAGCGGCATATTTAATTGGTAAAAGTATTATTACTCCCACGATTGAAGCAACGAAACTAATGAAAGATGTTGCGCAAGGTGAAGGCGACTTAACGCGAAAGCTCACCACTGATGGTAATGATGAAATTGCGCGACTTTCTGGCTACTTCAATCAATACTCAGACAAAATACGCGACTCATTAGAACAAGTCGCAAGTGCCTCAGAGCAAGTTCTAGTGCAAGCAAACACAGTGTCAAAAACCAGTGATAACAGCCAAGAATATATCCAAATGCAGTCTGATAATACCACCCAAGTGGCAACTGCAATGGAGCAAATGACCGCACAGATAAGAGAAGTAAGTGATAACGCAAATGCTGCAGAGCAAGCTGCAAATCAAGCTAGAGAAAACACACAAGCAGGTAAAGAGGTCGTCACTAAAACTATCAGTCAAATAGAATCGCTATCGAATAATATTGACCATGTAAGTGACGTCGTTGCCTCACTCGCCGCAGAAAGTGACAACATTGGCGCTGTACTGGATGTAATTAGAGGCATTGCAGAACAAACCAATTTACTTGCATTAAATGCAGCAATTGAAGCCGCACGCGCAGGTGAACAAGGGCGTGGTTTTGCAGTAGTTGCAGATGAAGTAAGAACACTTGCTAGTCGTACAGGGCAAAGCACGGAAGAAATTCAACAAATGATCCAAAAGTTACAGCAAGGCGCACAAGAAGCGGTGTCTGCGGTAAGTGCGTCACAGTCAACCTCTCGCGATACTGTTACTCAGGCAAGTCAAGCCGATGAGGTGCTCAATCAAATCGATGAGTTAATGAATGTGATTTCTGAAATGAATAGCCAAATTGCCCGTGCAACAGAAGAGCAAAGCCAAGCAGCTAGCGAAGCAAATATGCGCATCAATGAATTAGCAGGCATGGCAGATGAGTCACTCAATAACACCCATCAATTAAATAGCGCAAGCAATGAGCTGATAGCCAGCAGTGAACAAATGAATGCTGTGGTCAATCGCTTTAAATTAGAGTAATACTAGGGTCTGTTGATCTTTCAAGTTAGTTTTTGCAGCAGTTTGATTGGGTTTTATACAAGGCAGAGGCTGCGTGGCATAGTTATTCTATGTGAGTCAGCCGATAACACAGTAGAAAAGCCAATCAAGCGCTGCCGAACGGTTCTTTTGAGCGCACTTTTCTCATTGTTGCTCGATATTCGCTTAGATTACTAGGCCACACATCGAGCGCCGCGATAAAAGCACGTTCAAACAGAACAAAAATAGAACAGCAAAGATCAACAGACCCTAAAGTTTATTGATACAACGAAAAAGGCCGAACAGTTGTTCGGCCTTTTTATAGGTAAATGCAATTACTAACGTCTTACCACGAGTTGAGATAAGTTAACCTTAGACTCTGATAAGCAGTAGCTTTGCACCTAAGATTATTTACAAAATGTCGCGTAAATACTTGCAAGTGATGCTGCTGTTGGCTTGCCGTGTTGCCAGTCGCCACCCTCAACACCACTACCAGCAATATCCACATGAATGTACGGAATTGGCAGCTCTGAGTTTGCGCCGTGCTTATCAAGGCCTGATGCCACAGCCAAAAACGCCATTGGGAACTGGTGACCACGGGCGGTAATTGCTGATGGTGCATTGTTACTCGACAATACATCGTCCGCTAACGTTTTAGGTGCGATAAAGCTATAGTCTTCACGGCGTTCGCGCGATACTTCAGAACCATCAGCCCATAAATCACCTTGCGTTGCGATATTGTGCGATAAGTTCAGCGCTCTTGATGCACCATTTTCAACAAGCGCAGTATAAGGGCCCATTGCTCGTGCAGCGTGTCCTGTTAATGTTGCAACGGTAAATACAACAGGGTTAACTTCACCCTTAGCAACATCTTTAATTTCACTTAATAGGTCGCCCATTGCCAAGCGCCCTTCCGCATCAGTATTACCAATACGTACGCGCACGCCTTCACGGCTAGTGATAATTTCATCTGGTACAAAACAGTCAGAGCCGATCGAATTACGAACAATTGCTAAATAGGCTACTACTTTAACCCCTTTAGGTTGATGCTCTGCAATACTCTTCATAAAGCCAGCAACGGAAGCAGCGCCACCTTTATCACGGCTCATGCCCGCCATTGCACCACCTACTTTTAAGTCTGCACCACCTGTGTCGTAAACAAGGCCTTTACCAACAAATAATAGCGTACGTTCAATATCGCCTTCAGGCACATATTCAAGTTTAACAACACGCGGGTGATGACGCTCAACCGCATATGATGCGCGGGCTACAGTGCTAAGCATCGGGTAATTTTTATCAATAAATTGAGTATCTGAAATCACCTCTACCGACACTGCACTGTTGGCAAACAAGCTTTCACAGTATTCTGCAAATTTAGGAGGTGCCATACGCTCGGGTTCAGTACCGCAAAGGTCGCGCGCAGCGTACTGACCTTGTGCAATAGCATTTGCATAGTGGCTATCAAATTCGCCAACAACAGTAATAGACTGAACTGGTTCAATTGCCGCACCGTGGAATTCACGTGCTTCTAGAGGTTGCCATAATGCTTGGCAAGCACCTAAATACGCAACGGTTGTAGCTTGCTGATAACGATCATCTAATTGCCCCAAGACTAAAATTGCAGGGTTTGTTGCACCCGCTTGTTTTGCTTCTAATACACCTTGTTTCGCCGCATCGAAATAGCGACGCACATCGTCATAGTCACGCTCTAAAGGACCTGTTGGTGCAATCACTAAACGTTTTCCAGGTGCATTGTCATTCACCAACAATAGTGCTTTTTGGCCTATGCGCTTATCGAATTGCGCGGTAACCATTACGCTATCGCGAAAATCATTTGGGAGCAGTGCCAAGTCTGGCGAGATAATAATTAAACTATCAACATATTGAGGTAGATCTGAAGTTGATGCCGCTTGCAGGGCCTTTGGTGAAGTCATTTTTGAACCTTACTGAACGAATAAATACGCATAATGTTAACGCGTAAGTTTAGAAAAGATGGCTTAAATATGAGGGCAAATTTATAAAAATCAAGATTCAAACATTGCAAGCTGCTCTTGTTCGTAGCTATTTTCAGACAAACCAACACCTAAACCGAGTAATCTCACGCCTTTATTTCCGCCTCGTAAGTAGGCTTTTTCGATTAAACGCGTAAAAATATCATCATCTAAATGCGTGCAGCTGTAATCCGCGGTTGTTGAAACAAAATCGTTAAACTTAACTTTTACCGAAAGCTTAGACACTTTGTTTAACAGCCCTTTACTTTGTAGCCTTGTATCAAGCTCATCTTTTAATTTTGGCAGCTCTGCTAAGCATTGTTCTAGCGATGTTTTATCATATTCGTAGGTATGCTCAACTGAAAGTGACTTTCTAATACGTGATGTATTTATTTTGCCAATCACCTCACCATTACACTTTTTAAATAACTCAGCACCCCAAGTGCCAAACTTTACCTGCATTTGATTTAAACCGAGGTTTAATACATCTTCACCAACAAACAAACCTGATGCATTCAATTTCTCTAAGGTTACTTTACCTACACCAGGAATTTTTTTAAGGTTAAGCGCTTTTAAAAACCCTTGCACCCGATGAGGAGGGATCAAACAATAGCCATTTGGTTTGTTTTCATCACTGGCAATTTTCGCCACAAATTTAATGGGTGCGATTCCCGCCGACGCCGTTAAACCTGTTGTTTCAAAAATCTCATCACGAATCGCATTAGCGATAAGTGTTGCGCTGCCTGAGTGCTGTGTGCAATCGGTTACATCTAAATAGGCTTCATCTAAAGAAAGCGGTTCAATTAGATCTGTGTATTTGGCGAAAATCTCTCTAATTTGATTAGACACTTCTTTGTATACTGCCATTCTACCGGGAACAATCAGTAATTCTGGACACAGTTGCAACGCTTTATAGTTAGACATTGCTGAGCGCACACCATATTGACGCGCAATATAGTTTGCGGTTGCCAACACACCACGACGGTGTTTACCGCCAATTGCGATTGGCTTACCTCTCAACTCTGGATTGTCTCGCATTTCGACTGCTGCATAAAAACAATCCATATCAATATGTATAAATTTTTTCAAAATCACAAAACACTGTTTATATATACAGTTTATTATGTATCAAACTTATTTGATTCAGCAAGTTTTTATTTTGCGGCGTGTTAAGTTTTAAGATGCCTTTATCTGCATTCATTTTATTGATAAGAAAATGAATGCAGATAACAGCATAAGCAGAGTATTGAAGTTTTGTAAATATTCATTTAGGTACAATAAATATCCACAGAAAGCGAGGATTAAACCACACCTTGAAAAAAGCGAATATACGGCGATGGTAACTAGTCAAAGTCACTAAAATTTCGTAAATATCACCAAAACCAGAAATTATAAAAATAGTAACAAACTGATAAATAAAAATTTAATTTTTTGGCACTATTTCTGCTAATAACTAGAAAATTATAATATTTGAAATATCATTCAAGGATCTTCTATGAAATACTTAGTTTTAGCATCAGCGCTCACATTGCCACTTTTAACAGGCTGTGTTGTTGCGGTAGGCGGTGAAGGCAAATCAGACTACTCATCTAGCTGGGAAAGAACCCACGAAAAAAACCGCAAAGCGATTGCCAATATGGAAATTGGAAAAGAGTATCAACACGTGTTCAATAAACTTGGTACGCCAAATTTTTCTGAGCTAGTAAAACAAAACGACACTGAATATCGCGTTCTTTACTACGCAACAAACTCTATTCATTCTGACGGTAAAACAACAAAAGACGAATGTACGCCGCTTGTGTTTAAAAATAATCAACTAACAGGCTGGGGCGAGCACGCTCTTGAGCAGTTAAAAAATTAATATGTGTAAGGGCGAAGTGTTTCGCCCTTTTCTTTAAAACCCTTTTAAATCAATACATTTAAATCAACTTACATTTATTCGTTGACTATTACGACAAGTTTCGTAATATTAATTACGAAAGGCATCGTAATTAGGTGGATAAAATGGATAGATACAATCTAGTCGTCGGTCACAACGACCCAACATTCTCAGACATTCTGTCACAACAAATCGACAACTCACTTTTTGAGCTAACAAATGTTGAATCTTGTTTTGCCAAATTAATAGCAGCCTGTAAAAAAACCAGTGCCAAAGTACTGTTTGTACAAAATGAGCTTATTCAAGAACATGATTGGCCTACTCTTCAATCATTAGCAGACTCAACTGAAATCATATTATTATCAAGCAATCGCGTTGATGCAGCTAAGGCATTTGAATGTGATTTATTTGATTTTATTTTAGAGCCAATGGTCAATTCTCGTTTAGGCAAAACATTAGATAAGCTAGCCAGAATACTCGCGCCTGAAAAACAGCAATTTGAGTTGATGAGCTCACTGGTACAACGGTTTTCGACTAACCAATTAGATGACCAGCAAATCGTTTTAAAAGACGCCGGTAGAATAAAATTTTTAACACCTGATGAAATTTCTTGGGTTGGCGGCGCTGGAAACTACGTTGAATTGCACCTCAACCAAGATGAGCGAACGATTTTACATCGCCAAACATTATCTTCAATGGAACAGCAGCTATCGCCATTTGGCTTTATTCGCATCCATCGCTCTGCGATCATCAAAAAGCAAGCAATACGCGAAATTCGCCCTACTGATAACGGCGACTATATTGTTACCTTAAAAGACGGCGCCAATCTCAATTTATCCCGACGTTACAAGCAGAACATGCAAGGATTAATTGGTTGACAAATAAACTCTATCTCGTAGAGTAAATAACAATCTACGAAAAGCGACGTAATTATGAATAAGAATAAACGCGTACCAACAAGTGCAGAACTCAACATTCTTAATGTGCTATGGCGTATTCAACCCGCCACTGTTCGTACTTTGCATGAACATATCAGTGAAAGCCAAAAAATAGGCTACACCACTGTGCTTAAAATGCTGCAAATCATGCACGAAAAAGGCCTTGTTACACGAGATGAGTCAACTCGTGCGCATGTCTACAGCGCGGCATATTCTGTGGAACACACTCAATCATCTTTACTGTCAGACATTGTTAACAAAGCGTTTGGTGGATCACGTTTTGATCTGGTGATGCGCGCACTTGGCGACGAAAAAGCCAGTACTAAAGAAATTAATGAAATTCGTACTCTGTTAGATTCTCTCGAAAAAAATAATAAGTAAGCAAACGTTATGGATATACTGCCCTCATTATTAGCAAGTAATACTCTCTATTTTATTTCTCTCACGCTTTTACATTTTTTATGGCAAGGCTTAGTTATTGCGGGCCTACTTTTTTGTGTAAATAAACTTACCAGCAATAAGCACAGCCAATTCCGATATATTTTCTCATTATTCTGTTTAATGCTTTGTGTTATTGCGCCAACCGTTACTTTTTATGTTCTGTCGCAACCTGACGAAATAATTAATGTAAGCACATTTACAACAAATGACGTTATTGCATCACCAATAGCAGCTTCTGGTATATCTAACACTGCACATCAGCTTCAATTAGCTGATTTTACACCTCTAGTTGCTGTGTTGTGGATGACTGGTATTATTGTGTTAAGCATGCGCCTCACTTTGCAAATGCTGCAAGTGCATAGGCTTACAACAACCAATATTGTGCAGCCATCAGATAAGCTAGAGTTAATTTTCAACCAGCTTAAAGCGCTCCTTTTTGTAACTAAACGTGCTAGTTTGGTTATATCATTAACAGCGCACGTGCCTATGGCAATTGGCTGGATAAAACCCGTGGTGTTGCTCCCAGCAAATTTGGCAAGCGGATTATCAATCGCCCAACTAGAAATGCTAATGGCACACGAGCTTGCACATATCAAACGTTACGATTATTTAGTCAACCTAGTACAAACATTTGTTGAGTTAGTATTATTCTTCCACCCTGCAGTAAAGTGGATTTCTAAACAAATTCGACAAGAACGTGAGTATTGCTGTGATGATTTAGCAATCCACCACTGTGGTAACCAGTTAGTTTACGCCAGAGCATTAGCTGAAGCAGAAGCGCTTAGACACAATATTCCTGAGCTTGCCATGGCAGCAACAGGTGGTGACTTATCATCACGTATTCATCGCGCCGTAGGTCAGCATAGCTGCGCACCACGCTATGGTAACCAATGGCTCGCCGCACTTGCGGCAGCATTCGTTATTCCAAGTATCTTTACTGCCTCTAAAGTTATAGCAATGACACAAACCGAGCCGGCGCCAGTTCCACAAACTAACCAGCAACATGTTATGGTGCTGGACGCAAAGATTACTGAAAATAAAAAGCCTCAACAGCCTATTGCTCAGCAAAACAATAAAAAACAGCAAACCAACAAAGAACAACAAGCCAGTAAAGCGTTTGAAACAACAGTTGCTAAAGTAGAAGAAGACGCTATAGAAAAAGCATCGATTAAAAGTACTACCGTAGGGAAACCAACGAATAAAACGCATACTCAAACTAAAAAAACAGTGAGCGACACAAAACCTGCACGCAAATTAACATCAAAGGAAAGTTCGCTCTCAAAAACGCGTGACACAAACAAAAGTAGCGTTACTAACAAAAAAGGAAAAGAGGCTGCTAAACAGCAAAAATTAGCAAGTAAACAAACAGAGCAAAAACCTAAGTCAGCAGTAGTTGAAGAAGCTCAAACAGCTAACACTATTGAATCGACTGAAGTAAAACCCCAGCTAGATAGCAAGCATAATAGTAATCAATTAGCGGCTAAAACAACCTCACCTGTTAAAGCGCCATCGGTTGCAAAAACTAAACACTTTGAAAAGTTAGCTGCTGCGCCAGTGGTAAAAAAATTGCCCGAAAAAACAAAGGTGGCTGTAGAGCCAAAATTTACTAGCGCCAAGCTTATTCATTCGGTTATTCCTGAGCACCCAAGAATGCCATCATCACGACAGAATCACGTGGATGTTGCAGTAACATTTACTATTGATGAGCAAGGTCATATTAGAGATATAGAGTATAGCGGTAATGTAAATAGCCGATTCAAGCGCTCCATTGCACGCGCCCTTAAAGAATGGCGTTTTGAGCCTGCAATGAAGGGCGATGAAAAGGTTTCAACTAAGATGAGTAAAATCTTTGGCTTTAGTGACCCAGGCCAATACCTACGACCTGTTACAGGCAGTAGAATTGCAAATAGATATAGATAAATAAGTAAAAGGCCATCAATTAATGGCCTTTTTTATAATGATTAGATAATGCGGTCTTTATTCCAGCGACGTTCTTTCGCTAAACGCTGTTTACGTGCTTCACATGGGTCGTCGCAGTCACATACTTTATCTATGCCCATGGCACCTAAGCCACCACAGCTACTCGCCATTGATTTCTTTTGTACAATTACACCCACAGCCATTGCTAGTGCAATAATAACGAGTAATCCAAAAGTAAGAAAAAATATAGACATAGTTGGCCCCTTAAAAAAGTGTCGCAATTATACGCGCTCAAGACAAAAAATGTAATATTGAATTGGCTAATACTTGACCCAAAGCAATCCAAAACTCAAAACCGTCTCACTCTCAAATATGCAAATTGAGCAGCGTAAAACTCTTAGCTGCTCCGTAAAGCAAATAAATAACTTACAGGTACGGCTGAAACGCGTTGCTAGCGTAGGTTTCTAGACCTTCTGGCGTTTTACTAATTAAGTATACTGCCAGGTTATGTTGCTCTGCATATTGTTTCGCTTGCTCTGTGCCCATTACAGTTAGCGCGGTTGCTAAGCCGTCCGCTGTCATTGCTGACGCATGAAGCACTGTTACCGAAACTAAGTCCTGACGCACCGGCTTGCCCGTTTCAGGGTGTATAAGATGAGAGTAATGTACGCCATCAACATCGTAAAATATACGATAGTCACCTGAAGTTGCCATAGCAATGTCATTTACGCGAATTAACTTATGAAACTCACGTGTACCAGGTTCACTATCTGGTTGTTCGATAGCCAATACCCAAGGCACGTTGTTTGGCTTGTGACCTGAAGTACGAATTTCGCCGCCAATTTCAACCATATAATTAGTTAACGACAGTGAATCTAAATACTCGGCTACTTTATCAATACCAAAGCCTTTAGCGGTAGCTGAGAAACTAATCTCTAGTCCTTCAACTGTTTTCATCAGGCCTTGTTCTGATAGCTTGAGCTTATCAACACCAATATGCTGCTTTATTTCAGCAATCACATCATCGCTCGGAATGGTTTCAGGGCGGTTGTCAGGCCCAAAACCCCATAAATCAATTAATGGCCCCATAGTCACATCAAGTGTCTTCGTACTTAACCCTAAACGAATTGACTCAGCAGTAACGCGGCGTAAATCTTCAGAAATTGGAAAGTTTTGATGCGCAGCTAAACGGTTAAACTGATTGATTTCAGAATCAGGAATATACGTAGACATCGATTGGTTTACGTCTTTCAACAGGCTTGTTACCTCACTGAATAGGCTAAGTTCCTGCACTCTTTGTTCTGGCACAAATACCTTAATTGTGAAGGTTGTGCCCATGGTCTTGCCTTGCAACAATACCTCTTGCATCTTGGTTTCTTTAGCCGCCTGTTCACAGCCAACTAAGGTCATTAGAATCAGAAAAAAAGCAAAATAGTATATTCGTTTCATAAACTTATTATCTTGTAATAAAAAAGGCTCCTAAATCATTATAGTCGATTTAGGAGCCTGAATAGTATCGTAAAAATTTATCTTTTTACCTGTAAATTAACCACCGAAGTCATCAAGTAGGATGTTTTCATCTTCAACACCCAAGTCTTTCAGCATGTTAATTACTGCCGCGTTCATCATCGGCGGACCACACATGTAGTATTCACAGTCTTCCGGGGCTTCATGATCACGTAGATAGTTTTCATAAAGAACGTTATGGATAAAGCCTGTGTAACCTTCCCAGTTATCTTCTGGCTGTGGATCTGATAATGCACAATGCCATACGAAGTTATCATTCTCAGCCTGTAGGCCGTCGAAATCTTCAACATAGAACATCTCACGCTTAGAACGCGCACCGTACCAGAAGCTCATCTTACGGTCAGAGTTAAGACGCTTAAGCTGGTCGAAAATGTGTGAACGCATTGGTGCCATACCTGCACCACCACCTACGAATACCATTTCTGCGTCTGTCTCTTTCGCGAAGAACTCACCGAACGGACCAGAGATAGTCACCTTGTCACCTGCTTTAAGTGACCAAATGTAAGATGACATCTTACCGCAAGGTAAGCTTAAATCACGCGGTGGCGGCGTAGCAATACGCACGTTAAGCATGATAATGCCTTCTTCTTCTGGGTAGTTAGCCATTGAATATGCACGGATAGTCTCTTCATCAACTTTAGACTCAAGGCCAAAGAAGCCAAAGTGCTCCCAATCGCCACGATATTCTTCAGGAACATCGAAATCAGCATATTTAACATGGTGAGCTGGTGCTTCAATCTGGATGTAACCACCTGCACGGAATGGTACAGATTCACCATCAGGAATTGCAAGCTTAAGCTCTTTAATGAACGTTGCTTTGTTATCGTTTGAGATAACTTCACATTCCCACTTTTTAACACCGAAAATTGACTCTTCAAGTTCAATTTCCATGTCGCCTTTAACAGCAACCTGACACGCTAAACGACAACCTTCACGTGCTTCACCTTTAGTAATATGGTCAAGCTCAGTTGGCAGAATGTCACCACCACCTGAATGAACGTCTACGCGACACTGACCACATGAGCCACCGCCACCACATGCAGATGATACGAAAATACCTGCATCGGCTAATGCGCCTAAAAGTTTTGAACCTGGTTGTGTGATAATCGCTTTTTCAGGATCACCATTAACACCAATCGTTACGTTACCGCTAGGTACTAGTTTTGATTTAGCCGCGATGATAATCAGGACTAAGATCACAACAATAGCGATAAACATGCTTACGCCTAATACAACTGTTTCCATCGTATAGTTTCCTCGCTACCTTAAAGTGAAATACCAGAGAATGACATAAAGCCAAGACCCATAAGACCTACAGTAATAAAGGTAATACCTAAACCACGTAAACCATCAGGAATATCAGCATACTTCATCTTCTCACGAATACCCGCTAGTGCAACAATTGCAAGCGCCCAACCAACACCAGAACCAATACCAAATACAACTGATTCAGTGAAGTTATAGTTACGCTCAACCATGAATGCTACTGCACCAAAAATCGCACAGTTTACGGTGATAAGTGGTAAGAAGATACCCAGCGCGTTGTATAGCGGTGGGAAGAACTTATCAAGTGCCATTTCAAGGATTTGCACAAGTGCTGCGATAACACCGATGAATGTTAGGAATTTAAGGAAGCTTAAGTCAGCTTCAGGGTAACCTAACCACTCAAGAGCACCAGGTGCAAGCAAGTTGTGGTAAACCAAGTTGTTTACTGGTACTGCAACACCTAATACGAAGATTACAGCAACACCAAGACCTAAAGAGGTAGTAACTTTCTTTGATACCGCTAGGAATGTACACATACCTAGGAAGAAAGAAAGCGCTAAGTTTTCAATGAAAACCGCTTTGATAAATAGATTAATATAATGTTCCATCTCTTACCTCTTATGCTTTCTCTACTTGGTCTTTCTTATAAGTACGAAGTACCCAAATGAATAAACCAATGATGAAGAAAGAACTTGGTGGAAGAATTAGAAGACCCATTGGCTGATAGAAACCACCTTCAGAAACTAATGGTAAGATTTCAACATCAAACAGCGTACCTTTACCGAATAGTTCACGAATGAAACCAACAGTTAGTAGTACTACTGAGTAACCAAGACCATTACCGATACCGTCTAGGAAAGACATCATTGGTGGCGACTTCATTGCATATGCTTCCGCGCGGCCCATTACAATACAGTTAGTAATGATTAGACCAACGAATACCGAAAGCTCTTTCGCTGTTGCGTAAACAAACGCTTGTAGCGTTTGGTCAACAACAATTACTAATGATGCAATAATCGTCATCTGTACGATAATACGTACGCTTGATGGAATATGGTTACGGATCATCGAGATGAATAAGCTCGAGAAAGCCGTTACTAATGTCAATGCGATTGACATGATAAGCGCATTTTTAAGGCTTGAAGTTACTGCTAATGCAGAACAAATGCCCAGTACTTGAAGTGCAATTGGGTTGTTTGCAAAAACTGGACCCAATAAAACTTCTTTCATTTCTTTTGAATTTGCCATTAGTTCAATGCTCCTTCACGTACTTTCGCAAGGAATGGACCGAATGCTTTATCGCTTGTCCAGAACTTGAATGTGTTATCAACACCTACAGAGGTAAGTGTCGCACCTGATAAACCATCCACTTTATGCACATTGTTACCCGCTGTACCTTTTACGATATCAACTGGTAATTGCTTGTCTTCCCAAGTCGCAGTCCACTTAGGGTTTTGGATTTCACCACCTAGACCCGGCGTTTCATTGTGCTTGTAGAAGTTAATCGCTTTAACTGTTTTAGTATCAGTATCTAACGCTAAGAAACCATACATAATACCCCAAAGGCCGTAACCTTGAACTGGTAGAATGATTGTTTCTACTTTACCGCTATCATTTTTTGCAAAATAAACTGGCGACTCAGTTGTCATGCGCTGAACACCTGCTTTGTCGTCTTGCTTGTCTAGTTTGATGCTGCGTTTAGCATCGAACTTAGTCATTTCAAAATCAAAGCTGTTTGGATCAGTGTCAACGAAGTCACCTGTTTTCATATCAACAACGCGAGCTTCAATGTTTGCATTAAATGTTTCAGACACATTTTTAACGTCAGCAAAACCAGCAGCAGCTAGAATATTGCGCTGAACGTCTTGTGTTTTATTTGCTTGCTGTAGTGGACGAAGTTGCACAGCGGCAAGCGATACAACTACCGCGCACACTAAACATAAGCCAACTACAACACCAAGTGTTTTGCCGATAGATTCGTTATTACTAGCCACGAGCCAATCTCCTCTTGATGTTCGACTGAACTACAAAGTGGTCGAATAACGGTGCAAACAAGTTAGCAAATAGAATTGCTAGCATCATACCTTCTGGGTATGCAGGGTTTACAACACGGATTAATACAACCATTACACCAATAAGAATACCGTATGCCCACTTACCTTTATCTGTGAAAGATGCAGAAACTGGGTCGGTCGCCATGAAGAACATACCAAATGCGAAGCCACCTAGCACTAGGTGCCAATGCCAAGGCATAGCGAACATGTTATTGGTTTCAGAGCCGATACCATTTAATAGGAATGACATTGCAACCATACCTGCAAACACACCTAGTACGATGCGCCATGAAGCGATACGGAAGTAAATTAGTGCTAAACCACCAATCATCAGTGCTAGTGTCGACGTTTCACCTACAGAACCTTGAACGAAACCGTAGAATGCATTCCACCATAGCTCCATGTTGCTGTAGTCAACGCTACCAACAACCGCTTGGCCTAGCATAGTCGCACCAGAGAAACCATCTACCGCTGTCCACACAGTATCACCTGAGATTTGAGCAGGGTATGCGAAGAATAGGAACGCACGACCAGCAAGTGCTGGGTTTAAGAAGTTACGGCCTGTACCACCAAATACTTCTTTCGCCATTACCACACCAAAGGTAATACCTAGTGCTACCTGCCAAAGAGGAATCGTCGCTGGCAGAATAAGTGCGAATAGTACCGATGTTACGAAGAAACCTTCGTTAACTTCGTGCTTACGAATCGATGCAAATAGTACTTCCCAGAAACCACCTACAGCAAACACAGTTGCGTAAATTGGTAGGAAGAAACAAGCACCGTAGAACATTTTAGCGCCCCAACCCGATGTTGCAGTTAATTCACCGCCAAACATTTGGAATAACGCAACCTGCCATGAATCACCTAAAGCGAAACCATTAGCAAGCGCAATTGACGCTTGATGACCAATGTTAAACATACCGAAGAACATAGCTGGGAATGTTGCCATCCACACTAAGATCATAATACGTTTAAGGTCGATATTATCACGTACGTGAGAGCCGGTTTTAGTTACATGACCTGGCGTGTAGAAAATAGTCGCAGCTGCTTCATACAGTGCATACCATTTTTCGTGTTTACCACCTGGTTCAAAATGCGGCTCGATATCTTCAAGAAACTTCTTTAAGCCCATGGGATTAACCTTCCTTCTCAATAGTAGTCAGGCGTTCACGAAGGATTGGACCATACTCGTATTTACCTGGACAAACGAAGGTACATAGCGCTAAATCTTCTTCATCTAGCTCAAGTGCACCTAGCGAAATCGCACCATCTAAATCACCTGCGATTAAATCACGCAGTAATAAAGTAGGAAGGATATCTAAAGGCATAATGCGCTCGTAGTTACCGATTGGCACCATAGAACGGCTTGAGCCACCTGTTGATGTCGTCATTTTGAATAAACGACTAGGCGCTAAATGCGATAGGAAAGTACGTGTTACTGAGAACTTCTTCGCACCTGGAGCAATCCAGCCGAATAATTCTTTTTCACGACCTTCTAATAATGCTGTAATCTGAGTGTGGTAACGACCTAAGAAAGCATGAGGGCCACTTGCCGTAGTACCCGAAAGTACAGAACCAGAAATCACACGGTTTTCGCCATCTTCTAACTCACCAGCAACGATGTCATCTGTAGATGCACCTAGTTGAGTTTTAACTAAACGTGGGTTTTTAACAGTAGGACCTGCTAACGCCACAACGCGATCAGTGAAGATTTCACCTGTTAGGAATAGCTTACCGAATGCAATCACATCCTGGTAACCTAAGTGCCATACCTGCTTGCTAGCAGAAACAGCGTCTAAGTGGTGAATGTGAGTACCGACTAAACCTGCTGGGTGCTTACCACCGAACTCATGTACTTCTACTTGAGCTACAGATGAAGAAGGAACAGTTGCACCAGGCGCCTTACATACAAACACTTTACCGTTAGTTAGGCGAGAAACAACCGCAAGGCCTGCTTCAAACGCTTCAGCTTGTTCAGCAATAACAATTGCTGGGTCTGCTGCTAATGGGTTAGTGTCAATTGCAGTAACAAAGATCGAGCTTGGCGTTGAATCCAAAGCTGGAACTTTACTGAATGGACGGGTACGAAGCGCCGGCCATTGACCTGATTCAACCAGTACTTCTTGCACTTTTGCACGGTCAAGGCTCGCTAGCTCACCTGCCGAAAAAGACGCAAACGTTTCTTGCTCACTGCCGTTAACTTCAATAACAACAGATTGCAATACACGCTTAGCACCGCGATTGACTTCTTTAACAACACCAGAGGCTGGTGCAGTATACTTAACGCCAGGATTCTTTTTGTCGACAAAAAGAACTTGGCCTTTCTTGACTTGGTCATCCACACGAACATGCATGGTAGGACGCATACCAATAAATTCTTCACCTAGCACAGCGACTCGTTTAACGGCAGAACCGTCATGAATCACCTGCGAAGGTGCGCCTTCAATTGGCAAGTCCAGACCTTTTTTTATGTTGATCATACGCACTTGCATTACATTAATGAAAAGAAACTGAAAAATCTAACCATGTACCACCAAACATTCACGAAAGTGCAAATATTAGGCGATACAATCGAATCTATACATATTCCCCGAATTTTAACATTAATTCGGATGACTATGCGAGTCTAAATTGAAATTTATGCTTACAAATTAAAGCCTAAAATTTGTACTTTACAAGTTACTAAACGCTCTAATCTACTGGGTCGATCACCATTTTAATTAAATCAATTAGCCAAAAGTGTTATGTGAGAAATTTTCAGGGGAAAGAAGATTGGTGGAATTGAGAATTAAGAGTTCAGAATATCGGCGTGCTACAACACCAACCTTCTGAACTCTAAAAAGAGACTCAGAGCTTTACACTAACTCGATATCTGCAACTGGGTTTACATCAGCGTCGTAATCCACGCTGTCGATACCAAAACCGAATAGTTTTAAAAATTCATTATGGTAGCTCACGTAATCCGTAAGTTCGTCAATTGAATCGCTATCTACAGTATCCCAAATAGTTTGTACGCGAGCTTGAACGTCATCTTCCAACTCTTTGTAGTTTTGGAATAAATGGCCATCTTCGTCAAAGCGTGGGTTATCACCGTAAAGGTTTTCACGGAATAAACCATTGATCTGCTCAATTGTACCTTCGTAAGTGCCATCTTCTTTCATCACTTTGAATAGACCAGAAATGTAAAGTGGCATAATTGGAATTGCTGAGCTCGCTTGCGTTACAACAGCATTTAGTGAAGAAACATACGCTTCACCATTTAGGTTCGCTGTTTTATCTTTAATTGCTGCGGCTGCACGGTCTAAGTCTTCTTTTGCTTTACCGATTGTCGCATGGCCATAAATTGGCCACGTTAATTCTTTACCAATGTAGGTGTAAGCTGTTGTTTTAAAACCGTCAGCAAGTACATCAGCTTGTTGTAGTGCATCAAGCCACATTTCCCAGTCTTCACCGCCCATAACTTTTACAGTATTAGCGATTTCTTCTTCACTTGCTGCGTCAACGGTTACTTCATCAATAATACGCTTAGACGTGTTTAAGTTTTTAGTTGTTACAGAGTTACCAATTGGCTTAAGTACTGATGAATAGGTTTCGCCTGTATTTGGATCGGTGCGACGTGGTGAAGCAAGGCTGTAAATAACTAAATCAACTTTACCTAGCTCTTCTTTAATGGTTGCAATCGTTTTTTCTTTTAATTCGTTAGAAAATGCATCGCCATTAATGTTTTTTGACCAAAGGCCAGCGGCTTCAGCTTCTGCTTGGAATGCCGCTGTGTTGTACCAGCCTGCAGAACCTGTACGCTTTTCCGTACCTTCTTTTTCAAAAAACACACCTAATGTTTTTGCGCCTGCGCCAAATGCTGCAGTAATACGTGATGCAAGACCGTAACCAGTAGATGCACCGATTACTAATACGTTTTTAGGTCCAGTTTTTAATTGGCCTTGAGACTTCACATATTCAATTTGCTCTTTCACATGAGCTGCACAGCCTACTGGGTGCGCGTTTGTACAAATAAAACCACGAATTTTAGGCTTGATAACCATAAGTTAATTCCACTTTTACCTAATAAAATCTTTTAAAATTGTTGCTAGTTTAAAGCAAAGCACTGCTAAACAGGTCTGATCAGCAAATAATTTTTATAAAAAAGGGGCTTACGCCCCCTATCATCTTATCGTGTTATCGATTCGAATAATATTCCATTTCTGAAATCTGGTGATACGCCTTAACTTGCTGTAAGAACTCTGAGTACGAGCGCCATACTTTTGCCACGGCCTCATCATTACGTGCTTGCTCACTAATGACCTCCATAGTGGCCGCCTTTAGCGCCTGCATTACTTCTGGCGAGAATTTACGCAGTTTAACATTGTGCTTGTTTTTAAGCTGATCAAGCGCTGTGTTATTGCGAGCCGTATACTCATCTAACATATCTTGGTTTGCAGTACGCATCGCTGAGGTCACAATGGCTTGTAAATCACTCGGTAAAGACGCATACGCCTCTTTATTAATTAAAAACTCTAAATTCGCGCCAGGTTCATGCCAACCAGAATAATAGTAAAACTCTGCCGCTTTATTTAAGCCAAATGCTAAGTCATTGTATGGACCAACCCATTCGGTCGCATCGATTGCACCAGTTTGCAGTGCAGTGAAAATTTCACCACCAGTCAAAGACAATGGCACGCCGCCGAGTTTTTCGAGCACTTCACCACCTAAACCCGGAATTCGCATTTTTAAGCCTTTTAAATCCTCAACGCTATTCACTTCTTTTTTAAACCAGCCAGCCATTTGTACACCGGTATTGCCGCCAGCAGCGGGAATTAAGTTGTAAGGTTCATAGAGCTCTTTCCATAATTCCATACCACCGCCATGGTGCAACCAGCCGTTAACTTCTTGTGCATTCATGCCAAACGGTATTGCAGTAAAGAATTGCGCCGCAGGAATTTTTCCTTTCCAATAATAGGCTGCGCTATGGCCCATTTCAGCGGTACCGCTCGATACGGTATCGAATACTTCAAATCCAGGGACTAATTCGCCTGCGCCATACACTTTAATTTTTAAGCGGCCATTACTCATTGCCTCCACATTTTCTGCAAAACGCTCTGGCGCTGTACCTAGCCCTGGGTAATTTTTTGGCCAACTGGTCACTAGCTTCCATTTAAAGCTTTGTTGCTGTTCGACTGTATTTGTTGTTGCATTACTGGTTTGTTGTTCTTGACCACAACCACTTAAACCAACCGCCAAGGCAATTGAAGTGATTAGTGTACTTAGTTTTTTCATGCTTCCTCCGTGCGTTCCATTGCAATAATTTTATGCATAAAGCTGGCTAGGTAACCACGTTACTAAACTTGGATACGCTGCCATTAACGCCAATAAAATCAATTGAATAATAATAAAAGGTATCACGCCTTTGTAAATTTGCGAGGTAAACACCGATTTTGGTGCAACACCGCGTAAATAAAACAGTGCAAAGCCAAAAGGCGGAGTTAAAAACGAGGTTTGTAAATTCACCGCAATCATAATGCCAAGCCAAATGGGATCAGCACCCATCATTAATAAAATCGGTGCAACAATTGGCACTACTACAAAGGTGATTTCAATAAAATCTAAAATAAAGCCAAGTAAAAACATCACTAGCATCACAACAAGCATGGCACCAAATAAGCCACCGGGTAATGCTTCAAACATTTCAGCAATCAGTTCTTCGCCACCAAACCCTCTAAAAACCAGTGAAAACAGAGATGCGCCGATTAAAATCATAAACACCATGGCTGTCACTTTGGTGGTGCTTTGCATTACTGCATTTAAATTTTTTAAATTAAACTGTTTTTGCCAAATAGCTAAAATAATGGCACCAAATGCGCCAACACCGGCGGCTTCTGTTGGTGTAGCAATACCAAATAAAATAGAACCTAGTACAATAAAAATCAGCATAAGTGGCGGCACAAGCGCTACAAATAGCGACACTTGCTTGCGCTTTTTAATATGTTCGATATCTTCATCCAATAATGCAGGAACTTGTTCTGGTTTAAATACCGCAACAAACACTGAGTACAAAATATAAAGCCCCACCAAAATAATGCCAGGGATCACAGCACCTGCGAATAAATCGCCTACACTGACATTATCTGGCGAGAAAATTCCCATATTAAGTTGTGCTTGCTGATAGCTACTAGACAACACATCACCCAGTAATACCAATGCGATTGAAGGCGGAATGATCTGCCCAAGCGTGCCCGTTGCAGTAATAATGCCGCAGCTATATTGTTCGCTATAGCCGCGCTTTAACATGGTTGGTAATGCCAAAAGCCCCATAGTTACAACGGTTGCACCCACAATACCCGTACTTGCGGCAAGCAACATACCCACTAATGTAACCGCAATACCCATGCCCGCTTTGCGTTTACCCATAACCACGGCCATGGCATCCAGTAAGTTTTCAGCAACTTTCGATTTTTCCAGCATTACGCCCATAAAGACAAATAATGGCACAGCAATTAAAGTGCTATTAGTGACTATGCCAAATAAACGATTTGGCAACGCATGCAAAAACGCCCCATCAAAAATACCAAACAGACTGCCTATACCTGCAAAAATAAGCGCTGTTCCCGCCAATGAAAATGCCACGGGAAAACCCATTAAAAGTACAACGCAAACACATATAAAGAGTAAAATCGCTATATATTCCATTACGCATCTCCTTTATTGAAAAGCGCATTTAAGCTCTTACAAATTTCACTCAGGCTTTGTATCAGTAATAAAATACACATTAACGGGATCAAGCTTTTCAATAGGTAAACAAATGGAAGGCCGCCAGCTTCTTGCGATTGCTCTTTAATTTGCCAAGACACGGCAACATAATCGAAACTTACAAACAGAATAAAAATAGCAACAGGCCACAATAACACTAAGTGGCCTACTAAATTAACAAAGGCTTTTTTCGCTTTTGAGAAACGACGATAAAATACATCAACACGTACATGCTCATCGTGTTTTAACGCGTAGCTACAACCCAACATAAATAAATAAGCATGAAGATAAAGCACACTTTCTTGCATGGCTATCCAACCAAGACTAAAGCCATAGCGCAATAGCACGATTAAAAACATAATCAGCACCATCGCAAAACTAAACCATGCCACCGTTTGCCCTATTCGCTCTATAAAAGCATCAAGAAGGTTGGCGATTTTAATTAAATGTGATGAAGAGGAATTAGAGTTGACTGCACTCATTGTTAATTATTGTTATCATTTTAAAAGGAAAAATGTAACACCTAATTAACAAAGAGAAAAGTCCAACCTGTTGCACATCAAAGGCTGGACATTAAAAGATTGAGGTATATTTGTTACTTACTGGTCAAATTTAGAACCACCTAAACACTTAGGCGAATTAGGAATATCAGCATTTTTCCACTGCGATTGCGTATAAGTGTGAATTGCTAACGCATGAATATGATTCGCTAGTTCATCAGCAAGGACTTCATTGATCATACGGTGACACTGGAGTAAACGCTTACCTTCAAAATCGTTACTAACAACAATCACTTTGAAATGTGATTCTGTGCCACGACTATGCATATGACTTTCATTAATCACTTCTAAATGTTCACAAGAAAACGCGTTTTTTAGCTTTGATTCTATTTGCTCTAACATCGACATAATTAATTCTCATTGAAAATTTTTGCCTATTATATGCCACAAACAGTGCGAAACGTCAGGTTTATTCGACCATCATTAACACGTTTTTGTACCGGTAATGAATGTTGATAATCGCGCTGACTATCTCCTGTCATCAACAAACAACTGCCATTACTGAGAATTAGATCCGTCACATGCTTTGAAGTGTTTTCGCGTATTTTAAACTTGCGTGAGCTACCTAGAGAAATCGACGCTATGGTTGGGGAAAACCCCAGCTCAGGCTCATCATCCGCATGCCAACCCATTTTATCTTCGCCACTGCGATACCAGTTAAGCAGCGCAGCATTAAACTGGGTGCCAAACCAATTATTAAGGCTATTTTTTAAATTAAGTACGCTAGCATGCCAAGGCTCGGGCAAAAACAGTTGATTAGAATAGCGGTAGCCAGTCCCCGCATCGCCCATATAGATTTGTTTACGCGGAATTGTATGTTGTTTGTTAAAAATGGTCAGTGTTGGTTGCTGCCACTCTAAAGCCAGTAATTGTTGATACAAGGAACGCGCTTTTTGCTCTGCAATAAAGTGTTCGAAATAATAAAAGTCTGGCGCGACACATTGCGCCTTATTTATTCTCTCAATGCTGTTAGAAACATTCCAAGCCATGATAAACTACTGCACCTTTAAAAATAAATTCACAACACCGTTATGTCGCAAACATCTTCAGACTCACAGCTAAATGAAATTGCTCAATTAGGTGAGAACACATTTACCCTATCACGCTTTCCGCTCAAACAAAAAAACGCGAGCTTACAAGCATGGGATGCGGCTGATGAGTATTTAGTAAATTATATAGAACAGCAGCAGTTAGTAGAAAACAGCAGCAAAGTACTGATCATTAACGACGGTTTTGGCGCCCTAGCCTGTGCATTTAATCATGCATTTATCTACCATCTGAATGATTCGTTTGTGGCAGAACAGGCTGCACATTACAACCTCCAGCAAAACCAGCTCACTGGTGAAAATACGGTGTTTTTAAAAAGCTTAGATGCTCTACCATACGATCTTGACCTAGTACTTATAAAAGTACCGAAAAACGCGGGTTACTTAACTTTTTTACTTAGCCAATTGAGTAAAGTTTTACGCCAAGACATCCCGATTATTGCTGCAGGTAAAGCAAAAGACATCCACTCATCTACCATTCAGTTATTTGAACGTTTTTCAGGGCCAACAACAACATCACTCGCAGTTAAAAAAGCCCGTTTAATTTTAAGTAAACAACACAACAAGCCACAAGAAAGCAAGTTTCCAATCACTTGGCCTCTTGAAAAAACGCAATTTACCATCACAAATCACGCCAACGTGTTTAGTCGTGACTCATTAGATATTGGTGCACGCTTTTTTATCAATTACTTACCACAAGGAAATAAAAAACAGCGCATCATCGATTTAGGCTGTGGCAATGGTGTCATTGGTTTAACCACTCTTGAACGCTGCCCCAACGCACTTGTTACCTTTGTTGATGAGTCAGCAATGGCTGTTGCATCAGCTAAACACAATGTCGCAGCAAATCTGCCAGAACAGTTAGAAAACTGCACTTTTTTACACAATGACTGTCTCACAGGTGTAGAAAGTAATAGTGCCGATTTGATTTTATGCAACCCGCCATTTCACCAGCAGCAAGCAGTCACCGACCATATTGCATGGCAAATGTTTGTTGATAGTTTCCGCTGTTTACGTGACGGTGGCGAATTGCGTATTGTTGGCAACCGCCATTTAAATTACCATGAAAAGCTAAAACGCCTATTTGGTGGCTACAAGCTATTAGGCTCAAATAAGAAATTTGTCGTTTTAAGCGCTAAAAAGAGAGCATTATAATTATGAATGCAAAATATAAAGTTACCGTTTTGGCCCTCACTTTGGGCTTTCTTGCTGGATGCAGCACACCGTCACAGAGATTTATATTCAGTCCTAACTATACACAAACACACCAAAAAATGGTGCAGCAAGATGTGAGTTTATCAGTCAACGACCGCCGTGCGAGCTTTACCACAGTTACCATTAAAAATAGCGATGGTAACCAAACGCTTGCCGATAAATACCTTGCAGAGTCAATTACGCCAGCAATTGAACAAGCATTAGCCCAAGTGGGTGCAAACAATAGCGGCATGGGTAAAGCGCTCGATGTTAATATTCAGCGATTAGATACCACGATTAAACAGCAATTACACAAACACACCACAATTACCAATGCAGAGCTTGAAGTTGTGATTGAAACCACTGAGCACCGTTTTGCTAAGCGTTATAAAGGCAATAAGCAAAGTGAAGCGCCACTTAGCTTTGATAAAGCAAAAGTAGAACAGCAAGTTAATCGCTTAATTGAAGAAATGATCACACGTATTGTGACAGACCCTGAATTTGTTAACGCGGTTAATCGCTAGGAGTTACATATTATGAAGTATTTAATCTCATTACTCGTACTATTAATGAGCTTTTCAAGCGCTGCTAATCTGATTAAAAAAGGCGAGTTTGTGCAAAAAGATAACGCCTTCCCTTTGGTTAAATTCACCACCACCATGGGTGATATCACCGTTGAATTAGACCGTCGTAAGGCGCCTATTACGGTAAATAACTTTTTAGGTTACGTAGTTGATGGTGGCTACGAAGATACCGTTTTTCACCGCGTTGAACACGATGCAGAGCAAGAGCGTGACTTTGTGATTCAAGGTGGCGGTTACGATAAAGATTACGACGGCGCATACATGGGGCCTGCAATTCCAAACGAAAGTGGCAATGGTTTAAAAAACGATATGTACACTATCGCAATGGCCTACCAAGACCGCAAACCACATTCAGCCACACGTCAGTTCTTTTTCAATATGAACGACAACGACCATTTAAACCCTGGTCGTGAATGGGGCTTTGCTGTATTTGGTTATGTTACCGAAGGCTCAGAAACACTCGATAAAATAATGCGTGTTGAAACAGGCTGCCACGACAAACTGGGTTGGTGCTTTGTACCAAAGAAACCTGTCGTGATTTTAAAAGCACAAGTGCTTGATCCTATACAGTAAACACAACACTCAATAATAAGAATAATAGGTAAAATAAAACAACTATGGTTACTGTTTCAGAGTATCTTGGCTATTTTAAAGATCGCCGCTTAATCAATGTGTTTGCATTTGGCATTGCGAGCGGTTTTCCCTGGATACTGATTGGTTCAGTAATGTCAGCGTGGCTGAAAGATGAAGGCCTATCACGTTCAATGATAGGCCTTTTTGGCATCGTCTTTGTGTGCTACAGCGTTAATTTCTTATGGTCGCCTTTAGTCGACCGCGTAAAGTTACCCCTACTTCACAAATTACTGGGACAACGTCGCAGTTGGATTTTACTAAGCCAAGTGTTTATCTTGCTGGCAACCTTATGGCTAAGCCAAGTTGATATTCATAACCAATTGCAAACCGTAGCACTGTGTTGTTTTGTTATCGCGCTTGCTGGTGCTACCCAAGATATCGCAATCGATGCCTTTCGTATTGATACTCTAAACGAGCACGAGACTCATAAAACAACGGCCGCCGCGACGATGGCAACGTCAGGTTGGTGGACAGGCTATGCGTTATTGGGCGCTGTGCCTTTTTACATGGCTGATCTACCCGACTGGCAATGGACACACGTTTACTTTGTGTTGGCACTAATAATGTTAGCCCTAATGCTAGGTGTGTTTTTTGCGAAAGAGCCCGATTCCAATCGCGAATATATTCATAAAGCGCTTGAGGCAGAGTTTATTCAAACTGACGCATCATTTTTAAAACGCATTGGCGCTTGGCTTTGGGTGACAATTGCCGAACCATTTAGAGCGTTTTTTAATCGTAACGGTGTAAAAACGGCACTCGCGCTGTTGGCCTTTATATTTCTGTTTAAAATTGGTGAAGCTTTTTTAGGAAGAATGTCGATTGTCTTTTACAAAGAAATTGGCTTTAGTAATTCACAAATTGCCACCTACTCTAAACTTGGCACCGGCTTAATTACCATTATATTTGCCTTTCTCGGCAGCTTGTTTAATTCGCGTTATGGCATTGTAAAAGGCTTGTTTATTAGCGGTATTGCAATGGCGGCTTCTAACTTAATGTTTTCGCTTATTGCTATGGTGGGACCAAACGAGAGTCTATACGCTATGGCCATTTTGGTCGATGGCTTTACTCAAGCATGGTCGTTAGTCGCCATGGTGGCATTTATATCAATGTTATGTGACCGTGCATTTAGTGCAACACATTATGCGTTACTTGCATCGTTAGGAAATTTAGGAAGAACATTTTTGTCGGGGTCGTCAGGGTATTTAATTGACTACTTAAATGGGAATTGGGCGCTGTTTTTCTTACTTACAGCACTAATGGTAATACCGTCTTTAATTTTCTTATTTTTAATTAGGAAGCGCCTAATGGCATTGGAAGCAAGCTTTCATAGCAAGCAGTAGTGCATCCATGCATCATTAAATTACTTAAAATAAAGTGAATGTTTATTCACTTTTTAATAGCGTTAAGCCTTCAATTGGATCTATTTCAAGCGCTTGGCAGTAACGAATAAATTCAACAACATCTAAACGACGTTCTTGGTTTTCAATTTTACCAACAAATGAATGCGGTGTTCCAAGCACCTGTGCAAGGCTGCGCATAGTGTGGCCTTTCTCTTGGCGTTTTACTTTAAGCCATTGTGTTAAACGCGAATTTTCTTCCGACGCAACTGTTTTCCCCATCATAATTACTTCTCCTATTGATGATTGGAAATGCTCTATTCTATCAACCCACTTAAACCACACTGAGAATATTGGTAAGAATACACAATACCTAGCATAAAATTTTAGTTAGCACATTCTACCTACTTTGAGTAAATGCCCTACAAATTTTGCGGTTAATCTACAAATTATAGCGACCAAATGCAGGAATTAGATTGATCCAGTATAAGTAATTATTAAAAGTGCATAAAAATTTAGTACTAATATTTTCGTCTATCGGTCAAAGTGACTAGCTAAAATATAGTCAATATTTTCAATTGTGGCAGACTTCCGCGTTTTGCTATAACCTAATAAAACAATAAATAAGTATTCATCTTTATGATTAGATTGTTTTTTTTACTACCAGTTTTACTGTGCTTTGCGTGGTTTTACTTTCTTAAGGTAAACAACATCCCGTTAAAACAAGGGAAGAAAGGCTTTTTTTATATTCTCGGTGTTAGCTGCGTTATCTTGGCGTTTTTTACCCTGATGCTACACCTGACGAAAACAAACTAGCATAAAAAAAGAGCATCAATTGATGCTCTTTTCATTTTTAACTTAAGCTAGCTTGCCAGTTTGTGCTCTACAATCTCGGCATCTTGATATTGCATCGGCTTTTTTCTAAGAGCCAATAAGCACGGTGTGAGTACTAAGGTAAGCACTGTTGCAAAGGCAAGGCCTCCGGCCACAGCTGTTGCTAATTGCACCCACCATTGCGTTGACGGCGCACCAAACGCTATTTCTCGGTTAAATAAGTCGATATTAATTTGCAGTACCATAGGCATTAAGCCCAGTATCGTGGTAACGGTTGTTAGCAGCACAGGTCTTAGGCGCTGAGCACCAGTTCGCAAAATCGCCTCGTGTTGGTCCATACCTTGTCTGCGCAGAACATTATAGGTATCAATCAATACAATATTATTGTTAACCACTATTCCTGCTAATGAAATAACACCGATGCCCGACATCACAATGCCAAATGGCTGTTGCAAGATAATCAAGCCTAAGAATACACCCACCGTTGAAAACAGCACTGCACTTAAGATCAGCATTGCTTGATAGAAACTATTAAATTGAGTAACTAAGATAATGCCCATCACAAAAAGTGCCACTAAAAAGGCTTTTTCTAAGAACACCATAGATTCATCTTGCTCTTCATTTTCACCACGCACTTTTAGTTTCACGCGAGGGTCTAGCCCTTGCGCTTCAAGTTGCGCTTGCAAGCGCGGTAATGCCTTACCTAGTTGTTGACCTACTCTAACATCAGCATTCACCGTAACTACTCTGTGGCTATCAACTCGATTGATGGTATCCACTTTTTGTACCGCTTTACGCTCAATAAAATGAGTAATTGGCACTTGACCGTGCTGAGTTTTTACTCGCAGCGTTTCTAATCGGCCTAAATCACGTTTATCTGCTGGAAAACGGACACGAATATCAATTTCATCATCGACGTCATCAGGGCGATATTCACCTAGTTTCAAACCGTTAGTTACCATTTGCACGTTAGCGCCAAGCATGGTTGCATCTGCTCCAAAACGCGCGGCATCTGCTCGGTTTAGTTTGAGTTGCCATTCAATACCTGGTTTTGAGGCTGAATCGTCCACATTCACAAAAGCGCCGTCGTTTTCTATCGCATTACGAATGCGGCGCGCCTCTTCATTTAATACATCTGGGAACTTAGAACTGAGTTCAATTGATAAATCTTTGCCGCCGCCGGGACCATTTTCATCTTTGCGGATTTCAATTTCTACACCAGCCATATCTGAAGTATTGCCAAGCACTTCTTCAATAATTTGATCTGCCGGACGGCGTTTATCCCAGTCTTTTAAGTTCATACGCAGTGATCCGACGATATCTTTGCCACCGGAGCGAGAATACAGAGTTTTTATGCCCTCAACCGTTAAAATACGCGCTTCAATATCTTTCATGATTTGGTCTTTTTCATAAATCGACAAATCACCGTAACTGCGCACCTTTAAGTTAATGCCATTCGGCTCTACATCAGGAAAGAACTCAACGCCAAGCCCTGACATGCCGTAACTAATAAACACTAAAACAGAAAAACCAATCGCGGCAAATAAACTCAGTAATGGACGCTTAATCGCACGGTCAAGTAAGCGAACATAACGCCCTGTTGCGCCTTTTAATTGTGTTAGGTTACCTTCTTCCGCTACCAATAGGTTTTGCTTTTGTTCTTCTGTCAGCGGGCGAACTTTACCAATTAAACTACCAATTGTTGGCACAAATACCAGCGCCATTATTAGTGACGCAGAGAGTGTGGCAATTAAGGTTATCGGTAAATACTTCATAAATTCACCCATCATACCCGGCCAGAAAATCAGCGGTGCAAATGCCGCTAACGTAGTAGCTGTTGATGCAATAATTGGCCATGCCATGCGCTTAGCAGCAACCGCATAAGCTTTTTTACGCGGCATGCCTTCACTCATCATACGGTCGGCAAATTCACTCACAACAATGGCGCCATCTACCAACATACCTACCGCCATAATCAAGGCAAACAGCACAACAATGTTGACCGTTAAACCAAATATCGCAATCACTAAAATACCGGTGAGAAATGAGCCTGGAATGGCTACTCCCACTAAAAACGCGGAGCGCGTGCCTAAAATCGCGATAATCACAATAACGACTAAAAGCACGGCAGAAAGCACATTATTTTGTAAGTCAGACAGCATGTCTTTTACGTCTTTACTCATATCACCGGTATAAGTTACCTTAATGTGATTTGGCCAAACTGTTTTGCTTTCTTCCACTTTGGCTTTAACTTGATCAACCGTATCAATAATGTTTTCACCAGCACGCTTTTTAACTTCGAGCGATACCGCTTGTTGGCCATTAATACGTGCAATCGAATTTGGATCTTTATAAGAGCGTCTAATTTGCGCTACATCCATAAAGCGTACAACTTTATCACCCGATACTTTTACCGGTTGTTCCATAACATCTTGAATAGTTTCAAAAACAGATGGAATTTTTACCGCAAAACGGCCCTTACCCGTATCCAGTGTGCCCGCAGCCACTAAGCGGTTATTATTGGTGAGTAAGCTATAGATATCATTTTGGTCAAGACCATACGACTCCATTAAAAGTGGGTCGACAACAATCTCAACCATGTCTTCGCGCTCGCCGCCGATTTCGACCTCTAATACACTTGAGATTGATTCCAACTCATCTTTTAAATTACGTGCGAGCGTTAATAAGCCGCGTTCAGGAATATCGCCCGAAAGCGTTAAGGTAATTGTTGGTTGCTGATCTTCCATCAATACTTCGTGTACTTCTGGCTCTTCGGTTTCCGAGGGCAGTTTAGCTTTTGCAAGCGACACCTTGTCGCGCACATCAGCAAGCGCTTCTTTTGGATCAGAGCCTGCGAAAAACTCAAGCGTAACGGATGCGTGACCTTCACTGGCAACCGCCGTCATTTCCTTTACCCCTTCGATAGCCCGCAGTTCTATTTCCATAGGGCGAACTAACAAACGCTCTGCATCTTCTGGCGAAATGCCATCATGTACTATCGATACATAGATAAATGGAATAGTGACATCAGGATTCGCTTCTTTTGGAATATTTTGGTAGGTCACCCAGCCCGAAATAATCAATAAAATGAATATTGATAAAACGGTACGAGTGCGACTGAGTGAAGCATCAATTAATGTGCGCATTATGCTGCCCTCTATACTCTTGCTCATTCGCAAACACAGGTTCAACCGTATCGCCAATTCGCACAAAACCTTGACCTAGGGTAATCACATTTGCGCTTTCGCCAAGTCCAGCCATCCACACGCCTGAGGCTTCTGACTTCACAACATCAATCGGCGAAAACACCACGCGGTTATTGTTATCAACCGTTTTAACACCAATGTTGCCGTCTTCATCGAGTGCCATAAATGCTGGGCTTAAATGAATCGCGTTTACTTCATCATAAGTAATATCAAGCTGGGTAGAAAAACCTGCACGGTATCTAATATTTGGGTTATCAAATGCCGCTTCAATTTTAAATGTGTTAGTGCCCTCATCAGCAACGGAAGCGATGTAACGAATTTTTCCACTATAGGTTTTATTGTTAATAAATAAACCCGTTACGCTTTGCCCTACACTTAATCCCATCACTTCTTTTTGCGTTACATCGGCGCGTACCACAAGTGGGTTTAAATCAGCCAATTCTAAAATTGGGTCACCACGCCCCAAGTAATCACCTAGTTCAACAAGGCGCTGATTAATTACACCAGAAAATGGGGCTTTAATTTCTGTTCGTTTAAGCGATAGTTCAAGATTTGCAAGGCTCGCCTTTGCCTGCTCTAAACTTGCCTTTGCACGCGCTAACGCAGATTGATCATTAAGTCCTTTTTGCTTTAGCTTGAGTGCTCCTTGGTACTCTACTTCGCTTTGTTCAAGTAATGCTTTTGCAGCGGTAATTTGTGAATCTAAATCGGACTTATCGAGTTTAAGAATAACCGTACCTTGCTCAACAAACTGACCCTCTTTAACAAGAATCTCAATTACTTCACCTTCTTGACGAGCGGCAACACTGGCAACCTTATTTGGTTCGGTGCGACCATAAAGCTGCAATGAACGGTTAATTGGCTTCGCCTGCAAGGTTTCAACTTTAACTTTAGCAATACGCTGCTGGGATTCAGAGGTGCTTTGCTCATTGGCATTTGAGCCACCTGACATCATCCATAAGATAATAAAAACAGTAATAAAAATAGCGATGATATAAGGCTTTTCGTTTAGCTGAGTGCGTAGCTTGTTAAATAGGTGCATTCCTGTCTCCGGAACTGATGTGGCAGATATTTCCTTATTTGATGATAATACTTCTCAACAATATATGTAAGTTAAAAAATGTAACACTCTGCACTCGAGCGTGTTGTTCTTTGTGGTCTAAATTTCGTTCAAGTGCAACGCTTTTTGATCGCGGCGTTGCTTTGTAAAGCTAGTGGGCTAAGTCAAGAAGCAACAACAAAACACCGTCCAATTCAGGCACAAAAAATGCCACATAAAGTGGCATTTTAAATTTTACTATTTGCCTATTTAGTTAAACACTAAATGATGCGCCACAACCACAGGTTGTTGTTGCATTTGGGTTGTTTACGAAGAAACGTGAACCCTCTAGACCTTCGGTATAGTCTACTTCACCATCAACTAGGTACTGAAGACTCATTGGGTCAACTACTAGAGTTACACCGCTTTTCTCGATTTCTAAATCGCCCGGATTGGTTTTCTCATCAAATGTAAAACCATATTGGAAACCTGAACACCCACCGCCCGTTACGTAAACACGTAATTTTAATGCTGGGTTTTCTTCTTCCTCGATAAGCTGCTTTACTTTATTTGCAGCATTTTCGCTAAATTTAATTGGTAGTTGATCAGACATACTTCGACCCATTTATATGAATGGTCGAATTATCTAATACCTGACCAATTTAATCAAGTTTAGCGCTATTCCCTTTGGTGATATTAAAGTAACGAAGTATCTAACGCATTTATTGCTTTAGATCGTTACTCGCTATACAAATTAACTTATTTTTTATTGCTATTATGCTGTTATAATTACGTCATAATTAACCCTCTGAATTACCGATAACAATCGCATGACATTTAGCCAAAAAGTAACCGATAATTTGGCGGCCTTACGAAGGGTCGTTGCTCGTCCAAAATCGAGTATTCAATTAGCGTTACTAGGTGTGCTAGCGGGCTTAGTTGCCGCCATGTTGATTATTATGTTTCGCTTAGTGGTATTAATTGGCCAAAGCGGCTTTGTCAGCGAATACGATAACTTCACTCAACTTCCTGAAACTGAAAGATTAATACTACCTATTCTCGCCGCAGTATTTATTGCTACTTTTGCTTACCTAACAGGTTTTAAGCATTATCGCCTCGGTATTCCCTACGTTATTCACCGCATTAAACAAAACTATGGCCAAATGCCTATATGGAATGCCGTAAACCAATTTGTTGGCGGTGCTATTGCGCTTATCAGCGGCTTTTCAGTGGGACGAGAAGGCCCATCAGTACACATGGGTGCAGCAGGTGCCAGTGTCATTGCCAGTTATTTGCATTTGCCTTTTAATGCCATGCGTACGTTAACGGGATGCGGTGTAGCAGCGGGTATTTCGGCATCATTTAACACCCCACTCGCAGCGGTTATTTTTGTCATGGAAGTGGTACTGAGAGAGTACAAAGTGCATATTTTCGTACCGGTTATTCTGGCTTCGGTAACAGGTGCTATCACCACTCAATTTGTTTTTGGCTCCGATTCAGAATTGGCGCTCATTCAAGTAGTATCGATTCCGCCTTGGCATTACCCCTATCTAGTTGTATGTGGCATTGTGCTCGGTGCGGTTGCTTACGGTTTTAACAAAAATCTGATGTTGATAATTCGCACCTTTAAATCGGTAAATATGTTTCCTCGCCTTATTTTGGCAGGCATTATTACCGGTGCAATTGGTTACTTAGTGCCACAAGCCATGGGTTCAGGTATGAGCGCCATAGATATTGCAGTAAGCTCTCCTGAACAGGTTCAGTTACTGACCACCATTTTAATCGCTAAATTATTAGCAACCTTATTTGCTTTAGGCTTAGGTATTCCTGGCGGAATTATTGGCCCAGTTATTGGACTTGGCGTTATTTTAGGCTCATTAATGAGCTACTTTGCTGCGTTTATTAGCCCTGAAGTAAACATTACAGGTACTTACGCAGTACTTGGTATGGCGGGCTTGCTTGCAGCAACGCTCAATGCGCCGCTCGCAGCTCTGATGACCGTAATGGAACTAACCGCGAGCCACAGCATTATTGTACCAGCTATGTTAGTAATTGTGTCTGCCTATTTAACCGCACTCCAAGGCTTTGGCAACCGTTCCATTTTCTTACAACAACTGGACTTTCAAGGGCTTAAATATCAGGTTTCCCCTGCCGTAGAAGCACTGCAAAAAGTCGGGGTTATTGAGGAAATGAGCGACAAATTCAACTTACTTTACAGCGATGATAAATCGCTTATCGCTGAGTCTCTTGATGCAGCAGACGCACAAACCCCGCTCATTGTTTTTGATGATGAAAACGGCTATCGCCTAGCTGAATACGACTTAAACCTTACCGCTGAAGAAAGTGTGTCAATCCGCTATGTCGAAATGCAAGGTGTTACCAGCCAAGCCACCCTTGGTGATGCATTTGAGATTTTACGCGATAATCGTTCAGGGGTTATTTACGTATATGATCAACTCAAAGACAATGATATTTTAGGCATTATCCGCTGGGATGACATTCGCCAAATTTTAATGATCCGCAACGCATTGCTTTAGGATATAACAATAATGAACACCCTATTACTGATAAAAGCGCTTCACATCTTTTTTATGATTGCTTGGTTTGCAGGCATTTTTTACCTACCCCGTTTATTTGTTTATCACGCCCTTACCGAAGAGCGTAGTAACAGTGCCATGCTAAAAATCATGGAGCGCCGCTTACTCTTTTTCGTTACGCCATTTGCTATTTTAACGGGCGTTTTTGGTATCACTTTAATTGTAATGTATGGCCGAGAGTGGTTCCGCGCCAGCATGTGGCTGCATTACAAATTAGTGCTGGTCATTTTGCTTTATATTTACCATGGCTACTGCTTCAAACTACTGGCCGACTTTAAGCACGATAGAAACCAACGAAGCGATAAGTTTTATCGCATATTCAATGAATTACCTGTTTTAGTACTGCTTGCGATTGTTATCTTAGCGGTAATGAAGCCAAGTTTATAAAAAATCTGCTATATTAGCGCCCGAAAATAACTGTTCAGGATCTTTATCATGTCAAACTTTGTTGGCCAGCATGTTCTGTCTGTAAATGAGTTAAACCGCGATGCGATTGAAACCATTTTTAATGTTGCAAAGAAAATGGAGCCGTACGCAAAGAAGCAAAAACGCACCAAAGTACTTGAAGGTGCTATTCTTGCAAACTTATTTTTCGAACCAAGTACGCGCACCCGCGTAAGCTTTGGTACCGCGTTTAACTTGCTTGGCGGCCTTGTTCGTGAAACAACCGGCATGCAAACTTCGGCACTTGCTAAAGGTGAGTCTCTGTATGATACCGCTCGTGTAATTTCATCATACGCAGATGCGGTTGCGATGCGTCACCCAGAAGCACACTCGGTTGCCGAATTTGCTAATGGCTCAACGGTACCAGTACTTAATGGTGGTGACGGTCCGAACGAACACCCAACACAAGCGCTACTTGATCTACTAACAATTGATAAAGAACTTGCGCGCTTTGACCGCAATATTGACGGCATGCACATTGCCCTTGTCGGTGACTTAAAATATGGCCGTACAGTGCATTCGCTATCAAAACTGCTATGCCATTATAAAGACGTAAAATTTTCACTTGTCGCGCCAGATGGCTTGCAAATGCCTGACTACATTGTTGATACCGTCACTAATGCAGGTCACCAAGTTGAAATCGTCAACCAAATGGAAGGTAACCTTGCAGCCGATATCGTGTATCAAACACGCATTCAAGAAGAACGCTTCCCATCGCAAGAAGAAGCGAATAAGTACCGTGGTGGTTTCCGTATAAGCCAAGCGATTTACGATGCCCACTGCAAACCAAACTCTGTATTAATGCACCCATTGCCGCGCGACAGCCGTGGTGATGCAAATGAGCTTGATAACGACTTAAACAGTAATGATAACCTCGCGATTTTCCGCCAAGTACAAAATGGTGTACTGGTGCGTATGGCGCTATTTGCATTAACGCTAGGTGTTGACGGTCTCGTCGACAAATATGAAACCGAAGTGCCATGGTTCAGCCGTAAACAAAATACCTAATCTTATTTGGAACAAATTATGACAATTAGCCAAGACTTATTTGATAGAGCGCAGGCGTCTATCCCAGGTGGTGTAAACTCACCGGTTCGTGCATTTAACGGTGTCGGTGGCACACCGCGCTTTATAACTAAAGCCGAAGGCGCATTTACTTATGACGCCGACAACAACAAGTACATTGACTATGTTGGCTCTTGGGGCCCAATGATTTTAGGTCACAACCACAGTGCTATTAAACAGGCAGTGCTTGACTCTGTTGAGAACGGTTTAAGCTACGGCGCACCAACAGAAACTGAAATTTTAATGGCCGAGAAAGTAAAAGCACTTGTGCCATCAATCGAAAAAGTGCGCATGGTAAGCTCTGGTACTGAAGCAACAATGAGTGCAATTCGTTTAGCGCGCGGTTTTACAGGCAAAGATAAAATCTTAAAGTTTGAAGGCTGTTACCACGGTCACGCTGATTCACTACTGGTAAAAGCGGGTTCTGGCGCACTGACTATGGGCGTGCCAAATTCACCGGGTATTCCTGAAGACTTTGCTAAGCACACACTGACTGTATCGTTTAACAAACTTGACGAAGTTAAAGAAATCTTCGCAAAATTTGGTGATGATATCGCGTGTATTATCGTAGAGCCAGTGGCGGGTAATATGAACTGTATTCCACCAGTTGCTGGCTTCTTAGAAGGTTTACGTGCAGTGTGTGACGAATACAAATCAGTACTGATTTTTGATGAAGTAATGACTGGCTTCCGCGTTGCAAAAGGCGGTGCACAGGCATATTACAATATCACACCAGATCTAACCTGTTTAGGTAAGGTAATCGGCGGCGGTATGCCAGTCGGTGCATTTGGTGGTAAAACTGAAATCATGGATTACATCGCACCAGTAGGCCCGGTTTATCAAGCAGGTACGCTTTCAGGTAACCCAATTGCCATGGCGGCAGGCTTAAAAGCCCTTGAGTTACTGGATGTTGACGGTCTTCATGACGAGCTTGAAGCGAAAAGCAAACGCATTTGTGAAGGCTTTAAAGCTGCTGCGGAAAAAGCAGGTATTGAACTTACCACAAACTACGCCGGCGGCATGTATGGTTTCTTCTTCACATCTGAAGAAACAGTAACTACTTACCAGCAAGCAACAGAATGTGATTTAGAGCGCTTTAAAAAGTTCTTCCACTTAATGCTTGATGAAGGCGTTTATCTTGCGCCAAGTGCATTTGAGGCTGGCTTTGTTTCAACGGCACACGGTGATGCTGAAATTGAAGCAACTATCGCTGCTGCAGAGCGCGCTTTCGTTAAGCTTTAAGCAAATAAAGTAGATTTAATTTATAAAACCACGCACTTGCGTGGTTTTTTTTGAACGAAAAAAGGCAAAAACTCGTTCTTCTTATAAACTTGTACCACTGTGTCACTTAACAGGATCAGAGTTTATGTCTCAACCCAATGCCTTTATTCTTCCCGCCGTTACCTTAATGGCAAAGCTAAATTACTCTAAAAAGATCATTGTAGTAGTATGCGTGTTACTAATTCCCTTGGCGATCAGCTTAATTTTTTTAAACGTACAGCTTAACCATCAAATTACACAGCACCAACGGGAACTCTCAGGACTAAAAAATTACAAACCTTTGCTACAGGCGGTTGTCGAGAATAACTTAAATAAAGTTGCAGCCAATGACTTTAATGTTTCAGCTAATAATGCGTTAGAGTCTCTCAATAAAATATCGATAAAAAGCCAATTGGCAACCGATAACGATTTAGCGAGCAATTATTTAAATCGCGCCATAGTAGATGATTTCCCGCTGCTCGTTGCTAATTTTTATGCAGTAAAAGAAGCCACAGACACAGTAATAAATAGTGGCAGTTTTACACCTGATACTTTTATCCAGTTATCTAACCAAAATAAAGCGTTACCGAGTTCAGTCAATAATCTTGAAAACAAATTGATGGTCGCGATGACACATCACAAACCAACAGAAACTGCGCTACAAAGCGTCGTGCTCGATACCAAAAGCGCCCTGCTAAACTATCAAAGAACCATTAAACAGCAAGTGCTCGACCCCGATTCTATCAATTTATCACGCTCGCAGTTTTCTCAGCTAAATAATAAAACAATCGAAAGTTTAGAACGCTTTACAGACACCTTGCTGCCACACCTAACTAAAAAAGTACGCCAACAAATGGCAAACGCTCAGTTTATTCGTAACAGCGTGCTAATTGCATCGATTCTGTTTACGGTAATCGCGCTTTACTTGGTGACAGGTTTTTATTTTGCAGTTATACGCACACTATCGCGTTTATCTAACACCGTAAATGAAGCCGCCAACGGCTCACTAAATATCAAAGTAAACCTTGAAAGTGACGACGAATTAGCCGCTATCGGCCATCAAATTAATTTTATGCTAAAGCAGTTTGCAGAGCTTGTAGAACAATCTCAACACGCCGCACTTGAACTTAATCAAGCAACCTCTCTGCTTGCAGATGCAAGTGACGCAAGTCGCCAAGATGCGATACAACAAGAACAAAAAATTGCTGAAATTTCGAGTCAATTAAGTGAAATGAGCAGCTCAGCACAAGCGGTTGAGCAACAAGCCACCGATGCGCAAACCTTAGCAAAAGAAGCCAGTACACATGTACAGCAAGGCAGTCAGAATACGCTTAATTTAAGCCAACATATGGCAGAACTACAGCTTGACTTTAAACAGAGCCAAGCTGCGCTTAATAAGCTTGCAGAAGACACACAAAACATTAGCAATGTTAGCGTCGCCATTAGTGAAATTGCAGACCAAACTAACTTACTTGCACTCAATGCCGCTATTGAAGCTGCTCGTGCAGGAGAACAAGGTAGAGGGTTTGCTGTGGTAGCTGATGAAGTACGAACACTGGCAGCACGCACTCAACAACAAACGCAAGAAATTCACACCATTGTCAGCACTCTACAGGTGGCTGCAAAAGATACTCAACATAAGATGCAAAACAGTGTAGATAAAATGGAGCAAGGCGTTGAACAAGCCAACCAAACACGGGATATTTTGGCTAACGCCGAACACGATATGCAATCAATTGACCGCTCTGGTGCTGCAATTATGGAGCAAGCCAGTTTACAGACCAGTAGCACATTAAATGTTGTTGCGCACAGCGATGAAATTAGCCAGCTTGCACAACACAGTTTAAGCTCTGCGCAAAGCACCGCTTCTGAAGCGAATCATATTCTGCAAATCGCCAACAAGCTGAAACAATCTCTTGGCCAGTTTAAGCTTTAAGCTTGTTGTTCAAACATCACGATACGCGCTAGTAACAGCGCGGTCGTGAATTAAATAACTCTGCTGGTATTGGCAATTTAAGCACAGTGCCGCATCCTGGCGGAGCTTGTCTGCCCGTTTCTGTATTAACAAATGCCCATTTAATCGACGGTGGTCTAGGTGTCGCGATTGACTCAGGATTAAGCTGTCGCAAGTAGCGAATGTAAAGCTCTAAAGCACCAACGCTACCAGTTAACTTAGTCGGTTTATTATCATCACGACCAACCCAAGTAACGGTTACCGTATTTTGGTCAAAACCGGCAAACCAGCTATCACGCAAGTTGTTGGTTGAGCCCGTTTTACCTGCTAACTGAATGGTTGGGAAGTGTAATTTTAAGCGTTTCGCGGTGCCTTCACGTGTTACCTTTTGCATTGCATATTTAGTCATGTAACTAGTCGCAGGAGAAAAGCGCGTTTCAGGCGTACTGTTATGCTGATAAATAAGTTCGCCCACAGCATTGGTAATTGCCGCTACTGACGTTAACTTACGATAATCGCCATCAAACGCAATAGTTGAGTACATTTGCGCAACATCAATCGGTGCAAGCTCTTGCGCACCTAACAGTAGTGACGGGTACTGGTTAATTGACTCATCAACCCCTAATCGCTTAATTGACTTAGTTACAGCAGGTAAACCTAAATCTAGCCCAACCGCCACAGCTGGCATATTGATACTTTTACTAAAGGCTTGGTAAAGCGGCATTTTACCGCGGAATTTTTGGTCGAAATTAGACGGTGACCAAGTGTGTCCGGCTTCATCGCTAATCTCCATTGGCTCGTCATCAACTAAGCTACCTAAGGTGTATTTACCCGATTCAAATGCCGTCATGTAAATGGCTGGCTTAACCAATGAACCGATATTACGTTTGGTATCGAGCGCTCGGTTAAAACCATTAAAATCGCTATCGCGTGCACCTACCAAGGCAGACACACCGCCGTATTTTACATTAACCGACAACATTGCCGCCTCAAGTTTAGAAGTCGATTTTAAACGCTCTAAATATGGCAACCCAGTTTCAAACGACTTTTCCATTGCCGCTTGTTTTTGTAAATCGAAATAAGTAAATACGCGTACACCTGCGTCAATTGTATCTTTTGAATTTAAAATTGTTTTCAGCTCGCGGCGCACTAAGTCCATATAGCCCGGGTGCTGATTAATATCAAAGCGCGATAGTGGTTCTATTTTGATATCGCGTGCTAACGCCAGTTTATAGCTCTTAGTCGAAATTAACCCATTCTCAACCATTAAGCGCAGCACCAAATCACGTCTTTCCATCGTGCGCTCTTTAAAACGTCTTGGATTATAAAAACTAGGCCCTTTAACCATCGCCACTAACAGCGCCACTTGGTCGTATTCAATTTCATTCAGCGGTTTACCAAAATAAAACTCACTGGCTAAACCAAAGCCGTGTACACCTTGCGAACGCGACTGACCTAAATACACTTCGTTTAAGTACGCTTCTAAAATTTCGTCTTTGCTGTATCTAAAATCTAAAATCAGCGCAATTAATGCTTCATTGATTTTACGTGTTAGGGTGCGATCTCGGGTTAAATAAAAGTTTTTCGCTAACTGCTGAGTTAAAGTACTGCCCCCTTGCACTGTGCGACCTGCGCGAATATTTGCAACCAAGGCACGTACAATAGACCAAACTGATACCCCATGGTGCTCGTAAAAATTGCGGTCTTCTACCAATAGCAAGGTATCTTGTACTACTTGCGGAATATGACTAAGTGGCACAAACTCGCGGTCTTGCTTGCTTTCGTTGGCAAGGCGCGCCAGCTGCAATGGTTCTAAGCGCGCCATTGATAAATGTGCCCCTTGTTCATCTTTAATTGCAGCAAGCTTTTTCGGGCCAAAGACTAAATCGAACCCAACTTGTTGTTCTGCCCCATCATAAAATTCAAAAGCACGGCGATAAATACGAATAGTATTGCCTTTAATAACGTACTGACCGGTATTATTGATGCGATTAACTTCAGAATAATTAAGGCGTTGGAGTTCCCACACCACTTCATCTTTTGATAAGTATTGGCCGGGATAGAAGGTCATTGCGCGGGCATAAATTTGCGCTGGTAACTGCCACTTGTTACCCTCAAATTTATGGCTAATTTTGCTATCTAAGTAGATTAAATAAAGTGCTAGTGCAACCAACAAACCAGCACCTAGCTTTAACGCAAGCATTGAAAAGCGTTTTAATTTGCTCGGTTTGGTTTTAGCTTGAGTGGCTTTTTTAGCGCGCGGCTTACGCGTTGTAGTTGCCTTTTTCGTTGCCGCTTTTGGCGTTTTCTTTTTATCTGTCATTGCACTTAGAATTGAGAAAAATCCTGTTTATCATACCGATTTTTGTATCGCATTTCATTGCCAATACCTATTAAAACCCCCATTATAATTGCCTGATGTTGTTGTTTGTATTTTAAATCAGCACGGCTGAGTATTGTTCTCATAAAAAAGCATCAAATCGCAACGTCATATTTTCACTAAATCTAATAATTTTAAGACCAGAAGGTTCGCTATGAAATACGCAAAATTAGGAAGTTCAAACATTGATGTTTCACGTATTTGTTTAGGCACCATGACCTGGGGTGTGCAAAACAATCAACTTGATGCCAATCAACAAATTGAGTTAGCCGCCGAGCTCGGTATCAACTTTATGGATACAGCCGAAATGTACGCTGTACCACCAACACCCGAAACCTACGGTAAAACAGAAGAAATTATTGGTAACTACTTTGCCAAAAATAAACGAAAGCGTGATGACTGGGTAGTTGCAACAAAGATAGCAGGCAATGGCCTGCCTTGGATCAGAAATGCTTCAGACATCACTGGTCAAGCGGTAATCAATGCGGTTGATGCGTCATTAAAACGCCTACAAATCGACACCATTGATGTTTACCAATTGCATTGGCCTAACCGCACCTCTCCGCATTTTGCAAAACATAGACCGAACCAAATTAGTTTTACAAACGTTGATACTAAAGCACATAAAGCGCAAATGTTAGATATTTTACAAGGGCTAGATCACTGCATTAAAGCAGGTAAGATTCGCCACTATGGCCTTTCAGATGATACGACCTGGGGTATTCATACGTTTATTGAATTAGCCAAAGAGCATAACTTGCCTCGCCCGGTGTCTATTCAAAATGAATTTAATTTACTGCACGCTAAAGATTGGCCTTATCTAATAGAACACTGTGTACATGAAGAAATTGCCTATTTACCCTGGTCGCCGCTAGCAACCGGCATGTTAAGTGGAAAATACCTAAACGATGCCAGACCACACGGTAGTCGCTGGACATTAATGCAGCGCAATGGGTTATTTAGAAATACCGAAACTGCACAACAGGCAGTTGCTGAATATTGTCAGCTTGCGGCGAAATTAGGTATCACACCAAGCCAACTTGCACTGGCATGGTGCGATAAAGTTGACGGTGTAACTTCAACCATTATTGGTGCAACTACGCAGCAGCAGCTAGCCGAAAACATTGCCGCATTTGAACTTAACTTACCAGATGACTTTATGGCGCAAGTAGATGCTATTTGGCGTAAATATCCACTGCCGTATTAGCGCGGGCAGTTAACATACTAACGCTTAAATAATGTGTGTACTAACTGCTTTAAGTTAATCGGCATAATCACAAATAAGGCAACACCCGATGAAAAATGCGGGTTTGCCTTACAATAAAATGCAATTTCTCGTTTTTCGCTGTTAAAAAACGCCTTTAAATCATCGTCACTGTAAGCACTACTGCGTCCTGTTTCCACTAAACAACGGGTATCTGTAAGTGAGCTAACAATGCCAGCCTTATTAAATGCGTCAAACAAATCGCGTTTATGATGCAAAAACTGCGGGCTAGGATACGTGATTGCAACGCGCTTACTAATAGCGCGATACATCGCAGGGCTTAACATGGTATCGGCGTAGTAAATATCTTGCCAAGGATGCATTAGCCAATACTTAAACGCTTGTTGAATAGAAAACGACAAAGTATGACCACCTTGTCGAAATTCAGGATAAAAACCAGCGGATGCTCTTAACAGCACTTTTTTGTTTGCATGCTCAAACGTAAGTAAACAATAACCAACAATGTTTCCATCAGCAAAGTAAAGCCTTAAAACACGTTTAAACGCCGCGCTACAATTGAAGTATTTTTCAAAATATTCTTCACTGGAAATGCCGTTAAAACAGGCAGTAAAAATATCTTTTAGCGCTGAAATATGTGATGTATCTAACCAATTATTTGGCCAACTAAAATCTTGTGTCTGTTGAATTGCACCCACATAACCACCCTAAATAGAGCTATAACTCTAAACAGAATATCAGAGCCTGTTTATCTAAATCCATAATAAACTAAACAAATTTGATGATTCTCGCGTACAATCACTATTAATTGAAATCGTGAATTGTACTTATGTCAAAATATAGCAATCAAACACTATTAGGTTACCTTGGTCTTATTCCATTTTTATTATTAGTAGGTGCTCACTTTCTTTTTGAGCATTTTTTATTAAGCCAAGCATTTATGTTTTATAGCATTAGTATTATGAGTTTCGTTGCCGGTACATTATGGCACGAATCAAACAGTAATAAGCTAAATTGGCTAATTGTATTACCAACAATTCCAACGCTAGTGCTCGCACTATTTGATACAAAACTGGCCTTACTCTACCTCGGCGCCTGCTATGTTTTTGTATTGGCAGTGCAAAAACGTTCCGAAACATGGGGTAAATTAAACCCAGATTATCAACGCATGCGTGAGCGTATTACGGGTGTAGTGTTGGTTTGCCATTTATTTTTTGCCGCACAACTGCACCATGGTGTGGTGCAGTAAAAAGCAGTGTGATTACATTCTGCTTTTTACTTTATTAGTTGCCTTAGCATTGGCCGGGTCGTCTGGCCAAAAATGCTTAGGGTAACGCCCTTTCATTTCTTTTTGTACTTCTCGGTAACTCGACGCCCAAAACCCAGCTAAATCTTGCGTGATCTGAAGTGGACGCATTGCCGGTGACAGTAATTCAATGGCTAACGATAGCTGACCATTCGCAAGCTTAGGTGTGGTTGCAACGCCATACATTTCTTGCATTTTTACCGAGAGCTTTGCAGGGCCATCAACTTGGTAATGAATTTTTAGTTTTGAACCAGTAGGCACCACTAATCGCTCTGGCAATAACTCATCTAATAACGTTTGCTGTTGCCAATCAAGCAACCCTTTAAGTGGCGCTAATAAATCCAGTTTTTTAAGCGCCGCCAAACTATTTACGTCGTTTAAATAAGGCGAAAGCCACGTATCAAGATGATCAAATAAGTGCTGTTTTGATAACTGCGGAAACTCATTTGGTGAAAATTGATGGGCTAACGTTAAACGCACTATGTATTGCTCAACGTCAAACATTAGGTTTAACAGTTGCCACCCTTTTTTCGCGATAATATGACACCAAGCAGCGGCTTTTTCATCACCACTAATCGCTTTATTGCTCGGTTTACGTGACAGTATCAGCTGCCCTAAACAATATTGTGTTTCGGCAATAAAACGCCCAGCGCTCTCATCAAACTGTGCAACATCTTTATTCTCAAATAAGTACGGCAGCGCCCTTTCAACTTGTGCTAAATCACACTTACATGCATTAAATACGTGCTGCCCTGTCGCACCGCCCATATCACCAATACATAACAAGTCATCATAAATTGGAAAGTCATCATAAAGTGTTGCGCCAGCGCCATTAGCTAAACGCAACCCGTTACCGCGTTTTTGCGCAATGCGGTCGGGAAATGCCAACGCCATTACAATCGATAAATATTCAAGTGGTAAATGATTAACCGCAGTTAATTTTAAACGTTTAAGCCAAAGGCGTAGTTCTTTATCAAAGTTTGGGGGCGGTGATTTAAGCTGAAAATTAAGCCCAGTTGCAAGGTCATTACTGCGATTAGCCTGACTGGTAAAAAGCGCAACCAGATACACTGCCAAATGATAGATACCGGTATAATCAGCTTCAAGCTGCTTTGCTTTTATCAACATATGAGCAAAGCGCAGCTCTGTACCATAACTCAACATTTGTTGACCTAATGAGGTAATCTTGCCATCAGCCGTGATAGCTTCAAGCATCAATAACAGACTGTTTGCCGCATCAATCTGTTTGGGTGATGGTTTATCAAGTAACACCAAGTCGTCAATTGACGTTCCCCAATTAGCGCACTCTAAAGCAAGCTGACTAATATCGCTGCGCAATATTTCAGGTATTGCATGGCTTGCTCGTCGCTCGAAATGCTCTTTACTGCCTAAGCGATACACCACACCCGCTTCGATGCGCCCTGCACGACCAGCACGTTGAATTGCAGACGACTTAGCAATATTCACAGTAAGCAATTGGCTAATACCATTTTTAACATTGTATTGGGTTATTTTCTCTTTACCTGAATCAACAACAATGCGAATTCCATCAATGGTTAAGCTGGTTTCTGCCACATTGGTGGTGAGTACTATTTTCCGTTGCCCTTCGTAGCATGGTTTAAGCGCCGCTTGCTGTGTTTTTTTGTCTTGCTTGCCAAACAGTGCGTAAATTGCAGTATCTTGCGCGATGCTTCCTGTGTTTTTGGCTGCAATAAGCTCAGACTCTATCGCTTTAATTTCTTTTACGCCGGGTAAAAACACCAGTGCGCTGCCGCTTTGTTCAGCCATTGCTTGAATGGTTAACGGCGCTATTTGCGCAAGCCAATCAGCTTCATTTTTAACTGCAGTATAATGTTCAGCAATAGGAAATTGACGCCCTTCACTTTGCACTAGCGGTGCATCGAAGTGACAACTTAAACGCTCCCCATCAAGCGTTGCCGACATAATCAGTAATTTAAGTTCATCACGATAAGCCATTTGCGCTTCAAATGAGAGTGCGAGTGCTGTTTCAGCTTGAATTGAACGTTCGTGAAATTCATCAAAAATCACCAAATCTACGCCGTCTAATTCAGGGTCATCTTGCAGCATACGTGTCAACATGCCTTCAGTTACAATTTCTAAACGGGTGTGTTGGCTGGTAAAATTTTCACCACGAATGCGCAAACCGATTGTGTGCCCTAGCGGCTCATCTAAACAGTCGGCCAGAAAGCTTGCGATATTGCGTGCAGCAAGCCTACGTGGCTCTAGCATAATAATACGTTTGAAGTGATTATCTTTAATTAATTGCAGTGGCAACCAAGTTGATTTACCCGCCCCTGGTGGCGCTTGCAGCACCACGCGCTCATGTTGCGATAATCTAGAAACCAGAGTTTGATAAACACTTTCAATCGGCAGCAAAACAACTATCCATTCATTTTTTGCTGAATTTTAACTGTTTTGCGTTAACTTCGCAGTAATTGGAATGCAAATCGCTACAAATAATGCACTTACTATTAAACATGCTGTTAACCCATATTGCTGAAACAATAATCCAGACAACACAGTGCCAAATAAACGCCCACAGGCATTTGCCATGTAATAAAGGCCAACATCCATCGAGGCACCTTCATCGCGGGCGTAATGCACAATCAAAAATGAGTGAATGGCAGAGTTAATAGCAAAAATTACGGCAAATAAAATTAGTCCAAGTATCGCCACATTAACCAGTGATAGGCCGTAAGAAATCGCCACCAGCATAACCACCAAAACAGCCAACAATGCAAGCGCACTAAATACCGCTGACTGTGCATTGGCCTGTTTATTAAAAGCCTTAAATACTTTTGGCGTAGTTGATTGAAAAACCCCGTAAATAATCACCCACGACGCCATCATAGTACCTACTGCTGTACTCGACCATCCCGCTTGCATGGTTAAAAACACAGGCAAGGCAACCACAAACCACACATCGCGACTGGCAAATAAAAAGCAACGCGCAAACGAGAGTAGGTTTACTTTTTTACTTGATGAAAATACTTGGCTAAATTTCGGTTTAAATGATTTGGCCTCTAAACTTTGTTTTAGCTGAGAGGCAACCACTAAAGTAATCAATCCAAGTCCGGCAGCCAGTAAATACAAACTGTTTTGATAGCCAAATAGCGCGAGTAAAAAACCACCTAAAAAGAAACCACAGCCTTTTAGTGTATTTTTCGACCCTGTAAGCAGTGCCACCCATTTAAACAGAGTGCTACTTTCATCGCTTGGCACAAGCTGTTTAATAGCTGTTTTGGCACTCATTTTATTGAGATCTTTAGCAATGCCCGATGCTGCCTGCAATAGCATTACATAAACAACACTTAGCCATTGAGTTTGCGCCAGCAAAATCAGCGCGCTAATTTGCAGCAGCAAGCCACTAAACAAAGTGACTTTTAAACCAAAACGGGCGCCCAACCAGCCACCAAACAAATTAGTAACAATGCCAAAAAATTCGTAAAACAAAAATAGCATTGCCACTTCAATTGGCGAATAACCGAGAGTATGAAAATACAGCACTACCAGCATACGCAGTGCGCCGTCAGTTAAGGTAAATCCCCAGTAAGCTAGGGTAATTTGTATGTAGTCTTTAATTCCCTGACCGACTGTGTTTGATGCTGCTAACATAATTTAACGCTACGTGAAGTGATAAACAAAACCTAAACCAAGGCGTTGTAACACCTTGGTTTAAGAAGAAAAGGTAAGTTATGACGCGGCAATCATATTAACAATGTCATTCATACGTGAGACATAGTTAATTTCGTTGTCGTACCAAGCTAATACTTTCACTAAATGCTTGCCGATTACTTGAGTCGACAACCCATCAACAATGGCACTGTGCGTATCACCAACAAAATCAACAGAAACCAACGGGCGCATTTCAATATCTAAAATCCCCTTTAATTCACCTGATTTAGCGCGCTCAAATGCATTGTTAATGTCTTCAACGCTGGTTGGTTTTTCAGTTTCAATTACTAAGTCTACCAGAGAGCCGCTTAACAGCGGTACGCGCACAGCTAAGCCATCAAGCTTGCCTTTCAACTCTGGGAAAATCGTCATAATTGCTGTTGTCGACCCCGAGCTTGTTGGAATTAACGATTCACCACAAGCGCGTGCACGACGTAAGTCTTTATGAGCTTTATCAACAATAGTTTGGGTATTGGTAATATCGTGAATAGTCGTCATTGAGCCACGTTTTATGCCGACTGTTTCTTTTAATACCTTTACAACAGGCGCTAGGCAGTTAGTTGTGCACGACGCCGCCGTAACCACTTTATGTTTATCTGCTAGGTATAAATCATGATTTACGCCATAAACTAAATTAATCGCGCCTTCGTCTTTTACTGGGCAAGAAACAAGAACACGCGCTAGCCCTTTATCTAACAAAGGTTGAAATAGCTCCGATTTTCGGTAAAGCCCCGAACAGTCAATTAATAAGTCAATGTTATCAACAGGTAGATCAGTTAACTTTGACTCATGAAATAAGCTAATTTTCTGCTCAGCGACATATAAATGGCTGTCGTCTGCATGAATTTCATTATCTTTAAAGCGTCCTTGAACTGAGTCAAACGCTAGCAAGTGGGCAATCGCCTCGTTTGTTGCTGCGGGATCATTAATATAAACCAACTGATGGTTTTCCTCAGCTAACACGATACGTGCTAATAATTTACCCATACGACCGAAGCCGTTAATCGCAATTTTCATAATAAACAGCCTAACAATTTGAAGGTTTGAAAGAAGTTAAATCACGTTGCACTTGGCAATCGCTATTTAGTGTGTCGAGTGTTAATTTCAAAATCGCTAACAGCGGCTGGCTGAGCGATTCACTTAATTGATAAAAGCGCCATGTACCGCGAGTAACTGACTGCACAAGCCCTGACTTTTTTAAATAACTTAAATGGCGACTAACCGTACCTTGTGGCATATCTAAAACGGCAACGAGATCACAGACACATACCTCTTTATGCTCTAAAATAAGAGCCATAATTCGAAGGCGGGTCTGCTCACTGAGTGCTTTGTGAAATTGTGCTACAACCATAAATTCGCTTAAACATATATACGTATAAGCAAATATTAAAAGATGACAGATAAAAATCAAGAAAATAAACGGCTATTTTTTGGCTTAGATTTTAGCGAAGAAGATAAATCCAAATTATTCAATTGGTTAACGTCAAACATTGAAAACAAACGTAAGCCTATATTAAAAAGTAATTTGCACTTAACCTTAGCGTTTTTACCGAATGTGCCAATAAAAACACAAAAAGCTTTAATTGAATTTGCACACAGCTTAACGGTGTCCCCATTTAGCTTGCGCTTTGAAGAGACAAGCTTTTGGCAAAATAGTGGGATTTTTTATTTAAAACCAACAAGCCAGCCCAACTCATTAACACAGCTTGCCAATACATTGCGCGATGAAGGTGAAAAACTGCAACTTTACACTAACCCGTTTGCCTATCACCCGCACGTTACGCTAATACGAAACTGCAAACAGCCCCCTCAAATAATACAAAAAATCACGCCGTTTGACGTGACCTATAGTGAATTTAAACTGTTTCACTCGACGCGCATTAATAACCAGTTACGCTATATACCAATCGAAACATTTCCGCTAAAAGCCGATTAAGACAATTGACGCTTAAAGTCCTTAATCACGTTGTTTAAGCTATTAATAATTTTTACATGACTATAGGCGAGGTCTTCAAACTTCATTAACGTGTCATCGGTTACCTCTGTTAACTTACTTTCTTCGTCATTGGTGAGTTCTAGCTGGCTAAAAATCTCAAAAAACTTAAGTGATTGGTGGCTTTGAATTTGCTGAGTTTGTTCTGTAAAAAGCCCCATTTTTTGCTGTAAATCATCTAATTCAAACGCAATTTTTTTAAAATACAGTTGTTTTACGTATTCTTGGTTGAGCATATTAACTTGATGATTTGCACATTCAATATAGGCCGCTACCACATCTAAAATTTGCCCTTTTCGTACTTCGTCTTCAGGCATATTTTTAATTAAAATACAGATATAACTGTCTTTGAAAAAATATCGACGCCCAGCGTTAATAATACGCTCGTCTTTTTGCATTACTAATTTAAAAAGATCTTCTTCCATGCCACATGCTCGAGCATAAGGACTATCCCAATAACTTATCTGACTATTTTCACTGTACGCAATCGATGCTGTGAGCTCTAAACTTTGTAAGTACGAAAAAATATGAACTAAAAACTCGTTGTAGTTACTGCAAGAAAGGCAACCTTGAATCGCTCTTGCCGTATTACCCCACATAAAAGAATCAGACATTGCAGAAAATACTGCTGTGTTTGCCTGCTGCTCAGCTTCTTTAAGCGCATCAAACTCTTGTCGGTTAGCGAGCGCTTTTTTAATTTTAATTAACAGTAAAGGGGGAATGAATGTGCGTTTATCAATCCAATCTGCCGCACCTGCATTGAATGCATTCATTTTGGTATCAAGTTCTTCAGAGGCACTTAAAAACACGATAATTGGGTTATTGCCTTGTTTTTTAATATGATGAATAAGCTCAACCCCTTCGCCATCGGGAAAGTAGTAATCTAAAACAATGACACTAAATTGAGACTTATCGCACAAGGCTTTCGCTTGCTCCAAATTATACGCTTGCGACACTAAGTATTCATCGGTCAAGCTTGAGGCAACAAGGTCATTTAAACAAATATCGTCTTCCGCAATCAGTAAGTCTATTTTCATAGTTTAAACACGTTAATAGCACCAGTACTAAGCATAGAATAATATTACAAATAAAAAAGCCCAACGCCATAAGGCATTGGGCTTTCACATATTTACAACTTAAACCAAACTAGCTGGTTAGATATTACCTCGTACGGTAACAAACTCAGGGTACGCATCTACACCACAATCGTGTTGGTCCATACCGTTGATTTCTTCTTCTTCGCCAACACGAATACCCATAGTTTTCTTAAGTACCGCCCAAACAATAAATGAGCTTACAAACACAAAGACAAAGATTACTACCGCACCAATTAACTGATTTACAAAAGTCGCATCACTATTTGATAACGGCACTAACATAAGGCCTAAGAAGCCGCATACACCGTGAACTGAAATCGCACCTACTGGGTCATCAATTTTTGCTTTATCTAACGCCACAATGCTGAACACAACTAAGCTGCCACCTAGCGCGCCGCCCAGAACCGCGAGTAACGGGCTTGGCGATGCAGGTTCTGCGGTAATTACAACAAGACCTGCAAGTGCGCCATTCAATACCATAGTTAAATCAGCTTTACGCCATAACACTTTACAAAGTAATAGTGCTGAAATTGCACCAGCAGCCGCTGCCGCGTTCGTGTTAAGTAAGATTTGACTCACTGCTGTGGCATTTTCTTTGTCTGATAGCAGCAATTGCGAACCACCATTAAAACCAAACCAACCCATCCAAAGAATAAATGTACCCAGTGTTGCAAGCGGCAAATTAGAGCCCGGAATTGGGTAGATTTCACCATTTTTACCATACTTTCCTTTACGTGCTCCCAGTAATAATACACCAGCAAGCGCAGCCGCTGCCCCCGCCATATGTACGATACCTGAACCTGCAAAATCAACAAATCCCATCTCTGATAAGAAGCCACCGCCCCAAGTCCAGTAACCTTCTAATGGGTATATAAAACCAGTTAACACCACACAAAAAACAAGGAAAGACCATAACTTCATGCGCTCAGCAACTGCACCTGAAACAATCGACATTGCCGTTGCAACAAACACAACTTGGAAGAAAAAGTCTGATTGCAATGCATGGTCAGCATCTGCCGCTTCAGTACCAATCAGCATGCCCAATGACGGTAAAAAACCACCCTCGGCATTATCAACATACATAATGTTGTAACCAACAATCAGATAAACCGTACATGCAATCGCGTAAAGCGCGACGTTTTTCGTTAAAATTTCAGTGGTGTTTTTAGAACGTACTAGGCCCGCTTCTAACATTGCGAAACCTGCAGCCATCCACATTACTAAGATGCCAGACATTAAAAAGTAAAATGTGTCGAGCGCAAACTTTAATTCAACTACTGTATTTTCCATGACATTCCCCTTAAATTGCCGCTTCGTCTAACTCGCCCGTACGAATACGAACAATTTGCTCTAGGTCATAGACAAAAATTTTGCCGTCACCGATTTTGCCGGTTTGTGCCACATTGGTAATTGCCTCAACCACTCGGTCAACATTGTCACTTTGCGTTGCAATTTCGACTTTAATTTTTGGAATAAAATCAACTTGGTACTCTGCGCCTCGATATAGCTCAGTGTGCCCGCGTTGACGTCCAAAACCTTTTACATCGACTACTGTCATGCCCTCAATGCCAAGATCTGACATCGCTTCTCTAACATCATCAAGCTTAAACGGCTTAATAATGGCGCTGATCATTTTCATAACGTGTACCTGTTGTTGTTTTTTATTTGTACTTACTAAATCCAACCTTTATGCCAATAATATTTTTTTATCTAATTCATAAAGTTATGTAATTTACAATGTGTTACAACAAAGTTAACGCACCACAAAGGTGCAGCAATTGTGGGTTTGTGAACGTTTTGGTGCAAAAAATGAAACAGCAAAAACTTGCTTTGGTGACCATTTTTGACACAATATGCTATGTCTGAGTTAGCTGTTATGCTGAGCCGTACTAACTCAATGGAATAAAAAACAATAACAAAGGATATATAAGCAAATGGCTTATTGGGTTATCCAAGCTTTAATTGCTCTCATATTATTATTTGGCGGACTGTCAAATATAGACACTGACAAGGAAATGCATGGCCTTGCAAACGTGTTTGCGTATGCTGGCATACGCACTTTAAGCTTCTTTCTTATTACTCACTTTTTAATTCGCGCCCCTATTAATTTCTTACGCAACAAAGAAGCAGGGTTTATGAAAGTGCTCCTCTGTGGCTTGGTCTTTGTTACTGTCGGCTCATTTATAGGCAAAAGTATCCGCGATATAAGCAGAGACATGTTTGTGCCTATTGCTAACGAAATTACCTATTATCGAGCAAACCCCGATAAAGATCCGCTTAATCAGGTTAAAACAAACAGCGAAGTTGAAAAAAACACAGACACTCAAGATGAAACATCAACTAATGCGACAGCTAAATCTGAATTTAAAAGAGGTTTTAAAGAAGGGTTTGACAAAGCACATATAAAAGCGCGAGAGGAACTTGAGAAGATTCATAATGGAGATCAAGAAGCGATTGAACGTGCCTCTTCGAAACGATTAAAGTCTCAATTCGGTGCATTTCTTTTTTGGTTGTTTTGCTACCTCCCCTTATCAGCTTTAAAACGCCGCTTTCAAGTTAAAACACAACTTAAGCAAAGCCAGATTGCATTATTAATGAGTCAGCTTAATCCGCATTTTTTGTTTAATTCATTAAACAGTATTCGCGGTATGATTTTCGAAGATAAACAGCTTGCTAAAGAGTTAATCGATAAACTAAATGAGCTTTTTCGCTACAACTTAACAGCCAATAAGCACCCCACGGTAAAATTAAAAGAAGAATTACGCATTTGTGAATTCTATCTTGATATTGAGCATATTCGCCTTGAAGAGCGTTTGTTAATTGAAATGCATGTAGATGAAACCTGCTTAAATATTAAAGTCCCTACTATGGGTATTCTTACATTAATTGAAAACTCAATTAAACACGGCATTGCGCCAAGGCAAGATCAAAGCCTGCTGATTGTTGATATTGCTAAACAAAAGAATCAACTCGTGGTAACAGTAAGTAATCCAATTTATACAGGCACCTATAAAGTCGAAAGCACAGGTACAGGGCAAGAAAACTTAATTAAACGCTTGCAGCTAATGTATAACGAAAATGCCTCGTTAAACGCTGAGTTTAAAGACGATAAATATATCGCATGTTTAACATTGCCAATTTAAAAAGGTCAAAATCCGGTTATGAATTTCAGTTACATTCGAAATACCAGTCCTAATTATTGGCGATACCAAGGGCCGATCTTATTTATTTCATTCTTAGTCAGTTACCTGGGAATTTGGGGTGTTTTTCACGAACCTGACGCTAAAACAATGCCAATCATTCAACTTGGTTGGTACGGCGCACTGGTACTCACCACTTACCAGCTAATAATGATATTTGCGGCATTTCATATCGTGCTGCGCGGCATTTATAAACACTATAAAACCTATGCTAAAACTAAGTGGAAACTGTTTTTACTGCTATTAGCGAGTTCCACCATCACCTCATTAGTGATTATTGGTTTAGATTGTTTACCTATATTTCTCGCACTAGTACCTTACTCTCTTGAAGAGTACTTAAACAGTATTATGCATTTGGACGGCTTAGGCGAGTCACTCGTAGCCTATATTATTTATTATATTGTGTTTAATTTAGTGTGGGGCTACTGTTACGTACTCGCAGCTAGCATTTCAAATTATAAACAGCTCGCACTATTACTTAAAAAGCAAAAACTACAAATTTTAACCAACCGTGTTAACCCTGAGTTTTTATTCGATACCATGGAGGCTATTAAACATCAAATTGATATTGATGAAGAAAAAGCAGCGGATCTTGTAACCAAAGCATCAGACCTTTTTCGCTACAACTTGATGTCGAGTAAAACAGCCGACGCAAAACTCAGTGATGAACTGACCAGTTTGACCAATTACCTAGAATTACTTGAAGAACAAAAACGTGCGCCAAGTAGCTACAGCTTAAAGCTTCATGATGCTGATATATCACCTAATATCCCAAGTATGTCGCTTATTTTTATCTGTTCGTTTTTACTCAATACTGCGCGTAACCGCGACGGCGAACTGACGATAGCAAGCTTTATAAAACACCAAAAATATCATATCGAAATTGCGCATCAAAGCCACGGTAAGTTCTTTTTAGATACTGAACATTTCGATAATGTAAAAAGCCGTTTAGAGCACCAGTATAGTAACGATGCCAGCATCGTTTTAGTTAAAAGCGGTAAGCGCAGAAAAGTAGTGATTGAACTGCCAATTGACTGGCAACAACAGCTAGAAAAAACAGCCTAACCATTCATCTCACTTTTTTGCCGTTTATCATTTTAATTGGCGAGATAATTTTAAAATCGATAGACTCAGAATAGTCTGTCAAAAAAGAGACTTTCTTTTTATATGTTTGAAAAAAATGCGGAAGCACCATTAAATCCACACTTCTTGTTTAATAGCATGAATGCTATCCGCTATATGATTTTCGAAAATCAAGATTTAGCGAGCGACTTACTTGGCAAACTTGCCGAGTTAATTCGCTATCAACTAAACGACGGTGTAGGTAATACCAGCGTTAGCGACGACTTAACTCAATTAGCACACTTGCTTGATTTAGAAGCGCTACGCCTTGAAGAACGAATTACAATAACAAAACAGTTCACTAAGCTTTCAAGCCCATATCCACTAGCATGCTCTTTACTACTGCCTGTAGTTGAGTATGTATTTATCAAAAAAGATATTTACAGCGTTAGCCACAATGAACTACTCGTAAGCACCAATGAAACTGGCGGTGCACTTACTTTTACACTTAAATTAACGCAAACACCAAAAATAAAGTCAGGTGACTTGCCATTAAACGAGCTTATTGCGAAGCTCGGCCTTGGTAATGTTTGCAATGCAACACAAACCTGTGATGCGACCACTTACACGATGGAGTTAACTTTTAACAATGAGTATTAGAATAATAATTGTTGATGACGAACGTCTTGCTCGCAGTGAATTAAAGCGCCTACTATCAAAACATAGCCAAATTGAAATTGTCGATGAGGCTAAAAATGCCGAAGAAGCGAGTGAAAAAATCGCTGAACATAAGCCGGATGCAATCTTCCTAGATATTCATATGCCTGGCGCAACCGGTTTAGAGCTTGCAGAATCGCTCGGTGATGATGTGAATATTATCTTCTGTACTGCTTACGACCAGTTTGCCGTGGAAGCGTTTTCACTAAATGCGATGGACTATCTTGTAAAACCAGTAAATCCTGCTCGACTAGCCGAAAGCATTGAGAAGTTAGAAAAGCGCCTCGAGCAAAGTGCTTCTGAAAGTGGCCTACCTGATGACCACAAACTTATGGTGAAGTACGGCGAAACCATGCGCATTATTGAGCTGAAAGAAATCATTCGTTTTGAGTCAATAGGTAATCATGCAGCAATTTATACACCGCACGGTAAAGCGTACTTACACAGCTCGCTCAACAAGATCGAAGCAAAATTAGACGAAAGACATTATTTCCGTGCCAGTCGTTCAGACATTATTCGCCTAGATGCAATTGAAAGTATGGAACAGGCAATTAGCTATGGCTTAACAGCGACGCTAAGTAATGGTCAAACGGTTGAAATCTCGCGCAGACAAGCAACGAAATTAAGACAGCTACTTGAATTTACGCAGCTGTAAAAGATTTCAGCTTTCAGCTTTCAGCAAAATTAAAAGCTAAGAGTGTCGATTCAGCACTCTTAGCTTTACGCTTAAAACGTTTCTTTATTGGTGAATAACCACCTGATTTCGGCCACCACCTTTCGCATCATAAAGTGCCACATCGGCGCGATTAATAAGCTCAGACAGTTCTTCATCTTGCTGTAATTGAGCAACACCTGCACTGATAGACAAACTAATAAACTGCCCCGCCGCTTCAACCTGCATATTTGTTAATGAAAAACGCAATTCGTCAAGTTTTTCAAATGCTGCATCCTGATCTTCACCACTAAACAACACGGCAAATTCTTCCCCACCAAGACGTGCCATCAGCGCATCACCAAATTGCTCTGTTAACTTATTTGATAAAAAGCTCAACACTTCATCACCAGCTTGGTGTCCATAAGTATCGTTTATTTGCTTGAAGTGATCGATATCAATTACAGCAATACTTAATAACGATTGTTCAGTGATGATTTTCTCTGACGCTTTATAGAAATAACGACGATTATAAAGCCCTGTAAGGTAGTCTTTGTTCGCTGAATCTTTAATGGTCTCTATCAGATTGAGCTGCTCCATGGTCATCATTACACGACAATGGAACTCTTCTGGTGCGAACGGTTTTGTTAAAAAATCATTTGCGCCATGCTTAATAAACTTGGCTGATAAACTTTGACTACCAGAACCTGAAATACCAATAATACCTAAACTATCACGGCCTCGTTTTGAACGAATGCTTTTTACTAATTCAAAACCATCTTTCTTCGGCATTGCATAGTCTGTGAGTAGTAACTTAATACTCTCATCAGCTAATAGCTTTTGATACGCTTGTTCACCATCTTCAGCCTCTTCAACATGGTACAATAATCGCTCTAAGTTTTGTCGCATCATAGTACGACTCGTTTGCGAATCATCGGCAACCAATACTTTAGTTCCTTGATTGCCTAATAACTGTGCCAACTGCTTTACAGCATAAATATAAGAATCACGGTTTTCTTTTAATACGTAATCCACCACGCCCATTTCAAGCATTTGCTGACGCTTAAACTCATCAATACTGCCAGTTAAAACAAGCGTTGGAATACCACAACGCAAGGTCAGCGTTGCTACTTCACCATTGCTCGCATCAGGTAAATTTAAATCCACCAGCGCTAAGGTATACTTGTTATTTTTCATGAGCCCAGCCGACTCTCTCAGCGATGCGGCAAAATCAACGGGAACAGATAAATACTGCGCGACTAGATGGCGCAATACTTGTTGCACCATTTTGCTATCTTCAACGATCAGAATTCGTTGCATTGTTACACTCCAACTAAGCTTTTCTTACCTGCACGCAGGCTTATTATTGTGGTCCTGTTATACCACATAACCATTAAAAAAAGGGAAACAAACGTTCCCCTTTTTAAATAACCAACCCTATTTACTCGTAACCGCGAGGGCCTTTGTGTTTTATGATGGCAATATATCCATGCCAGCTTGCATAGCTAAGCAGCGGCATTATTACAATAAACCCTGTTGCGCCAGTTAAAAAACCTAATGCCACCAAAGCAACAATACAAAACGCCCAAACAATCATTGCACCGATATTTTCTTTTACTGCATGTATCGACGACACCACAGCTGTCATAATATCGACTCGGCGTTCCATCATTATTTGCGGTGTAAACGCTGAAATAGCAAATACACTGCCGAGCATAACTGCACCAATTAACGACCCTAAGGTTAAAAAGGCCGAGAGCTCGTCAAATGTAGGGTTAACACTATTTGGATACAAAGCATGTACTAGAGCTGCTAAACGCATCCAAATAATCATAATCACCATTAACAGCACCGCAAAACCCCACTCGCCAACTGGGTTTCGAAACATTGACCTTAAACTATGGCTTAGTGTTGGTTTGTGCTGTTTTTCCAGTTCCCACGCAATATCGTATAAGCCAACAGCAAAAGCCGGCCCAATTAGGGCAAATGCCACGGTGGCGGGTAAAATTACAAGATGGGTACCTGATTGATAGACAAAATATAAAATCGCGACAGGAATAATACTAAACACAACACCATAAAATAGGCTCAAAATTGGCGCACTGGCCATATCTTTAAAACCAAGGGCAAGCCAATGCAGAGGGGCAAATAGTCCAACCTTATTGCACTCTAAACATCTGGCAAAAGTCGCATGCTTATCTGCTACTGGAGTTTGAGGCATAACTTTCTCCTTAATTGAATCAGTTAGCGGTTACAATATCGCTCATAGTTACTGTACGTATCGATACAAACAATGGGTTTGTTTTTTTGCTTTAACTATTTAGTAGCGTTTTAAATACCAAGCTTATTGCGCTGTAAAAACTGCTTATAAGTAAAAAGTCAAAGTGCATCATTGTTTTATATCCGTCATTAATCAGTATAGGGTAGATTTAGTAATTCAACGAAAAAATGCCTATATTGGTCTCACTCTCTTTGACCGCACAAGTAAAAATTAAGTAGTCTGCTTGCTAACCAAATCCACATGTTTAACAACAAGGCCAACATGAAAATGCTTATTCAGTTAGTCGTTTTTTCAGCGTTTGTGATATCAAACCAATCACAAGCCACTGATAGAAAAATAACAATCGATAGTAAACAAACCTCTAATCACCAAGTAAAAATCTTAGGTAATAAGGTTAAGTACAGTGCAACAATTGGCACGCAACCGGTGTGGGATGAGCAAGGTAACGCGATTGCCAGTTTGCATTACACGTATTATCAAAAGTCAGGTGTGAAAGACTATGGCAAACGCCCATTACTGATTTCGTTTAATGGTGGGCCAGGTTCAGCTTCTGTTTGGATGCACCTTGCTTACACAGGCCCTAAAATCTTAAATATTGATGACGAAGGCTACCCAGTTCAACCTTATGGCGTTAAAAGTAACCCTTACTCTGTGCTTGATGTCGCTGATATTGTCTACGTTAACCCAGTAAACACAGGTTACTCGCGCGTTCTTGAAAATGACAAAGGTGAACTGCCAAGTAAAGATAAACAAAAAGCGTTATTTTTTGGTGTTAATGCCGATATTAAATACCTAGCGGATTGGATTAATACCTTTGTAACACGTAACAATCGCTGGTTATCACCAAAGTTTCTAATTGGTGAAAGTTACGGTACAACACGTGTTTCTGGTCTTGCGCTTGAATTGCAAAATCGCCAATGGATGTACCTAAATGGCGTAATATTAGTATCACCTACTGAAATTGGCATTAAACGCGAAGGCCCAGTTGAAGCCGCTAATCGCATTCCTTACTTTGCCGCAACGGCTTGGTATCACAACAAGTTAGATGCGAAATACCAAAACATGCCACTAACAACGTTTTTAGCCGAAGTTGAAGACTTTACAATCAATAAAACAATTCCTGCAATCAGCAAAGGTGGCTTTATTAATATTGAAGAAAAACAAAAAATTGCCGCAACCATTGCTAAATACACAGCACTGAGCGAAACCTTCGTATTACGCAATAATCTTGATATTCCTAATGCCGCGTTTTGGAAAGAATTACTACGCGAAGACGGTTTTACTGTGGGTCGTTTAGATTCACGCTATAAAGGCATCGATAAGCGTGATGCAGGCAGTCGCCCTGATTATTGGGCTGAATTAACCTCATGGTTGCACTCATTCACACCGGCAATTAATTACTACCTACAACAAGAGCTCGGCTATAAAACAGATCTAAAATACAACATGTTTGGCTCAGTTCATCCGTGGGATCGCAGCAATAATAAAACTGGCGAGAATTTGCGCTTAGCAATGGCGCAAAACCCATATTTAAATGTAATGGTGCAATCGGGTTACTTTGATGGCGCAACAAATTACTTTGATGCCAAGTACACAATGTGGCAACTTGACCCAAGTGGTAAAATGCGTGAACGCTTGAGCTTTAAAGGCTACGAAAGCGGGCACATGATGTACCTTCGTCGCGCTGATTTAGAAACATCAAACCAAGATGTACGCGAGTTTATTTTAAACTCCCTGCCATCAGGTCCAGCTAAGTACTAATCACATTAAAAAGCAGCAATTCTTGCTGCTTTTTAACTTTGCAAAAAAGCTTTTAACAACTATATACTTAGCAAAACAAATAATTTTGCTAAGTATATGAGCTATCGCATTCAATTCGCCCAACTAAGTAACAATGTCACCACTGAACAGGCGAAAACAATCTTAACAACAAAATTAAAACTGTCTGATGCAAAAGCTACACAGTTTCTTGCGGGCAAGCTCATTTTTAGTCCTATCTCGCAAGACAAAGCAATAAAACAGCAAAAAACTTTCTCTGCGCTCGGCATTAAAATCAAAATAGTTAATGCAAACAAAGCGCAAACACAAGAACCTGAGCACGATGTCGACCAGCGCATTTTGGCTGCGCTTGACTATATAACCACATCAATTATTCGCCTTGAAGAAAAAGTCGATGATTTAGCTCGCCTGCAACAAGAGCAAAATGGCGAAACCGACTTAGAGCTCGAAAACAATAGTTGGGGCGAAGAGCTTGAGTTTGATGAAACCGTTGAATCAAGTAACAAACCAAAAAATATCAACTGGCTGTTCTTTGCTTTAATTGCCATTTTGCTGTCTTTACTCGGTGTTATTGTCGCATTTCCTAATCTACTGCCCTTTTAATATTTAAATATTGCTATGGAACGTCAAAATATTCGCAAGTTAATGCGAGAACGTCGCGCTCAACTTTCAGAAATTGAACAACTTGAAGCCGCGAAAAAAATTAACGTGAACATTTTTCAACACTTTAAAAACGCCAGCATACGTCGAGTTGGGATCTACTTATCAAACGACTGCGAAATTGATACTTCATTGATAATTGAGGAATTATGGCGTAAAAGCATCGAAGTTTACCTGCCTGTGCTACACCCCTTTTGCCACGGTTACTTACTCTTTCAAAGGTATGAGAAAAATTCACCCATGACGCCAAATCGCTATGGTATCTTGGAACCCAAGTTAAATTGTAGTCAGGTTTGTTTGGTTGAAGACTTAGATGTGCTTTGCACACCACTTGTCGCTTTTGACCAACAAGGTAACCGCCTTGGTATGGGTGGCGGCTATTATGATCGTACGCTCGCTAAATATTATCGCGAACAACGTACTAAGCCCGAAATTGTCGGCCTTGCTCATGATTGCCAACACATTGACCAATTACCGATTGAAAGTTGGGATGTACCACTTAAAACCATAGTAACGCCAAAAAAGTGTTATTTATGGTAAGCATGTAAGGTGCAACTAGGTATAATACTTACAACTCTAAAATCCGTTCAAAAATTAGGCCTTTACCTATGACTCAAGATGAAATGAAAAAAGCAGCTGCATGGGCTGCACTCGAATACGTTGAAAAAGACAGCATTGTTGGTGTTGGAACAGGTTCAACGGTAAACCATTTTATTGATGCACTCGCGACGATGAAAGATGATATCCGCGGTGCCGTTTCGAGTTCTGAAGCCTCAACAGAAAAGCTAAAAGCGCTTGGTATTGAGATTTTCGAACTCAATGACGTTGATAGCTTAAGTGTGTATGTTGATGGCGCAGATGAAATCAACAAGCTTAATGAAATGATCAAAGGTGGTGGTGCAGCGCTGACTCGTGAAAAAATCGTGGCAGCAGTCGCTAAACAATTTGTTTGTATTGTTGATGAGACAAAGCTTGTCGATGTTCTTGGCAACTTCCCATTACCAGTTGAAGTGATTCCAATGGCGCGCAGTTATGTGGCTCGCGAATTAGTAGAACTTGGCGGTGACCCAGTTTACCGTGAGGGAGTTGTAACGGATAACGGCAACGTCATTTTAGATGTGCACAATATGCATATCGACAATGCAAAACAGCTTGAAGAAAAAATAAATCAAATTGTTGGTGTAGTAACCAACGGTTTATTTGCCCATCGCGGCGCAAACACAGTGATTGTAGGCACTCCACAAGGTCCTAAAACGCTGAAGTAATATTTAGGAAAGGTTATGAGCAAGGTATCGTTAGCAAAAGACAAAATTAAAATTTTACTGCTTGAAGGCGTGCATCAAAGTGCCGTTGAAACACTTAAGCGTAATGGTTACACCAACATTGATTATGTTAAAACGTCCTTGCCTGAACCAGAACTCATTGAGCGTTTGCGCGATGCCCATTTTGTTGGCATTCGCTCTCGCACACACCTTACAGAAGCTGTACTTGAACAAGCGGATAAGCTTGTTGCCATCGGCTGCTTTTGTATTGGTACAAACCAAGTTTCACTTGATGCGGCACAAAAATTTGGTATTCCAGTTTTCAATGCCCCGTTCTCAAATACACGTTCAGTAGCAGAACTAGTATTAGGTGAAATCCTATTGCTATTACGCGGTATTCCTGAGAAGAACGCAAAAGCACATCGCGGTGAATGGCAAAAATCGGCTGCAGGTTCATTTGAAGCGCGTGGTAAAACTTTAGGTATTATCGGTTACGGCCACATTGGTACACAGCTAAGCATTATGGCTGAAAACATCGGCATGAAAGTACAGTTCTTCGATATTGAAGATAAGTTGGTACTTGGTAATGCGACGCAAGTACAAAATTTAACACAGTTATTACAAACATCCGATGTAATCAGCTTACACGTACCAGAAACGGCACAAACCAAAAACCTAATTGGTGCTGCAGAACTAGAAGTTATGAAACAGGGCGCCATTTTAATCAACGCATCGCGCGGTACCGTTGTCGATATCGACGCACTAGCAAGTAGCTTACAAGAAAAGAAAATTTCAGGTGCTGCTATTGATGTTTTCCCTGTTGAGCCAAAAGGCAATAACGAAGAATTTGTATCGCCACTGCGTGAATTCGACAATGTAATTTTAACACCGCATATTGGTGGCTCAACCCAAGAAGCACAAGAAAATATTGGGGTAGAAGTTGCCGGAAAACTCGCTAAATATTCAGATAACGGGTCGACTGTTTCTGCAGTCAACTTCCCAGAAGTATCGCTACCTGAACTAGCAAAACGTAGCCGCTTATTGCACATACACCACAATCGCCCGGGTGTGCTTACGCAAATTAACCAAGCGTTTACCCAACACGGTATTAATATCGCAGCGCAATACCTGCAAACAAACGAAACCATTGGTTACGTGGTAATTGATGTAGAAACAGACCATTCAGAAGTGGCATTAAAAGAGCTACGTGCCATCGACGGTACAATTCGCGCACGTATCCTTCACTAATAGTCACTTTAAAACAGCACAAAAAAAAGCAGCGTTACGCTGCTTTTTTATATCTATAAATACACACATCAAAGTGAATTAAAACAGTGCTTCTAACGCTTGTGCTAGCGAACTCACACCTATCACTTCCATGCCTTCAATTTGCTCTTTAGGTTTATTGGCTATCGGTACAATAGCGCGTTTAAAGCCATGCTTTGCCGCTTCTTTTAATCGCTCAACACCACTTGGTACAGGGCGAATTTCACCGCCTAAGCCTACTTCACCAAACACCACTAATTCGCGCGCCAATGAAGCATTTTTAAAGCTTGAAACAAGCGCAGTAATAAGGGCTAAGTCGGCGCTGGTTTCAGTAACTTTTACACCACCCACCACGTTAACAAATACATCTTGATCAGATACTTGCAGGCCACCATGGCGGTGCAATACAGCCAATAACATCGCCAAGCGATTCTGTTCAAGACCAACGGTAACGCGCCTTGGGTTACCAAGCTGCGAATAATCTACCAATGCTTGCACCTCAACCAAAAGTGGTCGCGTGCCTTCCCAAATTACCATTACCAGTGAGCCTGGTGTTTGCTCGTCTGAACGGTTTAAGAAAATAGCCGATGGGTTACTAACTTCTTTTAAACCCTGCCCTGTCATGGCAAATACGCCTAATTCATTTACCGCACCAAAACGGTTTTTGTTGCCACGCAGCGTTCTAAAGCGGCTATCGCTGCTACCTTCAAGTAAAATAGAACAGTCAATACAATGCTCTAGTACTTTCGGACCAGCCAAAGAGCCATCTTTAGTAACATGACCAACCATAATAATCGCCACTTGGTTTTGCTTAGCAAAACGCGTTAAATAAGCAGCGCCTTCTCGTACTTGCGATACACTGCCCGGCGCCGACTGAATATCGGCCATATGCATTACCTGAATTGAGTCAATAACCATAATTTGCGGCTTTTCTCTAAGCGCTAATTGGCAAATAGTTTCAACGTTGGTTTCAGCGAGGGTTTTCAGTTTATCGGTGGGTAAACCAAGGCGTTTTGCGCGCATTGCTACCTGTTGCAGCGATTCTTCACCGGTTACATACAAGGTATTCATGTTTTGTGCGAGCAAACACATGGTTTGCAGTAGCAAGGTACTTTTACCGGCACCTGGAGAACCACCGATCAAAATTGCGCTACCCGGCACCACACCGCCACCCAGTACGCGGTCAAATTCAGTAAAACCTGTTGTAAAACGTGGCAACTGTTCAAGGTTAACCTCATCTAAGGTTTGCACCTTAGCTTCAATCGCGCCTGCATAACCGGCTGTTGCGCCGCCACTTCTTGGCGTTTGCTTAATGGATGGCACACGAAATTCAGTCACCGTATTCCACGCTTTACACTCACCACATTGACCTTGCCAACGGGCGAATTCTGCGCCACACTCACTGCAAACAAATGCAGTTTTATTTTTAGCCATAAAAACCGACTCTTATAAATTTGTACGCAATATGCACCTAACACTCGTTAAATCAATGTTTCTTGCTAGGATACTGGTATAGTAATTGCTTCAGTTAATAAATCACGCTTCACCGCTAAATGCGACAAGCTAAAATCAAAATTGTTTGATATCTTAACCTATTCAAGCAAGTAGAATAATAAAAATTAAGGAACAATCCGTTTTTATGGCTGAAGATGTATTGATAAAGTATCAATCGCTTATTGAAGATCTCAAGCGCGACTTGGGACGCCCTAATTTTGACGCGATTTTTACTAAAAAAACCAAAACATTAAGCAGTTCGGAACGGTTCCTTATAAAAATGGAAATGAACCGTTTGCTTCAGCCAATTAATCGCTTTATTGATTTACGCGGTCAAGTAACCGGTGATGTGCGCGCCTACAGCTATAACGGTAAGCAGCACTTTATGGATGAAATTGCCATCAATGTATTTGAGGCAGGAATTCGCCGCTATAAACGTTACACTCTTGCCGTTTATGAAGCGGTAATGAACACCGAAAACAACCACAAAGTAATGCAGCGCAAAGCGCAAGAGCGTGGCGAACTTGCCCCTCAACCGGTTGGCAGTAGCGAGCAAAAAGAAGAAACGCCCGGCGTCAATTGGGTATCTTTTGCCTCATACGAGTCGCGTTCAGAAGAACGCATGAATTACTCAATTAAAGTAAAACTGTTTTTACCCTCAGGCAGCGAAATTGAAGCATCTACGTCGGATATTTCCGTCAGTGGTTGTAAAGTAAAACTCTATTCGCGCTACCAAGTACGTAAAGGCGAAGCCATTCGTATGCGCCTAATGGGTTTAGAGCAAGATTTTGAGTTAGGGCTCAAAAACGGTTTGGAATACGAAGTGGTTGCCGTAGAGTCGGTTAATGCAGAGCTGAATCATGTACGCATGAAACGCACCTTCAGCGATGACAATAAAACCATAGATGACTTTTTAAAAAGCTTTATTCACGGCAATAAGCGCCGTTATAAAGTGAATCTAGATAACACCCTTGATGCTGTTGTTGTAAAAGGTTATGAGCAATATTACTTGCCACGTGTTGCATCATTGTTTGTATTTTTAAGCGTAAAAGATGCCCGCGTTATTCCGAATATAGTGCTGTCTAACGAAAACAATTTAAATGTTGCACGCTATTTTAATGATGAAAACCGCAACTCAGTACTGCCACAAATATTAAACTCAGCCCGTATTAACCAATTACAAAACACGCCAGGTGATGTTAAGCAAATCAATTTATACTGCTTTACACATACTAATAACGGTAAGATTTTCTATTATTCAGCAAGCGAAACTGAGCTAAACAACACTCCGAATTTACGTGATTTATTTTGGGGCTTTGCCAGCCAAAAGCCGAGCTTTAGAGTGTTCAATGTACAGCTTATGCCGTGCTCAAGCGAAGATAGTTATATTCCTTTATCCTTGCCAGACAGCGCTAGCAGCGAAGTTGCTAAACTCAACAAGCCACCTTCTCCGCGTGTGCAAGGCATTGTAAAAGATACCAAGTATTTATTGTTGTTAACTGACATCACCAGTGCATCATCAAGTGATACGTTAAAGAAAATCACATTTGATAAAAGCCATGTTAATCACTTAAAACAATATGGTCATCAAAAACTGCGCAGCTACCCAGATGTTGAGTTTGTAGCACTTGATTATATTAACTTGCGCAACGAAACACGTTATTTATACAAAACCCCTATTCAATTAGAACAAGAAGAAAAAGGCGAGCTAACAGGTCACACATTGGATTTCTCGGTGAATGGCTTGCAGCTTGAACTTGCCGCCCCTACCAATTATGAAAAAGGCGATTTACTGCTGGTCGCGTTACCTGAATTGCAAAAGCTAACCAAGAAATACCAGCTGAGTAAATTACCCTATGAAGTAATGGCGGTTAGTAAAACCAAAACAGTTGTAAACTTACGCACCTATAAACCAACTACCGATATGGAGCATCAAGGCTCACGCTTTTTTAATCAGTTAATTGAAAACAATAAATCAAAGCTTGTTGCTTCAGAAGAGTCACCCAAAACGCCGGGGCTTTCGACCGCTCTGCGTAATATGGTGACGAAAAATGTCTGCCAGTTTCCGTTTTATTTGCACAAGCGTGGCTCTCAAATCAAAGTTGGCGCCATTGCAAAAGGCCTTTACCCAAGCAGCTGTCACTTATTGCTAAGTCATATGGCCAGCTTAACTAAGAACTTTGAGTTTAAGCATTTAATTAAGCATAACGCGTTTGATAATTTAATTGGCGCACCGCTTAAAGATATGGCGCGTCATGATGCGCCGCTGCAATTTGATTTATTTGTTCGCTTACAGCCAAAAGAGCGCGATCCTGATAAAGCACTGGTGACTGAATTACTTGACTGCAAACAAGTTAATAACCGTAAAACCTTTGTTGCGGCAAGTGTTAGAGAAGATCTGTTCTTTGCCTTTCGTTTATATATTTCGCGTACTGGCCGACCAGATACCGATTATATTGCCAAGGAGTTAGGTTATATCAGCCAATATGCGCAGCACAAAGCAAAAGATTTAGAAGAAGAATTGTGGTCGGTTATTGGTGTAGGTGATGCGCTTGATATCACACAGGAAGTATTAACCCGTTATGCCATTGCGCCAGACGTGCAAAGCAACCTTAATAAACGCAAAATGCTTTGGTCTAAAACAGCGCAATACCAATTAAGCAATTTATTTGAGTAATTAGGGTCTGTTGATCTTTGCTGTTCTATTTTTGTTCTGTTTGAGCGTGCTTTTATCGCGGCGCTCGATGTGTGGCCTAGTAATCTAAGCGAATATCGAGCAAAGCTTCCGCGTCCTGCTCACGCCCCTTACCTACATCCATGTAGGCAACAATGAGAAAAGTGCGCTCAAAAGAACCGTTCGGCAGCGCTTGATTGGCTTTTCTACTGTGTTATCGGCTGGCTCACATAGAATAACTATGCCACGCAGCCTCTGCCTTGTATAAAACCCAATCAAACTGCTGCAAAAACAAACTTGAAAGGTCAACAGACCCTAATAAAGCACTGCCTTTTTATCTTTAGCCTGAATTAGTAACACTAAATCAGGCCGTGTTTCGCTTACCTATTCAGGCAAACTAATAAAATATAGCACCTGCAACAAACTGCCAAAATTAACGGCCACATCTGCCGTCTCAGCAACAAGAGGCTTACCATGAACCGCAACCCCAAGGCCACTTGCCGCCATCATCACCAAGTCATTTGCACCATCGCCCATTGCCATCGTTTGTGACTTATCAATATTAAGCTCTTTAGCATATTGCGTTAAAAAACGTGCTTTTTCGTCGGCATCAACAATAGTGCCCAACACCTTACCGGTAAGCGCTTTGCCATTATCTTCTAAGGTATTAGCGTGAATCGCATCAAGTTCAAGTAATGTTTGCACGCGCTCAGCAAATGGAATAAAACCGCCTGATGCAATGGCAAGCGTCCATCCGTTCGCTTTTAAATGCTGACACAGTGCTTTTACGCCCGGCATTAACGGTAAATTATCTTTAAGCTCTGCCATTAACTCGAGCGACACACCTTCTAATTTTGCAACGCGTTTTCGCAGGCTTTCAGAGAAGGGTAATGCCCCTTGCATTGCTTGGCGAGTAACACTGGCAACTTCTTCATACACATTGGCTAAACGGGCAATTTCATCGATGCACTCAATTTGAATAGCGGTTGAGTCCATGTCCATGACTAACAAACCAGGTTGGTTTATTGTTGGTGCATTGGCAAATACATTAACTTCTAACGCTTGATTTGGCGCCAAAAAGTCATTCAGCTCCTTTTTTACAGCCGCGACATCTGCATTAACCTTTAAAGCCAACGCACTGGTTAAGTCTGGATGAGGTGCAATTTTTGTAACCGCTGCCACAGGCAACGCTGAAATCGAGGTTAATAACGCGTTGCTTGGTTCAAGCTGTGGCTGTAATGTAGAAAGCAAAACAAAACATGTTTCACTTGGCTCATACGGCTCTGCAACTGAATGCCATTTATTATTCTCTAAGTTTGAGAAAAACTGCTCAAACTCCGCCATACTTTCAAACATATGTGACACGCTCACTACTCGACTTATGTGTTGTTGCAATTTAACCAAGAAAAAAGCACACTGTCCAAAAGGCATTGAGCAAAATGAAAAAAAACCAAGACCGCAATCCGGCTTTCGCCTCAACATACCAAAGAATATCGCGCTTAATGATTGCTGCGGTATGCTTTATTGCGCTTACCCATATTGGTTTTAATACTAGCTTTAAAGGCCACCAAATCCTTAACAATCAAAGCCAAAAAACAGCGCAAGGGCTAGCCAAACAATTGGCATTAAGTTCACGATTTGCCATTAAAGATCAAGATACCCAAGCGTTAACGCGCCTAGTTAACAACTTTGCACAAGATGAATTTATTCAAACTGCCGCAGTGTTTGATAAGTTTGGTAATTTACTGTCGCAAAGCGATTTTGCCGCGTCTTATCAAGATTTATTAAAAACTCCAAATGCGCTACCTGGTTTATCTAAACTAGCGACACCGATTATTGATGATGTGTTTGTTGAGGGTGAGCGTGTCGGTTTTGTTAGACTTACCTATACTTTCCCAGCCGCTATTCGCGACGGTCATGATTATCTGCATGAAGTAAGCAAGCAAATTGCCCTTATGTTGATTTTAAGTGTGGTGTTAACTTGGGTTTTAGCGCGTAAAATAAAGCGCTGGCAGGTTAAACGCTATATTCGCAATACTGAGCAAGACGAAGAGTAAAGTTGCTCGGCAAGCATTATTCGGGCGCTTTGCGTCTCGATACCTTTTAATTCACACAACTCATCAAATACGCGCGTTACCTGCGACGGCGTATTGCGCTCACCTTGAAAGCCATATAGCGGCATTGAAGGTGCGTCGGTTTCTAGCACTAAGTTTTCAATCGGCATACTGGCAATCACATCGCGTGTTTTTTGTGCTCGAGCGTACGTAATTGTGCCGCCTACGCCTAACTTAAAGCCTTGTTCAACATAGTAATTAGCCACCTGCGTAGAACCACTAAATGCATGAATAATACCGCCACATTTTGGTTTTAGTGTTTTAAACGCTTCGGCAATTAAATCATGACTTTTACGATGATGCACCACCAGCGGTAATGACAACTGATTAGCAAGCTCAATATGCTGCAGAAAAAGTTGCTGTTGGTAATCGAGCTTGTCGATACTGCGGTCGATACCGCACTCGCCGATTGCCACCAATGAGTCGCGATGACTTTTAGCAAGCGTTGCAAGGCGCTCGAAATCGCCCTGTTGATGCTCACTTAAAAAATATGGGTGTAACCCAAGAGCTTTGTAAAACGTAATGCCTTGGGTATTTTCAAGGGAAAGTAGTTTAGCGCTTTGTGCAAGCGTTACCCCCGGCACCAACATGTGCGACACATTAAAGTGCGCCGCATTTGCTAATACCTTGTCACGGTCATTTCCAAACTCATCAAAATCGATATGACAGTGTGTATCAAAAAACGCCATATTATGGATTTAAGCGCTGCTTAGTCCACACGCCATCTTCAAGTTTATACATAAAGCGGTCATGCAAACGATTTGCACCGCCTTGCCAAAACTCAATTTGATGCGGTTCAATGCAGTAGCCCCCCCAAAATGACGGCAATGGCACTTCGCCTTCACTAAACTTGTTTTTAATTTGCTGGAATTTTTCCATCAGCACTTTGCGTGATGATACTGGTCGACTTTGCGCCGATGCCCACGCCGCAAGTTGGCTCTCTTTTGGACGCGATAAAAAGTACTTAGTCACAGCCAAATTTGATAATGGCTTTGCCGTGCCATACACAATCACTTGGCGCTCCAAGCTGTGCCAAGGAAAATGCAAACTCACCTTGTTATTGCCCGCAATTTCCTGCGCCTTGCGCGATTCAGTATTGGTAAAAAAGACAAAACCTTTGGCGCTTACATCTTTGAGCAAAACAATACGCTGAGATGGCTGACCATGCTCATCAACTGTTGCTACCACCATCGCAGTGGGATCCTCTAATTTAGCATCTACCGCTAGCTGCAACCAAGACTCAAACTGCTCAATTGGGTTGTCTAATAGCTTCTCTTCAGACAAACCATCCTTTAAATACTCACGGCGAATATCATCAATTTTCATCATCTTTTCCAAAAGATATTGTATAAGCTTATGGTAAACAGATACGTGTGAAATACCAATAAAGATTGGTTATATAATTGATTTAAAATAAAGGGTTGGAATGAGATTTTAGTTTTGAATGTTTTGATTGGATTTAGTCTTAGCAGCGGTTGAGTCTGATAGATGGTTTGCAGCAATGTAAAATAACAACTTCCATGTAAGTATCTTGCGCCATCCATGGCGCCCTCGTTCATTCTTTTTAAACGGTCAAAAAGAACGAACCAAGAAAAAAACCGCCCCAAAATCAAACTGATTCTTCAAACACACTTTAAATGTGAACATAAACGCCATGAATCGGCATCCATGCCTCAGCATGGCTTGCTCGACCGCTCCGCTCCCTGTCTCGCATTATTCATTTAAATTGTATTTTCAGGTTTGATTTAATGGGTGAAGGAGTGAACCTAAATACCTGACTCAATGGCAGGTTAGTGCCAGAAGCTGCCGTTGGGAAAGGGTCAAGTCAACGACTCAGACCTCATTGATTTTGTAATTGTTAGATTATGATTCGCGGCATCCAATTCTTTTTTTATAGCAGTACGCTAGCAGAAAATATCAGTTTTATTGTTGAACATATCCATGTTTAGGCATTGTCTTAGCCAAAAAAGCTTATATAAAACATTCAACAAATTAGGTTACACACCTTTTTATAGTGATTAGAATAACAGTCATTAAAAAAGGAATGACTTAATGACCTCCAAAGATAATAAAAAAACTATATTGAAAGGCGAAGAAGCCATCGCCTTATGGGAATCCGGTCACGTAAAGTGGAATGAATGGGTGGAAGAAAACCCTGAGGCAAACATTGATTTTTCAAAGTGTGATTTCTCAAAATATGAGAAGGTAAGCTTCTCTGATTTCGTTTTTCCAAAAGGTAACGTGAACTTTAACTACACTAAATTTGGTAATGCTATTGTTGTATTTTGCAGAACCAAATTTGGTTATGGTGATGTGAGTTTCCATGACACTGATTTTGGTGAAGAAGGAGTGAATTTCTCTGAGGCCATATTTGGTAATGGAAATGTATATTTTGATTACGCACATTTTAGGAATGGGTACGTAGATTTTTCTTATACCAAGTTTGGTAAAGGGAAGGTAATGTTTAACTACGCCGTATTTAGTTTTGGGAGCGTTAGCTTTCACAAAGCTCAATTTGATGAGGCAGATTTTACAAGTACCCAATTTGGCTTTGGGGATGTCAGTTTTTTAAGTGCTGTCTTTAAAGGGGACGCTTTATTTATTAGAACTATGTTCGGTGAAGGTGGTGTGACGTTTACAGGAGTTAAGTCTAAAGGAAATATGTTTTTCAATGAAACCGATTTCGGTATATGCAAAGTTTCATTTCGAGCTGCTAAATTAGCCGGTTACTTAACTTTTCAATCTCTTAAAAATACAGAGGAAACTGGCGGATTTGATTTCTCATTTTCCAATTTTGAGGGGGCGATCAAACTCAAAGATATTAAATTCTATTGTGTACCTGATTTTACAAATACGAATCTTTCACACCAGTTTACCCTCGACCATTTTGAAATAACACCAGTCAAAAAAATTGGTAGTAACTTGCTTACTAATCTATTCATTTTGTTCTTTTTGCTTCTAGAGGGGGATCGCAGAAAAGAGATTGCTATTAATAAATCCAAAAAAATAGCAAGTAAGTTCACTTGGTTTAATATCTATTATATCGCTGACAAGGACGATATACCCCGTATTAGGCGTTTAAAGGAATTGGCCGAGAGTAACAAACACCACAAACTAGCGCTTGATTTACATGCCGAGGAAATCAAATGTAGTCGTTGGGTTGAAACCAAATCTAAACGCACGATTTTTGCTGAATACCTTTTTCAATTATGTAGTGATTTTGGTCGAAGCTTACAACGCCCTATCGTTGGTTTAATTTCTTCATGGTTACTTTTCACACTCGTTTATTATCAGGCAAGCAATAGAGATTATGAATGGCTTGATAAAATATCTGACTCAGCAGCGTTTTCATTTGCTCAGATGTTGCCTGTGTTCTCAATATCTAGAGAAGCTAAAAAACGCACATTAGAGTCTTTATTTAATATTGATATGCCTAACTGGATAATTGGTGTTGCTGGAGTTCAGTCTTTCATTTCAATCGCGTTGGTGTTTTTAGTTGGTTTAGCACTACGTAACCGATTTAGAATTTAATGTTTTATCGAAGTATATTTTTGATAAACATGTACTTTGTAACATTAACTAAGATACGCTAATTTTTCGTTACTCTATGAAGCTGAACCGAGCTCATCACCACATAGCAAATGGGGTTAGAACTTGCACTCCCTATGCTGATTAAAGTTTTATTAATGACGGCTTTTCGCTCAATTGTGACCTTGAAGGCTGTTGCTGAGATTACCATCCGCTTATATCAAACCCGAAATCAAGTTTGAATTGATAATGCGAGACAGGGAGCGAAGCGGTCGAGCAAGTCATGCTGAGGCATGGATGCCGATTCATGGCGTTTATCTAAAAATTCAAAGTTGCTTTGAGGATTAAGTTTGATAGTGCGGTCGCCTTTCTTTTGGTTACTTTATCTTTGGCGAAGCAAAGAAAAGTAACATGAAGCCCATGGATGGGCTTTATGATAAAAAGGGAGGTCAATGTTTAATTGAGTTATCAAAGATACAAAATCGCTCATTACTGTCGCATACATAATGAAATTCAGCGGGTTACTTAAGCTTTGTGCTGTAGGTTCAATTAATCAGTGAAAAACTTTATATAAAATTTTTCACTTACGGTGAGGTCAAAATCTTTAAATACTGCATCGATATTGTGACTGTTTAAGGCAAATTGCTTCAGCCTCTTCAACTGAGTTACCGCCTAAGCAAAAGTCGAGGCGAATTAATTTCTCTTCAGCGACAGGGTTACCATTTTGAGCTTGCACCCAATTCCACTTTCTAATAATTTTCTTACTTGGTCTGTAAATCACTTTTTCGGGAACGCTTTGGATAAGTTCAACAGAGTCTGTTTTGCCTTTGTCATTTACAACCACCTTAAAAATCCCACAACCCGCAATGCCTTTTTTCGCTAATGATATTGGGTATTTTGGTGTTACTTGTTTTTTCCTAAGCCAGTTAGCTTTTTCTTCAGTCGGCTGTAAATGAGTCAACTTAACGTCGCCAAAGAGTGTTTGAGCACTTACGGTAAAACATTGCAAAGACAATACGATTAATAAAACTACTTTTGCCATAATTCTTTCCTTAGTTATTTATCTTCCTTATATATCAGCTTTTAAGTTATCTACTTTTGTTAGTTTTTTCAATAAATTAAGTAATACTTGTTATTAAATTGAAAGTTTGAAGTAGAATTAATGAGATATAAGAAGCAACTCCCTAAAAATAAGCGGAAGATTGAAACAAAGAGTAAGCTTTTTAGCCGCTGAGCATGCTTTAGTATGTGAGTGAGAAATTATTGAAGAAGAAAATTGATACTATTTGCAAACTAGTTTGCATTTAGACAAGGAAGCATCTTGTAAATAAGAGCTAATCTAGCCCCATGAGCATAGCCTGCTATGTGATTGGGGTAGATTAAAAACCTGACGCAGTATTAATGCGAAATAGGCAGCAAAGTCCTACAAATAGTCGAGAAATTGACAAGGCACATAAAGCTTTTTAGCCGCTGAGCATACTTTAGTATGTGATTCGGTAAAAAGCTTTATGTAACGCTGTCAAAGCGAAGCATATGAAGTAGGTTACATTTGCTCCATTACTTCGATGCCTAGTAGATCTAGACCTTTAGCCAATGTCTTCGCCACTAAATTACACAGCATTAAGCGGCTTTCTTTAGTTGCTGCCTCTACACCCTCTTTTAGTACCGGACATGCTTCGTAGAAGCTCATATATAGGCTTGCAAGCTCATATAAATAGCTACATAAAACGTGCGGCGTTGCCTCAGCAATCATTTGATCTAGCACTTCTTCAAACTGGATTAGTTTGATTGCTAACGCTTTTTCTTGCGCTTCAACAATTGAGATTGGCGCGTTTAAGCTTGCAGCGTCAATACCTGCTTTACGGAAGATACTACGCACACGTGTGTAGGCATACTGTAAGTAAGGCGCTGTTGCACCTTCAAAGCTCAACATGGTATCCCAGTTGAAGATATAATCGCTGGTACGGTTTTTAGAAAGATCCGCGTATTTCACAGCGCCAATACCCACTTTACGAGCGATTTCGGCGCGTTCTTCAACGCTTAGGTCTGACTCGCGCTCTGCTAGCTTGTCAGTTGCGCGGCTTACTGCTTCTTCTAATAGTTCAGCTAGTTTAACTGTGCCTCCAGTACGGGTTTTAAATGGTTTACCATCTTCACCCATCATGGTGCCGAATGGGCAGAACTCATACGTTGTTTCGTCACGTAACAGGCCAGCTTTACGCGCTGTTAACTCAACTTGGCTGAAGTGAAGACTTTGACGCGCATCTACAAAGATTAAGATACGGTCTGCGCCTAGTTTGTTAGAACGGTAATCACACGCTGCTAAGTCGGTAGTTGCATATAAGAAGCCGCCACCTGATTTTTGCACGATAAAGACTGATGGTTCACCGTCTTTATTTGCAAGCTCATCAAGGAATACAACTTGTGCACCTTGGTCTTCAACGGCAATGCCTTTTTCTTTGAGCAGTGTAATAACACCTTGCAGCGCATCGTTATAAGCACTTTCAGCTTTAATATCTTCAGGCTTAAGGGTAACGTTTAGCTTTGCGTACACTTCTTCAGAGTGTTTTACTGAGGTATCGATAAATAGTTTCCACAGTTTTTCACAGTGTGCATCGCCACCTTGTAGTTTAACTACGTAGTCACGTGCTTTATCAGCAAAGCCGTCTTCATCGTCAAAACGTTTTTTCGCATCGCGGTAGAAGGTTTCTAAATCAGCTAAGGCAACAGATTCAAGATCAACACCTTGATAAAGTAAGTCTTCTAAGTGCGCAATCAACATACCAAATTGCGTCCCCCAGTCACCTACGTGGTTTTGACGGGTAACCGAGTCGCCACGGAACTCAAGTGCGCGTACAACGGCATCACCAATAATGGTTGAGCGTAAATGACCAACGTGCATTTCTTTTGCGAGGTTTGGTGATGAGTAATCTACTACCACGTTTTGTGCGCTAGCATGCTCAGCCACACCCAGTTTTTCATCTTGGTTTGCAGATGAAAGCGTGTCAGCTAAAAACTCTGGCTTTAAGTGAATATTAATAAAGCCTGGGCCTGCAATTTCAGTTTGCGAAGCAATATCACTAACATCTAGATTGTCGATAATTTTTTGTGCAAGTTCACGCGGATTCGTTTTTAACTTTTTCGCAGCGCCCATTGCACCATTAATTTGGTAATCACCAAACTGCGGGCGCGTACTTTGCGTTACCGCTGGGTTGGTATCTTCTGGTAAGCCTGCTGCAACCATAGCTGCAACGGCTTTTTCTACTAATATCTGACGAATATTCATTCTCTATTTCCTGTTACACACCGCTTGGGAGTAATCTCAACCAAGCCATGTCATTTTTATTCGTTTTAAAACTGATAACACTACACATCAGCTTATCAATGTAACTTAACTTTTTTACTAAATAAATGCTGCGAGAGCGAAGCCGCAGAGTATTTTTCGCTAGGAGTTTAGTCCGCTAAATGACTAACGAAAAATGCGATAGCAATGACGCTATCACTAATCTTTTCATCGGCAATTTATCAATCACCCATAATATTTTCACTTTTTACTAAATAAATGCCGCGAGAGCGAAGCCGCGGAGTATTTTTTGCTAGGAGTTTAGTCCGCTAAATGACTAACGAAAAATACGATAGCAATGACGCTATTACTCGACTTTTCATCGGCAATTTATCAATTGTTGTAACGCAGCCGCCGAGGTTTTGGGCGTTAGGAGTTTAGTCCGCTAAATGACTAATGCCAAAACCGACGGCAATAAAGTTACAACACTTTGATAATAAGCCGATTAGTGTTCACGCGTCTGATGGAACTCAACTTCCGGATAACGCTCTTGCGACAAGTTTAAGTTAACACGGGTTGGCGCGATATAAGTTAGGTTATCACCACCATCGAGCGCTAGGTTTACTTCGCATTTACGGCGGAATTCTTCTAGCTTTTTCGCATCATCACAGGTTACCCAGCGCGCTGTTGCAACACTTACGCTTTCGTACATGGCATCTACGTTGTATTCGGCTTTTAAGCGCGCTACAACAACATCAAACTGAAGCACACCTACCGCACCTACGATAAGGTCGTTATTTTGTAGCGGTCTAAATACCTGTACTGCACCTTCTTCCGAAAGCTGGATAAGGCCTTTAAGTAACTGCTTTTGCTTAAGCGGGTCGCGTAAGCGAATACGACGGAATAATTCTGGTGCAAAGTTTGGAATACCGCTGAACTTAATTTTTTCACCTTGCGTGAAGGTATCACCAATTTGAATCGTACCGTGGTTGTGAAGACCAATAATGTCACCAGCGTACGCTTCTGCTGCACGCTCACGATCACCGGCCATAAAGGTTACCGCATCTGAAATGCTTACCTTTTTACCAATGCGTACATGGTCCATTTTCATACCTTGCTCATACTTGCCTGATACAATACGCATAAAGGCAATACGGTCACGGTGTTTCGGGTCCATGTTTGCTTGGATTTTAAATACAAAGCCTGAGAACTTTTCTTCGTCAGCAGTAACGAGGCGGTCATCTGTTTTACGCGGCTGTGGTGCTGGTGCCCACTTAGTTAAACCGTCAAGCATATGGTCAACACCAAAGTTACCAAGAGCGGTACCAAAGAATACCGGTGTTAATTCACCTGCAAGAAAAAGCTCTTGGTCAAATTCGTGCGATGCACCAACTACTAGCTCAAGTTCTTCGCGCAATAACTCAGCCAGCTCTTCACCTACTGCTGCGTCAAGCTCTGGGTTATCTAACCCTTTAACAATACGCACGTCTTGAATTGTGTGACCTTGACCTGTTTGGTACAAAATCGTTTCATCGCGATGAATATGGTAAACACCTTTAAACTCTTTACCACAGCCAATTGGCCACGTAACCGGGGCACACGCGATGTTTAATTCGCTTTCAACTTCGTCCATTACTTCCATTGGGTCACGGATATCACGGTCAAGTTTGTTCATAAAGGTAACAATTGGCGTATCACGTAGACGCGTTACTTCCATTAGCTTACGGGTACGGTCTTCTACACCTTTCGCAGTGTCAATTACCATTAGGCACGAGTCAACCGCAGTAAGTGTACGGTACGTATCTTCCGAGAAGTCTTCGTGTCCTGGGGTATCAAGTAGGTTTACCAAACAGTCGTTGTACGGGAATTGCATTACAGAGGTAGTAACCGAGATACCACGCTCTTTTTCCATTTCCATCCAGTCTGATTTAGCATGTTGATTCGAACCACGACCTTTTACTGTACCTGCTTTTTGTAGAGCTTGTCCGAAAAGAAGTACCTTTTCAGTAATGGTTGTTTTACCCGCATCCGGGTGGGAGATAATCGCAAAGGTGCGACGTTTGCCAACTTCAGTTGAAATACTGGACATGAATACCCGCCAATCGCTTAAAATTCAAGGTTAAAAATGGGGCGAAATTATACCTGTTTCACCACTTTAATAGCAATTAAAGCAGCGTGAATAAGTAGGATTTTTTCGTTTGCGTGCATCACTGTGCCATTAAAAAATTACTGTCTTCGCAAGAAATCCTCATGTTAGAATGATTAACTATGTCTAATATGTTGGTTTTCTTTAAATTTAACCACGCATATTGAATTGATATCCATATATGGCAAGGGAGAACGTAAGTGCCAGATCACGACTTCATTATTAAACTGCAGCAACTCAGTTTTCGATACAAAAGTAATGATGTCGATACGCTTAATAATCTTTCTCTTGCGATAAAGCCAGGTGAATGCGTTGGTTTAATTGGGCCAAATGGTGCGGGTAAATCGACCTTAATCTCGATTATTACTGGCTTACTCAGTGCTCAAACAGGCTCTGTTTGCTATGGCGATAGCGCCACACCACGACAATTTATCAAACAACAGCTGGCACTTGTGCCGCAAGAATACGCTTTTTATGAGCGCCTTACGGTTCAGCAAAACCTAGCGTATTTTGCCAGTTTACTCAAAACGAATAACTGCGATGAGTTAGTTACAAACACCTTAGCCCAATGCCAACTGAGTCACGTAAGCAGCAAAAAAGCCGATAATTTATCAGGTGGCTATAAACGCCGTTTAAACTTGGCAATTGCGCTGTTAAAACAGCCTAGCGTATTGATTTTAGATGAGCCAACGGTAGGAATTGATCCGGTTTCTCGTGAGCTGATTATGCAGCTACTTGCCACATTAAAACAGCAAGGCACAACCATTATTTACACCTCGCATTTACTTACCGAAGTAGAGCAAATTTGCGATACGATTTATGGTTTAAAGCGTGGTGAACTTATTCATATAACAGCTCACAGTGAAAATGCACCACTGCAAATTAGCTTTGAAAGTGCATTGTGCGACGATGCCATCGCAGGCATTACTGCGTTATTACCAAATACACAATTAAACTCACCAAGCCAAATTGAAATAAGCTCGTGCAAAGAGCCACTTGCTTTGCTCGCACAGCTTAACCAAGTTTCATTGCCGCCTATTAGTGAAATCAATTATTCAACACTGCACCTCGAAAACTACTATAAAAAGCTGTTTACAGAACTATGATTAAAGCGAGTATCATTAAAGAATTCCGGCTTATTTTTAGCGACTTACATAGCCTAGCTGTGCTCTTTTTAATGCCGATTAGCTTTATGTTGATTATGACATTTGCACTGAGTAATAAAGCGGAAGATTTAACTAAATCAATTAATTTAAACATTACCCAGCAGGATAGCAATTTGGCAGAATCGCTGCTCAAAGCCTATTTAAGTGATGTGGGGTTTAGCCAAGATATAAACCAACAAGCCGATGTTACGCTTGAGCTTGCCACAGGCTTTGAAAGCGCCCTATTTGCTGATCAGGCAAATTCTGTGATCACTTTTAGCCATGCAACTAGTTTATCGCCTCAGATGACCAGCTTAGCAAAGCAACATTTGCAAATTGCTTTGGCGAAAGTAAAACTCCATATTTACTTACTTGATGCTGGGCAATTATCTGAGTCCATGCCGCTTGCAGAGCAAATGTCACGAGTGAGCGAGCAAACCAACCAATTAAGGTTGGTGTCGTTTAAGCGCGAAGAAAACTACCAAGCCGTACAGCACAGTATTCCATCTTGGTTAGTATTTGGTGTGTTTTTTATTGTTTTGCCGATTTCAATTACGCTTATTAGTGAAAGCCAAAACGGTACGTTATTGCGTGTTACCACCTTTCCAATTTCAAATACCGCATATTTTTCGGCCAAACTATTGGCGTTTTATTTAGTCAGTTTCACGCAAGCGATTGTGCTGATGATAATTGGCTTTACGGTTATACCTAAATTGGTCGATACACCTAGCCTTAACGTATTGCAGCTTGTGCCCGCCCTTCCTTTATTAGCCGTAACCTGTGCCACGGCCGTGACCTTTGGCGCGGTTATCGCAAGCCAAATAAAAAGCCATGAACAAGCGATTGTAATAGGCGGCGGCACTAACATTTTACTTGCGGCGATTAGTGGCTTAATGGTGCCTCTAGACATCATGCCAAAGGCGATGCAAACTATAGCGCAGCTTTCGCCTATGCACTGGGCGCAATCAGGACTTAAAAATTTATTTATCTCAGACTCGGACGCACTCAGCTTAACCACTGCCCTACCTTTAATAATCTTTTCAGTGATTTGTGGTGTATTGGCACTGTGGCTATTCGAGTTAAAAGTTAGGAAATTACAATGGAAATAGAAGAATTAAAAAACAAACTTAAACAACTTATTGTTGAAGAGTGTGACAAGGAAGATGAGATAGAATGGCACGAAATCGAAGACGATGCCCCACTGTTTGGCAATGATTCTAACGTCGGTTTAGATTCACTTGATGCCCTACAACTTGCTTTAATTATCAAACAAAACTTTGGTATTCGTGTTGAAAGTTCAAAAGAAAGTCGTAAAGACCTTTACTCAATAAACACCATAGTTGCACTTATTGAACGCGAAAAAAGTAAAGACCTTGCCTAGTTATATTATTGCTTCTGATTCGTGGTCGGCCTGTGGCCGCGGCAATGGATTACACTTTTCTACAACGCAGTTTCAAACAGTAAAAACGGCAGAGCAAATTGACGTGCCGTTTTTTGCAATGCAAGATTTACCTGTTGATACCAGCGAAAAGCGCATTCTTTCGTCGCTCTCAAGTGTTGTAGGCAATGCTGTAAAAAAAGCAGGACTAACTGCTGAACAACTTGCAAATACAGCGATTGTTCTCGGTTCAACCAGCTTAGATGTCAGTGCGGTAGAAGCCAAACCTGAGCAAACTATTTGGCTTACAAATACCGACCGTTTAAGTGGTTATTTAAAGCAGCAATTTGCTACCTCTGACTTACACCTAACCATTAACACAGCATGCACTGCGGGCACTAACGCGGTTATTTTAGCCGACCAGTTACTAAACCAAAATAAAGCGCAGTATGTCATTGTTGTTGGTTGTGAGTTTTACAACCCGCTAACGGTAGAAGGCTTTTATTCACTCGATTTACAAAGTAGCCAAGGGTTGCGTACCTTTAGTGAATCTCGCTCTGGGTTAGTACTTGGTGAAGGCGTTGCTGCGTTAGTTATGGCAAAACACACAACCTCACCATCGCAGTTAAAATTGATCGGTTATGGTTCAGGCTGTGATCACTATAGTTTAACCATGACACAAGAATCTGGCGTACATATTCAAGCAATTATTGAAATGGCACTTAAAAAAGCCAATCTTGATGCTAAGCAAATTGATTTGATAAAAGTACACGGCACGGCGACTTTAAATAACGATCAGGCTGAGTTAAACGCATTTAGTCAATGGCTTGAACATGCACCTATTTTTGCCTTTAAGCCTTTTACTGGTCACACCTTAGGGGCATGCGGCGTATTAGAATTAGCATTAATGGACTACTTGCATCAGCAACAGCTGATTATACCAAGGCCTGAATACCTAAACACAGATGCGATTTTAAGGCCATTTAGTGACGCGAAGCCACTATCAAGTTACCAACATATATTGCTTAATCACTGTGGTTTTGGTGGTAATAATGCGGCATTAATTGTTGAGGTGGCTTGATGACATTGAACGTACTTAACTACGCGATTGTTGACGAACCACGCGACAAAACCAATAAGCAACTGCGCCAAGAATTAAAACACGATTTTGCGATTAATGGACGTAGACTCGATAATTTTACGTTAACCGCAATGAAAGCGGTTGCGCAAATTGCACCGAGCTTAAATAGCGAAAACCGTTACGCACTGTTTAGTGCTGCGCAGTATTTTTCACTAGAATTATTGCAAAGTTTACTGCTCGATTTAGCACAAAATACACCGCTTAAACCGCTCGATTTTGTTGCAACCGTAGGCAATGCAGCAAATTACTATTTGGCAAAACAATTCAACCTAGCTGCAACCAATTTGTTCTTGGGATGCACCGACAACAAACTAAGTAAAACGTTGTTAGTGGCAGAACTGGATTTATCTGAGCAAAACTCCGACGCCGCAATTATTGTAATTTGGCAAGAAAGTGAAAAAACGCGCCGCTGTTACGCGCTTTTAGTTGAATTAGCAGCGCAGCAAGCAACAGGCGTAAATGCGAACGAACTAATCGCTCAATTAGATGCCGCTGCAAAAACACCATTTGCGGTGAACTAAGTCACGCTATTTGAAAGATAAACGATTATTTTCGTTTATCTTTCATTAATTTGATTTGGCTTTTACTGTTTTCAGATAGTTTAAAGCTGGTTTTTGCAATTTTAGGTTTGCCGCCAAATAACATAGGGTTATTGGAAAAACCTACCGCCTCTTTAGGAATACCTGCGCGAGATAAATCGAGCTTTTTATTGGCGTTTTCGTCCACATATAAACGAACTGCGTACCAAGCCGTTGGCAAATCGTTAAAATCAACCGAGACATTTTGACCATTAATCGCAATATGCTGCTCTTGATAAGGCGTAAGCGACTGCCAATCTTTTGAATCTTGCGAAAAACCAAGCTCTGACTGAAAAAGCTGAACATGCAAAGTACCTAAAGCAGCCACATCATTTTCAACCTCGAGTGATAAGCTATTAGCGTTGGAGACAGCGCTAAATAAGGCAACCGACAAAATAATACTTCGCTTAAACATTAACATACAAAACATTGTCCAATTAAGATTCACTTAAATATTAATGTTTTATATAATAACTTCTTTTTAATGGAATAAATACTGTCTTAATAATGCGCAAAGTTCTAACTGTTAACTATTCACAAACTGGGCAACTATCAAGCATTTTGGACTCAGTTGTTGGTCCTCTCAAGGAAAATAAAGAGATTACAGTTGATCACTTAGTGATCAAACCTAAGGTAGATTTCCCCTTTCCTTGGCCGTTCGGTCAGTTCTTTCGTGTATTTCCTGAAACCGTCGCAATGGATCCAATTGAGCTAGAGCCGTTTGAAACTCAATTTGAAAAATACGACTTAATTATCCTTAGTTATCAAGTGTGGTTTTTAACCCCTTCATTACCTATTTCATCTTTCTTGCAATTACCGCAAACAAAACAGCTTTTTAAAGACACCCCTGTTGTTACATTGATCGGTTGTCGCGGCATGTGGTTATCAGCGCAAGAAAAAATGAAAAAGCTATTGGCCGCTGCCGATGCGAACTTGGTCGATAACGTCGTGCTTAGCGATGACTGCGGGGCTGCATTTAGCTTTTTAGCAACACCACTCTGGATGATGACAGGAAAGAAAAAGCCACTTAGTTGGGTGCCTGCGGCAGGTGTATCACAAACAGATATCGCTGATGCAAAACGCTTTGGTTATGCTATCAGACAGCGCTTGTTATTGAATGATACCCCGATTACCCGCCCAATGTTTTTTGGCATGAAGGCTGTTAAGATAAATGAAAAATTGATTGCGAGTGAACGCGTTGGCAACCATAGCTTCTCTATTTGGTCGAAAATTCTTAAAAAATTTGGCTCACAGCAAAGCTTTGGCCGTGCCGTTGGATTAAGTGTGTATGTTGTATTTTTAGTTACTTTAATCCTCACTGTTGTGCCGATTACCGCAATTATTAAAAAGCTAATAGCGCCGTTAACACGCAAAAAGATTGCAAAACAAAAAGCCTATTACGCTGAACCATCTGGAGAGTAGTACATATGGGAAGTCCTGTTTATATTACAGCGATGGCTGACGCTTTACCGAACCAGCCTGTATCAAACAAAGAAATGGAAAATCTGCTCGGAATGGCCGGCAATAAACCATCACGAGCGCGCGCTGTAATTTTGCGAAGCAATAAAATTAAGCAACGTTATTACGCAATCGATCCAGAAACCAAAGAAATGACGCACACAAATGCGTCGCTTGCAGCACAAGCAATAAAAGGCCTTTTTACTGATCCAACTGAACTTAATCAGATTCAAAGTTTAATTGCCAGTACCAGCCAAGCAGACCAAACATTGCCTAACCATGGCGTAATGGTGCATGGTGAATTAAACAATCCGCCCTGTGAAGTGGTTTCAACATCAGGCATTTGCTTATGTGGTGTTACCGCACTTAAGTATGCCTACCTAAATATTAAAGCTGAAGAAGTTGAAAACAGCGTGGTGGTTGCAAGCGAAATAGCTTCTAGCATGATGACTGCTAAAAATTTCGATAAAGAATGCCAGCACAAAGTTGAAACACTTGAACAAAATCCTGAAGTAGCCTTTGAAAAAGACTTCTTACGTTGGATGCTGTCTGACGGTGCCGGTGCCGCATTTTTACAAAATAAACCCGTGGCGGGACAACTCAACCTGAGAATTGATTGGATTGATATTATTTCGTATGCCAATGAATTAGAAACTTGTATGTACGCTGGTGCAGTAAAACAAGATGACGGCCAACTTAAAAGCTGGACCCGTTTTTCTGCAGAAGAAGTGACGCAACAATCGATTATGACGGTCAAGCAAGACGTGCGTTTACTGAACGAAAACATTGTAAAATATACCGTAGAAGACGCACTAAGCCGCATCATTGAAAAACGTAAACTCGTTGCCAGTGATTACGCCTTATTTGTGCCTCACTACTCATCAGGTTATTTCAGAGAACGTTTATATGCAGGACTTGAAAACATCGATTTTACGATTCCATACGAAAAGTGGTACACCAACTTAACTGAGCGCGGCAACACAGGGTCGGCCTCTATTTTCATTATGTTATCGGAGCTACTGCGCTCAAATACCCTTGAAAAAGGTCAGCAGTTACTTTGTTACATTCCTGAAAGTGGTCGTTTTTCAAGTGGCTTTATGCAGTTAACGGTTGAATAACGGTGAAAAAAGATCAAGTCCCGCAGGACAATTCAAAAATTTACCAAGGGCAATCAAAGCTGGTATATGCAGTTGATGAAACGGGTCATTATGCCGGTGTAAAGTCGTCTGGCTGGGATGTCGAATCATTTGCCACCCAATATGCTGTTGACGATCTTAATCACCAAGCTGAAGACACTTTAGCCGAGGTACAGCAAGGCAAAGTCTCAGCACTTAAATACCATATGCTGTGTGCACGTCATGACGTGCTATCGCTATCTCAAGTGACGGGCTTTTTTCAGTGGCAAATAAAACGCCATTTTAAGCCGCGTGTATTTAACACACTTTCAGCAAAAGCCCTCGCCCGTTACTGCGAGGCACTTGCCATTACCGAACAACAATTGAAGGAAATACCAGAGCAACATGACGCCAGTTTTAAACAACCTAGTGCATAACCAATCTTCACATTGCGAAAGTGGCGTTGTATCAAATATGCTATCAACCAATGGCTTTAATATTTCTGAGCCAATGGCGTTTGGTATTTCATCGGCAATGAGCTTTGCCTATTTGCCATTCATTAAAGTAGCCGGTATGCCATTAATTGCTTATCGCATGCCGCCAAAAACCATAATTAACACCGTGACTAAAAAGCTTGGCATTACCCTACACCGAGAAAAATTCTCAAGTGCTGAAAAAGGTATGGCCAAACTAGATGAGGTTTTAGCTGAAGGAAAAGTAGTTGGTTTACAAACCTCGGTTTATTGGTTGCCCTACTTCCCTGATGAAATGCGCTTTCACTTTAATGCACACAATTTAATGGTTTACGGAGTCGATGCTAACGATCACTACCAAATTAGTGACCCTGTATTTGAACATACTGTAACCTGCCCTAAACGTGATTTAGAAAAAGCACGCTTTAGTAAAGGTGCACTTGCACCAAAAGGCTTAATGTATTGGGTTGATAATGTGCCAAAAGAAGTGGATTTAACACCACATATTTATTCTGGCATAAAGAAAACAGCAAAAATGATGGCAGGTTTACCAGTTCCGGGCATTAACTTGTTTGGCACCCAAGGTATGGATAAGTTAGCGAAAGATATTGAAAGGCTCGATCGCAAACCAAAGAAGTACCGTCATTTATTCTTGGCGCATATTGTGCGAATGCAAGAAGAAATCGGCACAGGTGGCGCAGGTTTTCGCTTTATGTTTGCCAGCTTTTTAGATGAAGCTGCAAACTATACAAACAATCAAGCAATGTTTGAAGCATCGCAAATGGCAACTGAAATCGGTGATAACTGGCGTAATCTTGCGTCGCTTGCTGTTAATCACTGCCGCAGTAAAACTCCTGTACCACTTAGCGATATCACGGCGCAGTTACGTGATTGCGCTAAGCAAGAAACAGAACTTAGAGCCCGCCTGTTGGCAATTAAATAATCCATATATTAGAGCGTGTTGATCTTTGTGATCTAAATTCTGTTCAAATCCAAAGCTTTTTGATCGCGACGTTGCTTTGTAGGCCTAGCGGGCTAAGTCAAGAAGCAACAACAAAGAACAAAACGCTTTGGGTTGAACCTGTTAGGCAGCGCTTGTTTGGCATTTATACTGTGTTATCGCTCATTTATGTAAATTAACTACACCACAATCGCTCTGCCTCGTCTAAATTCCAAACAAGCTGCTGCAGAAATAGACAGCAAAGGTCAACACGCTCTAGTAAGTAATTTCTTTATTACTGCCAACCTTAAGCCTATGTGTCGAGTTGTTTACAACCGCTGCCATAGGCTTTTAGCATAAATACCTATTGCAACTAAACTGTGCTATCGTTGACCTATAAATCTAATAATATTCGATATTGAATGTGTAACAGCTATGGCTAGCCGAATTAATTTTCTCAGTGTTGCGATACTTTTAGCTATTTCAGCTCAAGCAAATCATGCTGACGCTATTGATTACGATTTAGAATCTCTACAAGCACTTAGCTTAAAAGACTTGCTCAATGTACAAGTGCAAACTGCTAGCCGCAAAAAGCGCTCACTTCTTGATGCCCCTGCAAATATAAAAATAGTCACTGCAGAGCAAATAAAGCAACGAGGGTATCAAAACCTGATTGATATCTTACGTGATGTACCCGGTTTTGATTTTAGCAATCACTATGATGGTGCTGGGGAATACACTAGCCACAGTATCAATCGTGGCATCGGTGGCACCCCAGGTAATGTGCAATTGCTCATTATGATTGACGGCATTGTACAAAACCATATCGCATTTAATTGGTCGCAGCCTTGGGGCAATCAGCAAATTCTCGCTGATATTGAACGCATTGAAATAGTACAAGGCCCAGGCTCTGCAAGTTATGGTGCCAATGCGTATTCGGGCGTTGTTCACTTTATTACAAAAAGTGCCGCAAACACTTCAGGGCAGCGCATGAGCTTACTTGCTGGAGAGCATGGCACGCAGTCTGCGCAGTTTATGCTTAACCATCAACTTTCAGAATTGCGCTTGCAACTTGCTGGTCGTTATTTTAAACGCGATGGAGATTCAGGGCTCGAAAGCTACGACCCTGCAGGCTACTTTGCCAATCATTTATTTCCGAATTATCAACTACAGAGTTATAACGCCAACGGCTACACCACCAATACGCCACACCCATTTGCTGACCAATACCAAGGTGCGGGATTTAATAACCAAAGCGATGATTCAGCATTAAGAGGCAAACTAGTTTGGCAAAATCCACTTCAGTATAAGCGTGGTATTCAACTCATTAAGGTGGGCTTTAATACTTGGCAACAGGAGCAAGGGCTCGGCAGCTATGTAACAGGGTTTGAATACCAAACACGCGATGCATCGTATAAAAAACACCAAAGCGCACAGCACTATTACTTGGATTTTGACTATCAATATTCGCCCGAGCTGATATTGCAAACGCGGATATGGCAAAGAGAAAACGAACAAAAACCCGATACCGGCTTCAAGTACAGCTATCGCTTTGTAGATTTAATAAAAAGTTATCATAGCGTGAGTGAACAGCGCGCATTTGAACAACAACTCAATATATCAAAGCTATACGATATAGACTGGCAAATTGGTTATCGCTTAATGCGCTCAAAGAAAATGGGCCAAGTGGTTTCGCTAGGCGATTATCAAATAGGTCAACAAGCTTCAACATCATCCGATTGGTTAGCGGCAGAGGCTGGATTAGGACTCAACGTATACAGCGAATCCCCTCTTGAACATGTTGATGAACAAGCTGTGTATGTAGAAGCCCAAGGCTACCTTAACGATCGCCTAAATTACACCTTAGGAATGCGCTATGATCACAGTGATGCCTACGGCGGAACAACCAACCCAAGAGCTGCAATTAACTATAACGCCAGCCAGAGCTTAGTGTTTAAACTGCTCTATGGACAAGCCTTCCGCGAGCCTAGTATTTTTGAGCTCAATGATGAGTTTCGTGGTAATCCAAACCTAAAACCTGAACAAGTCAGAACCACTGAGCTTGTTAGCCATTATTTTTACGAACAGCAAAAACACCAGTTAGATATCAAGACCGCACTTTACTACAGCCAAGAAGATAACCGTATTAGGCTAGATATTAGTGATGAGAATAATAACTTCCGCTACGACACTAGCAGCACAGTAAGCTATGAAAACGCAAAACATAGCGACTACTGGGGCGTCACGTTAGATACGAGTTATACCTATAATCAAAGTATATCGGCGTACTTTAATTATCATTACTCCGATGGCGACCAAGATTTAGCTACGAATGCGCTTAATCACACCACAGATCACAAAATTAATTGGGGCATTAATTACCGCGTTATGCCAAACCTCACCATTGACTTACGCGCCAATCACCTAATCAATCGCAATGCACCAACCAGTAACGCTTATTTTGATAAGCATGCACCTAGTTTATCGCTATATAACTTAGTGGTATCAGCACCAAATTTAACAATTTCGGGCATAAACCTTACACCACAACTCATTGTTAAAAACCTATTTGATAAACAATACACCTTGGTTGGTAGGCAAGATGGTGCCAGCGACATTAATGAGTACGATATTGAGCGAAATGCCGATCCTCAGGGTTTCACACCAGCCTATCACCCGCAAATGGGACGCACCTTAGCGTTACAAGTATTGGTAAGCTTTTAATCGACTATTAAAATGAAAGCGTAGTTAGGTACGTTAGTGCCTATTAGGCGTGTTGGTGTAAAAGGGTGAATTGTTTAACCTAATAGAAGCTAGTTATAAAGCGTTGCAATATCGAGCACAGTCTTATCCCAGCTAAGTCCTGTTGCATCACTGCTCTTTTTATTAAGAAAGAACATTGGGCGGCCATTTTTAACACTTAACCCCAATGTAATGCCCTGCTTTACCAAATCAATTTCATTAGTCACCAGTAAGCTATTAAACTTCAAACTATAAATAAGTGCATCGCTTAAATTTACTTGGCTATCAAGATAAATAATATCGTACGCTTTGTTTGGCAGTGTGTTACCAAACTTAATATCACCTAGCTGCTCGTTGCGCTGTTTGGCTTTTAGTAAATTAAACGCCTGGTACACGGCTTGGTCATTAATAACAAAAATAGAAAGCTTAGGCTTAACTGACAATGCCTTTTCATATGGCATTAACTTGGAAAGTAATACAACCTGCAAATTTGCCGGCAATTCGCTGGCCATGCTGAATGTTGATAAGCTGAAAAGCACTAACGATAGTACGAATAGCCGTTTTAACTTTTTAACTGAGTTTAGCAACACTGTTCGACTATCATCTTGCAGTAACACTTACACATAATGCTTATTTGATACTCCTTTTCGATAAGCTATCGTATTCCAAAACGACAATGCAACATACATGCAAATTATTGTACTGATTGTAATTATATTCTTATACTAGTACAAAAATATGCTAGATTATAGAAGAACTTTTGCTGAAAAATGGAAAACGATGAATAACAACAAGTTGAGTGTAAGACTGCTGTGGTATATTACTCCCCTTGTGATTATTCCTATGGCAATTCAAGGGGTATTCTCCCTTTCCAACGTTACCAGTTCTTCTGAAAAACAAGCCGAAGCAATTGTTACACGCTTTGTCGAACAGCAAGTATCAAAAAGCCAAAATTACACACAACTGTACAGTTCTATTATTGAATTACTCTCCGCTTCGCCTGATCTCAGCCAGTACTTAATTTACAGTTACGATGAGAACAATCGCCCATCAAAACAGCGAACACAATTAGTATCGGCACTGGTGGATGAATTTGGTAACTACGTCGATTCATTTTCTCACATTCTCAGCATTGGTGTAATTAACCCGCAAGGTGAAGTACTAAGTTACTATCCCAAAGCGGTGCTTGAAACCCGGGAAAGTTACTCGTTTAGCGAACAGCTAGCAAATAGTCGCAAGCAACAAAATTTATTTTTCGTAACAGAGAACGATAACACCTCGATTTACCTAACCTATCGCTTATTTGATTCGCGATTTACGCTCGACTCACCCAAAGTCTTGGGATATTTAATTTTTCATATCAATAACAGTGAAATCGCGAAAAGTGTTGCTAATAACTACTTTTCTGACACGGTTAATTTCATCATGGATAGCTCAGGTAAAATCCTGTTCTGCAATCAAGTTGATATTAATAACCGCTATGTATCTGAATTTGAGCTGCAATTACTGAAAAAAACAGCCAATACTGGCCTTTTTAGTCAAGTGGCACTGCGTACGTTAGCTGATGAAAAACGTATGATCTTAGCGCACTCAATGGGCAACGATTTATACTTTGTTACCGCGCTAAATAAAGATTCGCTCTATAAAGCAGGTAAAACCATAACCATGTACACCGCATTGTTAATTCTTGCGACTGCGGTGTTTTTACCTGGCATTATTTTCTTAGTTGTACGTCGCATGCTGTTAAAGCCGATTGAGTCACTTGCCGAAGCCAGTCATAAAGTGGGAGACGGTAATCTCAACGTAAAACTACCAATCGACCGCAGTGACGAATTAGGTATGCTATTTCAAGATTTTAACCATATGGTTAATCAAATTAAGCAATACCAAAATGAATTACTCGACTACCGTGAGCACTTAGAAGAAAAAGTTGTTACGCGTACTCAAGCCATCGCGAAAATCAACAAAAAGCTCGAAAAAGCAATTATTGAAGCTGAGCAAGCTAACCATTTGAAAAGCCGTTTCCTTGCCAATATGAGCCATGAAATTCGCACGCCACTTACGGCAATTATGGGCTTTACCGAAACCATCTTAACGCAAGAATCAAATAACAAAAAAGCCAAGTATTTAAGTACCGTATTGCGCAACTCAAAGCACTTACTTGAGCTTATTAATAACATTCTCGATCTCTCTAAAATTGAAGCCGATAAACTCGAAGTTGAAACACGCGCATTGGAGCTTATTCCGTTTATTAACGATATTAAAAGCGTGATTGAGCCGATGGCAACGGATAAGAAGCTTACTTTAAGCCTAAATATCGAATACCCGTTACCAAGCATTATTCATAGCGATGAAACGCGTCTAAAACAAATACTGCTCAATATTTGTAGCAACGCCGTTAAGTTTACCGAAAAAGGCGAAGTGGCATTAAACGTTCGTTATTCACCTTCAACTGAGAAACTAATCTTTACCGTGATTGATAGTGGTATCGGTATGTCGCAACAAGAGCAAGAGCGCGCCTTTAAACCATTTGAGCAAGCCGACATCAGTACTACTCGTAAGTTTGGTGGTACAGGGTTAGGTTTATGTATTGCTAAAAACCTAGCACAGATATTAGGTGGCGATATCACTGTAAACAGCAAGCTAAGTGAAGGCAGTACCTTTGAAATAATTGTGGCAACAAACAATCAAAATCAACAAATCACCATGATTAACAGCGCCGATTCAGCTCAAGCAATGTTGAAAGAAGAACACACAACCCATGCTCAGCAGTTTGAAGGCAACATTTTGGTCGCGGAAGATAATAAAGACAACCAAGACCTGATCCGCTTATTGCTCAGCCAATGGGGCATCTCACCTGACTTTGCCAATAATGGTGCAGAAGCGGTAGAGCAAGCATTAACCAATGATTACGACCTCATCCTAATGGATATGCAAATGCCGGTAATGGGTGGCTTAGAAGCGACAGAAATGCTGCGCAATGCTGCCTTTGACGGGCCAATTGTTGCGCTAACGGCAAACGTAATGAAAAACGATGTTGACGCCTACCTCGAGGCTGGGTGTAACAAGGCGCTTGCAAAGCCAATTGATAAATCACAACTTGAACAAACATTGCAGCAATTTTTAGCGCTTGGCCGCAGCAGTCAGCAAAACTGGGAAGAGTTATTCCAAGGCGAGCGTTTTAAACAAATCAGTAGCAATTACAAAGCTAAGCTACCTAATTTATTAGAACAAATCGCTCATTTAAATGAGCAACAAGATCTCAATGAATTACTCGCATTAGCCCACAGTATCAAAGGCAGCGCGGGTTGTTTTGGCTTTAACCATATTAGTGATGCCGCCGCCGAATTAGAATCATGTATTCGCGACCATAATGAAGATGGCCTTGATTATCATATTCTCAAACTTGAGCAAGCTATTATATTTATTCTTAATCTAAAAGAGGAAGATTAGGACAAGTCAAATATGTGGTTAGGTATAGCGCTGTAAGCATAATGCTCAGCCCAAAATAATGATTCGTTATCTAGGTGAATTAATGAAGCAGCGACTTCTTTTGAATTAAAAACTAAGCGCCATTAATATCGCGTCTTCACGACCAGATTCGCTCGGATAGTAATTTTTACGTACGCCTGTTTCAACAAAATCAAATGTTGTGTAAAGATGAATCGCAGCTTGATTCGACTGTCGCACTTCTAAAAATACATTCTCGCCATTTGCAGCTTTTACAACACCCAACAAATGGGTAAGCATCGCTTTAGCAAGCCCTTTACCTTGATTTTCAGGGTTAACACAGATATCCATCAAGGTATAATCAGGGCCTACTTGCTCTAAAATATAAAAGCCTTGTAGAGCATTGCTCTGCAAACATCCATACGCACTGTAACGCCCCGACAAACACGATGCCATTAGTTTTTCAGACATAGGAAAAGCATGGCACTGCTGTTCAATAGCCATTAAATTATGCAAATAGGTTTGGTCTAATTTTACGATTAAATCTGTTGCCATAACGTGTGCCACAATGCTTTCTTTTGTTCGCCGGTTAATCCAAAATTGTTCACTTTTACTAATCCTGCGCTTATTTCAAAAGGCACATTTAGATCAGTAAAAACTAGCTTAAAGCCGGCTGATTCTAGCATCAAATTCAGGTCAATTTGTAACTGCGCATTGTATTGCTGGGTTAAATCGTCGCTTTGTTTGAGCTGAAGCAATTCTATATCGAAAAGTGTAGCTAACCAGTTTGTAACCATAATGACAAAAAGATTAAAAATTGAAGTAGTTAGAAAGCGATAAAAGAAGTGGCAGGGGCGACAGGACTCGAACCCGTAACCGTCGGTTTTGGAGACCGCTGTTCTACCAATTGGAACTACGCCCCTGCAATGACGTCGCATTATAAGGACTCTTTGCTAAAGGTAAAGAAAAAAATAACATAATTCAGTTCAGATGCTCAAAATAACAACAAAATCAAATTTTACAATTGACCAATAATTATATTTGTTCGAAAATTAAGAATTAATTATGAAAAATATACAGAACGGAGTCTGGAGCTGAGGTAATTTTGCAAAAAGATCTCTTAAACTCGGTGGTAAAAATTACACGACACCGCGATGTAGATTCACTTGAATTAAGCTTGTTGTCTACAATTAGTGAGTTTCTGCAACCAACGGAAGCGGCGCTTTACAAAGACCTTTCGCGTTTTAATGGCATAGGTATAGAGTCGAGTGCTTCTTTATTAAGCGACGAACAGGGAAAAATTCACTGGCGTTCACGCGAGATTATTAAAGAGCCGACGAAGGAGCTACAATGCTGCCTTGAGTCTGCCTGCACAATCAGTTTACAAGACAAATCGGGTAATGAAACACGTTGGATCCCTGTCATGATTGATGACCAAGTATCGGGCGCTGTGTATATTGTCGCTAAACACCTTAATTCCAGTGAGCAAGTTACACTGAATGCACTCTGTCGTATTTATGAAAACTACTTAACCATTCTTAACGAGAGTGAACGTGATAAATTAACCGGCTTACTCAACAGACAAACGTTTGAACGCAAGATAAAACAACTGCTGGAAGACCAGTTACACTCGCATAATACGCCACAATTACAGGGCAACCGTAACAAACGTTATGACGAGTCATCTTGGCTAGCCATTCTTGATATTGACCACTTTAAACACGTTAATGATACCTACGGACATGTATGCGGTGATGAAGTACTGTTGACGCTTGCGCAAAAAATGCAGCTCTTTTTCCGCTCCAGCGATTTAATTTTCCGTTTTGGTGGCGAAGAGTTTGTCGTCGTATTTGAACCGACAACACTTGAGCACATCACGTCAAAACTGGCTGAATTCCAGCAATATGTGCGAGACAACAAATTTCCATTTGTCGAACAGTTAACATTAAGTATTGGCTTTTCGAGAATGAGCCCTTACGACTTCCCTATTTCGGTGATTGAGAACGCCGACAAAGCGCTTTATGTAGCAAAAAATAGCGGGCGAAACCAATGTGTTTATTACGGCGATATTCTTGATGAAGATAGCCAAGAACACCCTTCCGCCGATGACGTCGAATTATTCTAAAACATAAAAAATGCCAGCTACTAGCTGGCATTTTTACATCTCAAACTAAGTAGGATTATTCCCACTCAATCGTCGCTGGCGGCTTACCAGAAATATCGTAAACCACGCGCGAAATACCATCGATTTCGTTGATAATACGGTTTGATACTAAACCTAAGAAATCATACGGTAAGTGTGACCAACGCGCTGTCATAAAGTCGATTGTTTCAACACAACGAAGTGATACAACCCAATCATATTTACGCGCATCACCCATTACACCTACAGACTTAACTGGTAGGAAAACGGTGAATGCTTGTGACACTTTATGATAAAGATCTGCTTTGTGTAGTTCTTCAATAAAAATGGCATCGGCACGACGTAGTAAGTCACAGTATTCTTTCTTAATTTCACCAAGAACACGAACACCTAGGCCTGGACCTGGGAATGGGTGACGGTAAAGCATGTCGTATGGCAGACCTAGCTCAAGACCAATTTTACGTACTTCGTCTTTAAATAGCTCACGCAATGGCTCAACAAGGCCCATTTCCATATCTTCAGGTAAACCACCTACGTTATGGTGAGATTTGATCACGTGCGCTTTACCAGTAGCTGACGCCGCAGATTCAATTACGTCTGGGTAAATTGTACCTTGCGCTAACCATTTAGCATTTTGACGTTTGCCCGCTTCTTCATCGAATACTTCAATGAAAGTGTGACCAATTGATTTACGCTTAGCTTCTGGCTCATCAATACCTGCAAGGTTCGCCAAGAAACGGTCTTCTGCGTCTACTTTAATGATGTTTAAGCCAAATTTATCGCCAAACATATCCATTACTTGCTGACCTTCGTTTAAACGAAGTAAACCATTATCAACAAATACACAGGTTAGCTTGTCACCGATCGCACGGTTAATTAGCATCGCAACGACTGATGAGTCAACACCACCCGATAGGCCAAGAATAACTTCATCATCGCCTACTTTTTCTTTAATACGCGCAACGGCATCTTCAATAATTGATGCTGGTGTCCATAATTTTTCACAACCACAAATATCAATTACGAAACGCTCTAATAAACGTAACCCTTGGTGCGTGTGTGTTACTTCTGGGTGGAATTGTACACCGTAAAACTTTTTCTCTTCCCAAGACATTGCTGCATGTGGGCAAGTATCTGTTTTAGCTGATGTTACAAACGTTTCTGGAATTTCAATAACTTTGTCGCCGTGGCTCATCCAAACATCAAGTTTGCCAATGCCATCTTCGATGTGATCTTCAATTGCATCAAATAGCGCACAGTTACCTACTTTTTCAACTTTCGCGTAACCAAACTCTTTTTTATCTGAGCTGTGTACTTGACCACCAAGTTGCGTTGCCATTGTTTGCATACCGTAACAAATACCAAGTACAGGTACGCCAGCATTAAATACATACTCTGGAGCGCGCGGGCTATTTTCTTCGGTCGTTGACTCAGGGCCACCCGATAAAATAATACCTTGCGGGTTAAATTCGCGAATTTGCTCTTCGGTTACATCCCATGCCCATAGTTCACAGTAAACACCGATTTCACGGATGCGGCGGGCGATAAGCTGAGTGTATTGCGAACCAAAATCTAAAATCAGTACGCGAGAATCATGAATATTTTTGCTCATTAGTTGTCTCTTTCTAAAAATCCAACAACTCGATTGAAAACGGCAATTTCAATCGGGATACAATTAACTAAGGCTAGCAAAAAGCTAGCCTTATCGATAAATAAAAGCGCGAATTAACCTAAACGGTAGTTAGGAGCTTCTTTTGTGATTTGTACATCGTGAACGTGCGATTCACCCATACCTGCTGCGGTAACACGTACAAATTGCGGCTTAGTATTAAGCTCTTTAATTGTTGCACAGCCCGTAAGACCCATTGCACTGCGAATACCACCAACCTGTTGGTGAATAATGTTAGCAATTGGACCTTTGTACGCTACGCGACCTTCAATACCTTCTGGCACCAGCTTCTCTTCCGATTTCGAATCTTGAAAGTAACGGTCAGATGAACCTTCTTTTTGGTTCATTGCACCTAAGCTACCCATACCACGGTAAGATTTGTAGTAACGGCCTTGATAAAGCTCAACTTCACCTGGTGCTTCTTCGGTACCAGCTAGCATTGAACCAACCATCACTAGCGATGCGCCCGCAACAAGTGCTTTTGCAATATCACCAGAGAAACGAATACCACCGTCAGCAATAACCGGAATATCACGACCTTTTAAGCCTTCAACGGCATCTGAAATCGCTGTAATTTGCGGAACACCACAACCTGTTACGATACGTGTAGTACAAATTGAACCTGGGCCAATACCTACTTTAACAGCATTAACACCGGCATCAGCAAGTGCTACTGCACCTTCAGCTGTTGCAACGTTACCTGCAACGATTTGTAAATCAGGGAATGCTTCACGCGTTGCTTTTACGCGGTCGATAACACCTTGTGAGTGACCATGCGAAGTATCGATAAGCAGAATATCAACACCCGCTTCAACTAACGCTGCGATGCGCTCATCTGTGCCTGCGCCAACACCAACAGCCGCACCTACACGCAAACGACCTTGTTCGTCTTTACATGCATTTGGTTTATCTTGTGCTTTTTGGTAATCCTTAACAGTAATCATGCCTTTAAGTTTAAAGTCATCATTAACAACTAAGATTTTTTCGATACGGTGCTCGTGCATTAGGCCTAAAATCGTTTCACGATCTGCGCCTTCTTTTACTGTTACCAGCTGCTCTTTCTTAGTCATTACTGTTGAAACAGATTGGTCTAGCTTTGTTTCAAAACGCATATCGCGGCTTGTTACAATACCAACTAGGTTGTTTTCAGCATCAACAACTGGGAAACCTGAGAAACCTTTATCGTGTGCTAATTGAAGTGCACCGGCAATTGTCAGGTCTGCAGTAACAGTAACTGGGTGAGAAACAATGCCCGCCTCATACGTTTTAACTTTACGTACATTGGCAGCTTGCTCTGCAATTGTCATGTTCTTGTGAATGAAACCAAGACCACCTTCTTGCGCTAACGCAATCGCTAAACGTGCTTCAGTAACTGTATCCATAGATGCAGAAACGATTGGCAAATTTAGTTCAATTGTTTTCGTTAGACGAGTTTTAAGGTTAGCTGTATGTGGTAATACAGTTGAGTGGCCTGGTACTAATAGTACGTCATCAAAGGTTAAAGCTTCTTTAGCGATCCTAAGCATTTGCAACTTCTCATGATATCTGTGGGTGTAGGGAGTTGCGGGTGGATTTTATCAGCGAATTTCATTCTAGTAAAATAAAATTTAATGTTTTGTGGTAGAATATTTTCCATTCAGCGCTAAATCATACTGTTATGTTGCAAAATCAGATACAAAAAGTTTATACCGTTTCCTTGCTCAATAAAGAGATACGCTACTTACTCGAACAAAATTTCTTTTCATTGCAACTCACAGGAGAAATATCTAATTTTATTTCGCCGAGTTCTGGCCATTGGTATTTCAGTTTAAAAGACGATAACGCACAAATTCGCGCAGCCATGTGGCGCGGTAATAATAGAAGTGCCACTTTTAAACCAAAAAATGGCGACCAAGTACTGGTGCGTGCTCGCGTATCACTTTATGAACCTCGCGGTGATTATCAACTTATTGTGGAGCACATCGAGCCTGCAGGTGAAGGTCAGTTAAAACAACAGTTTGACGCGCTTAAAATGCAACTTGCTGGCGAAGGTTTATTTGCCAGTGAATTTAAAAGGCCCCTGCCTAATAATATTCGCCGTTTAGGGGTTATTACCTCACCTACTGGCGCTGCAATTAAAGATATTCTCAGCGTACTGGAAAAGCGCGCGCCACAACTTGAGGTGGTAATTTACCCTGCACTGGTGCAAGGAAATGAAGCGCATTTACAGCTTATTGAACAATTACAGCGTGCTAATCAGCGCAATGAAGTGGATGTCATTATTCTGGGCCGCGGCGGCGGCTCAATGGAAGATTTATGGTGCTTTAACCACGAAATGCTCGCACGTGCTATTTTCGCGTCTGAGCTTCCTGTAGTAAGCGCTGTTGGTCATGAAATTGATACGACTATTTCAGATTATGTTGCGGACTTACGTGCAGCAACACCATCGCAAGCGGCCGAAATTGTTAGTCCAGATAAAAATCACTTAGCTCAAAACATCGATGTGCTACAAAATCGATTGCACCACTTTATGGCAAAACGACTGCAAAGTGCAGCACACAGCTACCAAGTACTTGAACAACGTTTGCTGCGTTACCACCCTAGTAACCAATTAAATCAGCAATCTCAGTTACGAGATGAGCTTGAAATGCGCTTGCTCAACAGTATTCAACGAAAATTAGAGCAAGCAAAGTATGCACAACATACATTACAAAATAGACTCGAAAAAGCCACGCCCGAAAAGCGTTTAAGCCATGCGCAGCAACAGTTGCACAATCTGGTTAGCAGGCTTCAAACCAGTCAAGCAAAGCAATTAGAGTGTGCAGAAAAACAACTTGCGGTATTGGCGGCAAAACTCAATGCTACCAGCCCACTTGCGGTATTAGCGCGCGGCTACTCAATGACGCAAAAAAATTCTAGCGTGGTCACCTCTGTCTCTCAAATTACTGAAGGCGACAACATTGTCACGCAATTTGCCGATGGTACTGTTACCAGTAAAGTCTCACATGTGAGTGCTAACAATGATCAATAAACCACTCATCAAACAGGCCCTTATTGAGCAGCTAGAAGCGAGCTTGGCAGTTGCAGTGCAATCTGCAAAACACGCACATCAAGATGCCACTCACGAGCAAAGTAAGGCCGAAACCCAATACGACAGCCTCGGCATCGAGATGGCTTACTTAGCTGAAGGGCAAAGTAAACGCATTGAAGCGCTTAGACAAGAAATTCAGGTACTTAAAGAATCGATAGAGCCAATTAGCAACCAGAAAATACAACTAGGCAATTTAGTTAAGCTCGAAAACTGTGACGATGAAAGTGTATTATGGGTTTATATTTTAGCCGTTGCAGGTGGTAACAAAGTCACTTTAAATAATGTTGATATTCAAATTGTTACACCAAGTGCCCCCATAGCTAAAAAGCTGCTAAAGCAATCCATTGACGATATTGTTAGCTTTGACTGGCAAGCAACTGAATATGAAATTATCGAAGTTGTTTGAGTCTTATTAGTAAGTGTGTTTTTATTTAAATTATAAGTGTTATCGATTGGTGTAACTTGATGTATCGCATATCCTTTTTCATCGTGTTGATGACTATTTGCCTACCGGCGTTTAGCTGTGAGATAACGATGGGCTACCGTACCAGTGCACGGTTACCACTTATCGCTGCAATGCCATCGAATCAAGGGCTATACAAAGCTATATTTGAGCGTGCTGCGCAAAATATTAACTGCAAGTTAGTCATAAAGCGTGCGCCAAAAAAACGCATAATCAAACTGCTTAATGAAGGTGCCATCGACTTTTATCCCGGTTATGGCTTTAATCAGATCCGCAGCGAATTTACGCACTTTTTCGAAAATGGCCTCACTAGTCATAGCGTGGTGATCACACACCGAGATGTTGCCAAAATAGATAATTTAGAACAACTGGAAAACAAAATTCTGCTAAAACCCTATGGTGGCAGAAAATCGGCCATTGAAGAACGAAATATATTGGTGCGGTACGGGCAAGATTTAGGCATTGCTGATGCAATCAAAGTAATTGAAAAAAAGCAGGCTGACTTTTTTATTTACAATAAAGCGTCGATTGATTACTACCTAGCACAGCAGTCTAATGCACAGATTAAAATTCACGATTGCTGTTATTTAGCAAAACCAATGCATTTTGGCTTTTCTAGAAAGTCGAAGCACTATGAATCGTCGCTCAACCCAAACTACTTGCCAGAGCAAGCTGTGTCGGTCAACAACGTACCTTATTTGGTAAATGAAGGAACTGTTGCCAGCGCATTCGCTAGCGCGGTGAAAGCACTGGCCAAAAATGGAGTAATCAAACAGTTAGAGCAGCAATATTACAGTGCAGCGCTCGACAGTGAACAACCTGCTTCTTCGGACATATCAGCAACAAAACATTGATCCATAGTTTCCGCAGGGCAACCTGTTGTGGTTTTGCCAACCACTTTAGCTGGCACACCGACGACAGTTGTATGCGCATCAACATCGGCAATGACGACTGAACCTGCGCCAATTTTCGCATCTTCACCCACATCAATGTTGCCCAGTACTTTTGCCCCCGCACCTATTAATACGCCGTGGCGAATTTTCGGGTGACGATCGCCTTGTTCATTACCTGTACCACCTAACGTAACCCCTTGCAGAATAGATACGTTATCTTCAATAATGGCGGTTTCGCCCACAACAATCCCAGTTGCGTGGTCAAACATAATGCCTTTACCCACTTTGCATGCAGGGTGAATATCGACACCAAACACTTCTGAGTTGCGACTTTGAATAAATTGCGCGAGCTCTTTTCGGTCTTGGCGCCATAGGCAATGTGCTAAGCGATGTACTTGAATTGACTGAAAGCCTTTTAGATTCAATAGCACGGTTAGGTAGTTATCAACCGCAGGGTCGCGATCACGTACCGCTTTAATATCGTGCGCAACGTTATCAAGCATGGTGTCGCAATTAACAAATGCTTGGTCAAATAACTCACGGAAAGTGAAAGCTGAGACTACCGCATCAGATAATTTATTAGCGACAATAAAGCTTAATGCAGACCCTAGGCACTCATGGTTAAGTACACACGAATAAACGTGACTTGCCAATAACGGCTCTTTTCTTACTAAGGCTTCTGCTTCTTTACGTAATTCTTGCCAAATTGTATGACGCATAACAACACCAATCACTTTAACTACTTTTAGCTGTATAGCTTAATTTTAAACGAGTTTAACGCTTTTTGATAACTTGAGTAAGTAATTAAAGATAAGTTGTTAGACTGATTTATTTGCCTTTAGATAAATGTGTGCTAGAAATAGTCCCCTTCATAACCAAACGCAGTCTCTAAATATGAACAAAAATGTTGTACTTTTAGCCTTTTGCCAAGGACTTATCACAACCGGTAATATTTTGCTTGTGACCATCTCAGCCCTTGTTGGAAAAGCGCTAAGCCCGAGTACCTCATTTATTACCTTTCCCGTAGCCATGCAAATGTTGGGACTACTAGTTACTACAATTCCTGCGTCGCTGATTATGGCTAAAACGGGTCGCAAGCTGGGCTTTAGTTTAGGCAATAGCATTGGCATTAGCGGCGCCGTGCTTGGCTTTTTTAGTTTATTAGCAAGCCAGTTTTGGTTATTTAGCTTTGCAACTTTTTTAATTGGGATTGGTATTGGCTTTGCTACGCTTTACCGTTTTGCAGCAATTGAAGCGAGCGATAAACCTGCTGTGGCAATATCTACAGTGATGGCAAGTGGTGTTGTAGCCGCGATACTCGGCCCTAATTTAGCAGTATGGGTAAACCATCACTACCCAACATTAAACTACGCCAATGCGTTTATTGCCCTTGCGTTTTTATACTCAATTGCACTGCTGCTATTACAGCTCGTTAAATTTAATGAGGTTTCACATAACCAAAATAATGGTGAAAGCAGACCATTAAAAACCATTATTAGCGCGCCTAAATTTATGACTGCAGTGTTTATTGCCATGGTAAGTTACACAGTGATGAACTTATTGATGACAGCAACACCACTGGCTATGAATCGCCATGGCTTTGACTTAGCACAGTCGGCACTGGTGATTGAATGGCATGTACTAGGCATGTTTTTACCGTCATTTTTTAGTGGCAAATTAATAGAGCGATTTGGTCAGGTCACCATGATGTATGCGGGAATTGTTTTAATCGCCCTTTGCTGCTTTGTTAATCTACTTGGCTTAAGTCATTGGCACTTTTTAGCTGCGCTCTTTTTACTGGGGGTAGGTTGGAATTTTATGTTTATTAGCGCGACGCAAATGGTGAGCCAAACTTACCTACCGCAAGAGCGCGCTAAAGCCCAAGCCACCAATGAATTTTTAGTGTTTAGCATGGTAACCCTCTCTGCATTAAGTGCAGGTTGGTTAGAAGCCACCGTAGGTTGGCAAACATTAAACCTAGTTACTTTGCCGATTTTATTATTAACAATCGCGTGGTTAACAGTTTATAAACTAAAGCAAAAAGAACAGCTAAAGGTTAAATTAAGGACGAGCTAATACCTTTTTTAGCTAGTAAATTGTGTTTGCAACCATTGATACAAAATCGAGAGTTCTGCTCGCTGGGTATGGCATTTAGGTGTGACAAAGTAATAACTAAATGGCAATGTAATTTGAGCTTCACCAACGCGTTTTAGTTGCTTATCTTTAATTAAAGGTTTTACAAGTTGATGCCAAGCGAGTGCTTTACCTACACCATTTTTAGCTGCATTTAATGTAAGGCCGACTTCATCAAACACAAATTGGGCTGGCATTGAGGGTAGTTGAAAATGCTTTTGCCAATGTTGCCAGCTTATGCCTCCAGGCTTGTCTTCCATGCCGGCAGCATAATAAATCAAAGGCAACTGATGCCGCTTTTCATACACGTTAGGCGCACATACCGGATAAACCACTTCATTTGCCAGTTTTTCAGCAACCGCATTAGCATATTTGCCATTACCAAAATGAATATGACAGTCGATATTTTGCTGCTCAAAATTAGCTATTTGATGCTGGCTAATAAAATGTATTTGATAGTTAGGTAGCAAAGCTTGCAGCTCGGCTAATTTATTCACCAATACACAAGAAACAACACTCGGGATCGCCGCTATAACCAGCTTTTTTACTTTCGGTGCTTGCGCTTTTTCAATACCAAATTCTATTTCTGAAAAGGCTTTTTTAACTGAGCCATAAAGCTGTTTAGCTTCACTGGTAAGTGCCACACCTTTTGATTTGCGAATAAACAACTTCACATCTAAATGCATTTCTAGCTGCTTCATTTGATGGCTTACGGCGCTTGGCGTAAGGTGTAATAAATCACTGGCACGACTAAAATTAAGCTGCTCAGCGACGACTACGAAGGTGTGTAAATTGGGTAATTGGCTGCTAATCGACATTAATGATTCAAATTAAAATCATATTACTTAAAATTATTATCACTTTATTTAACAACACATAACAAGCAAAATTCACCTAAACAGGTTATTAATAAGGAAATAAGATGTCACAGCACAGCGCCATAATTGAATGGCAAAAAGCACCAGGTGAGATGTTTATTGATGGTAAATATAATCGTGCACACCAATGGCATTTTGATGGTGGCTTTTCAATGCCTGCATCGCCCTCTCCTTTGATAGTACCGAAGCCTTTTTCAAACCCTGAATTTGTTGACCCTGAAGAAGCCTTTATTGCATCACTGGCAAGTTGTCATATGTTGTTTTTCTTACATTTTTCTGCCGATAAAGGCATTGTGATTGAGCGTTACACCGATAACGCAATTGGCGAACTTGCTAAAAACGATGATGGCAAACTATGTATTACGGGTGTGACGTTAAAACCTGAGGTGATATTGGCAGAGCAATCAATTGCACATAAAAAAAGCTTGGCAGAGTTACACCACCAAGCTCATGAAGCGTGCTTTTTAGCGCGTTCGGTAAATTTTGAGATTACCGTAGAGTGCGCGTAATTTGACAATCGCTAGTATGCTAGTTGATGGACTAGCATACGCTAATTACATTGTGAACATCTGTGAATCAATTGTACGAATAAGGTTGTTTACCCACTTACCGTATTTTTTGTGAATGCTATCACCATCATATTTCAAGTTAAGTGAATCGCGGTACTTAATCGTGTACGTCTTTGCGTCGTAATGAATACCTACTTTAATCTGTTTACCACGCCAATTAAGTAAACCAGCAATTACGCCATCGCTTTCAACTTTACATAACCATTGACGTTGTTGGCAGCCACTTAAAATTGCCTTTTCAACTGACTCTTTAGTCATGTTTGACGCATTTACTTGCTGATTGTAGTCAGTTACAGGAATGGTTTTACATGCAGCGAGTGAAAGGGTTACTACTGCGATTAGCGCTATTTTTTTTAACATTGTTTAGTCCTTTATGTTTTGTGTTCATTTTAGCAACGTGATTATTTCATTGAAGTGCTTAATTATCCAGCATATTTTTGTAATTGCGCTTACGTTAAACAGATGAGCTCTGCATTTTTTATTGCTTGATTATGTTTATAAAATTTCAAATTAAGCATAAAAAAGCCCACCAATTGGCTAGCGCCACTCGCTTAAGAGCGAGTGGCGCTTTTTCTTTTATACCTCGCAGGATATTTTTGCCTTTTAGCGAGTACGGAACG
>NZ_JAKFZO010000070.1:0-334 GCF_021654175.1 Pseudoalteromonas sp. MMG024
TGTTTCAAACCCACAGTTTCCAGCGGTAAAGATTACCCTCAGTTTCAGATGCTAAATCAACATAGCACTCTGTTAAGTGCTTAAGATGTTTAGCATTTAAGTCTGTTTTAATTTTAAAACCTGAGAAGTATATCCCGTCAAGTTGATACTTAATCATCGTATCATGATGTTCCCAATGATAGATTTTTCTAAAGTATTCTTTAGCCATTTTCTCGCTAGGAAAGGAAAACACTAATTCGAATTCAGTAGATTCTAAATCAGAGTGATCTTTTCGAAGTGACTTAACTATTGTTTCGATTCTATCCATGCTCAACTTGAAACATAACGCTTGAAA
>NZ_JAKFZO010000008.1:0-206067 GCF_021654175.1 Pseudoalteromonas sp. MMG024
AAACAGATTCCAATATTTTTAGGAATAGTTGACGCTGAGTATTATTCACTAAGGCGGCAGATTGATGAGATTGAGAAACAGCTAAAAGCAATAGATAAAGAAAAGCAAAAAGAAAAGATTTTTAATTTACAATATCAAAGCAGATTAGAAGGGCTATGTAGAAATTACTTTTCGATTGTAGGAAAAGAGCTACCCAATTTTCAAAATGTGAATGATCTTATCTCAATAACCAAAGAGTTACCTTCATTTGATAAAGCTGAGCCATTTAAATCAGATGCTAGTAGGCTTTATAGCAATTTAAGATCTCGGCTTTCCTCTAAAACGCTTGAACTTAATGCTGTTAATGCTGAGTTAACGAAAATAGAAAGTGTATCTAAGAGTGCGAAAAAGACTATTTCTCATTTATCTAAATTACAAAGCCGAATTGAGCATGAAGAAGAAGTATCATGTCTTTGTCCTGTATGTGGGAATGACGTTGAATCACTTTCAGAGGAAGCTTCGTTAATTAATAATGCCCTAGATTCTTTGAATACAGAAGTTGGCGCAATGGCTAATTTTGCGAGGTTTGACAGCGAACAATTAGAGACATTAAAGCAAAACAAAAGAGAAATTCAAAAAATAATCTCTGAATTGACAACTCAAATTAGTGACTTAGAAAATTATAATGCCAAGGTGAAAGAATATAAAGATAAAAGAGACTCTCTTGGATATTTAAGAGCTAAAATAGAAATTGTTGTTGAGCAAATTAGCAATAAAATTCAAGTTAGCGATTATGGAGAGAAAGAAATTTCAGAAGAACTAAATTCGTTAAAGCTACTGATTCAAAAGTATGACTTTGAATCAGACCTAACCGACTGCCAATCGAAATTGAATGGTTGGGCAAATTCGATTGCGAATGCTCTCGATTTTGAGAAACAGTTTTTGCCTGCAAAACTAAATATTAATTTACGAGATCTTTCTATTGTTCACAATGATAAGAAATATGGGAAGCTTAGATTATCTGATTTTGGTAGCGGTGCTAACTGGTTAGCTTTTCACTTGGCTGCTTCACTTGGCTTTCTGAGGTTATTCTCATATAAAGAAAATTCACCAGTTCCAAACTTCTTATTTATCGATCAACCAAGTCAGGTTTATTTTCCACGAGATTTTAGTAGTCTTAATGATGATATTAAAAAGGTAGAAAATATATACATCCAAATAATAAAAAGCTTAAAGGAATCCAGAAAAATATCAGGATCATACTCTCAAGTAATTGTACTAGACCACGCTGATAATTTAGATTTGAAAGATTATAAATACGAACGTTATGTAAGAGCAAAATGGTTTGATGAAAATGATGCTTTGATCTAAATGGGCGATAAACAGGTGGCTATTTTTGCATTTGGCAACGCGTTAATTCCAACCTTTCTATCACGAATTTGTCCAAAAGTGAGTTGAACGAATGTCCGTTATTTTGCTTTATTTAATAGTCTTATTTTGAAGTCGAACGGTTCTTGTTGGCACTAACCTGCCGTTGAGTCAGGTGTTTAGGTTCACACCTTTCACCCATTAATCAAACCTGAAAATACAATTTAAATGAATAATGCGAGACAGGGCGCGAAGCGGTCGAGCAAGCCATGCTGAGGCATGGATGCCGATTCATGGCGTTTATGTTCATATTTAAATTGTATTTGAGGAATCAGTTTGATTTTTGGGGCGCCGAGGGATTTCAAAGGGAGGCCGGCGCCTTTAAAATAGTGTTAAAATTCATCCATGAAGCTGGGTTACATCGGTCATCCCTGACCTCATTTCAAAGCACTGCGAAACTTCGTTTCGGTTGCTTTTCATCTTTGGTTGTCGTCGCCAGCGCGACAAAAATAAACCCTTAAATTGTATCTTCCGGTTCGCCTAGTGCAGTAATCAGCGCTTCTAGCATTTGTTTAATTTCATCGCTTGAAAGCATAAAGTCAGCATCTAGTTTAACTGCCATATCTTCTTTAGGGATGTCGGCATTTTCTTCTTTTAACAGCTCTGCGTAGTTTACACGTTTAATCGAGCCATCCTCTTGCAGTACAAAGCGAATGCGCTCCATCCAATCTAGTGCTAGCTTTGTAACCACTTTACCGTTATCTAAGTGATTCTTTACTTCGTCAGAGGCAAGGTCGTGCTGCTTAAGTACGACCTTAGCGCCGTTTTCTTCTGGTTCAACAAGCTCTGCATCAAGACCAATGGTAAATTGCTCTGGAGCTTCATCTTTCGCTAACCAATTTGTTAAAAATAAGCCCAAATCATAGTTTACGAAAGCAGGCACTACAGGCAATGAACCAAGTGATTTACGCAGTAGTGCTAGTAGTTCTTCTGCTTTATTGAAACTTGCACTGTTAACCACCATCCAGCCTTTTTCTAAGTCGATAAAGGCAAACTGTAAGCTCGATTTTTTAAACGCCTGAGGTAGTAAAGAATGCACTAAGTTTTCTTTTAACTCGTCTTTCTCTTTTTTCTTAACAGGGCGGTTTTCGCTGTTTTCGATTTGTTCTACTTTCTCTGCCAGAAGATCATTGATCACAGCTGGCGGTAGTACTTTTTCTTCACGTTTAGCGCAAAGCAGAATGCTTTTTTTACTAAAGTGCGACAGCATTTGGCCGTGTTTACCAAGTGCTTTGGTCCAGCCAAAGGTGCTTAAATCTTGGCTGCCACATGGGCGAAATTTATCTTGCTCGAGTGCTTTTTCAAATTCGTCTTGGTTGTAATCAACTTCTTGTTTGAAGCGATAGCAAATTAGGTTACTAAACCACATGAAAGGATCCTTGAAATTGTATTGGCAAAACCAATTTCGTTATAAATTTTGCTAAGCGTATCAGGGTTACAAACAATAAAAAAGCGCCTTTCAGCGCTTCTTTATCAATTGAGCAATTAATCCACCAACGGGTAGGAGTCTGGACTTGGCATATCTTTAGGGAAGGTAATTTTATAACACAAGCCTTTGCCAGGTTCGCTGGTTGCTGTGATATCGCCAGCGAGCGTTTGTTTTACTAAGTTAAAGGTTATGTGCGTGCCAAGGCCACTGCCGCCTTGCTCGCGACGTGTTGTGTAGAATGGGTCAAATAGATTTTCTAGCTGCTCAGCTTCAACACCACGGCCGTTATCTTTAAAGGTAATGGCTACTTCGCCATCTTGCTCTTGAATATTAATATCAATGGTACCTGCATTTATGCCTTCAAAACCATGAATTAGTGAATTCATAATCAGGTTGGTAAAAATTTGGCTAATTGCGCCAGCAGGCAAATTGAGTAATAAGTCTTCCGGACAATGAATATTAATTTTATGCATTGTCTTTTTAAGTTTCGGGTGCAGCGAGCGAATAATCTCGTTAAGGTATTCTTTTAAGTTAATTTGACGCACCGCTTCACTGGCTTGGTCTACCGCAATTTGCTTAAAGCTAGCAACAAGCTCAGATGCGCGCTCTAAGTTAGTTGTTAATAGGGCGGTACTTTGTTTTGCGTCGGCAATAAACTCTTCAAGCGCTTTTGGTGAGAGGGTTTTTTCTGCGTATGCCGCTTCTACTTGTGCCAAGCGCTCTTGTAAAAACGATGTGGCGGTTACGCCAATACCAACGGGCGTATTAATGTCGTGGGTAATACCTGCAACTAAACCACCCAATGCAGCCATTTTTTCAGAGCCAACTAAGCGCTCCTGCGCCATATTTAATTCATCTACATACTTAGTAAGTTCGTCCTGCTTAACGAGTAATTCGCCTTCCGTGGTTTTGCGGCGATCGACTTCTTCGGTGAGTACCAACTTTTGTTTTTCAAGTTCGTATTTCTGTTGCTGTAAATCCATCATTGCTTGGCTTAGGTTTGATGTTTTTCGTGCAACCTCTTGTTCTAAAAGTAAGTTTTGTTGGTCGAGCTTTTCGTTTGTTTTTACAAGCTGTCGTTGTGTTGATTCGAGTTGGTCTTTATAACTTACCACTTTATCAATCAGCTTATTGAACGAATGCTCCATAATTTTTAGTTCGTTGTGCTCAGTGGTTTCTATGCTTACGCGCGCACCTTCAAGGTTATCGAGCTCTAATTCTTCAATTTGCTGAGTTAAGTCTGTTAATGGCTCGGTAAGCAGGCGTCTGAATGCCATTAAGAATAAAATAATTAAGAAGGTGGTTTTGATTAAGGCATTACCTACTAAAAAGTACAGCGAAACCATAATACGGCTAAATACAACTTCGCGGCTTGAAAATAGCGTTACGTCACCTACTTGTGTCGCGCGACCTGAAAATTCAAATACTAATGGAAAGGTGTAACCAAAAAGGCCTGAGCTAGTATGTTGAACAAGCACCGCTTCTTGCACTAGTTGCGACTCGTAACGCTCAACAATATCAATCGATTGACCTATTTGTGAAATAATTTCACCGTTATCATCGCGAACAATTACCCCTTCGATAGATGGAATAGCAAGTAAACCTTCTGCAATAGTGCGGGTTTGCTGTGTATTTAGCTCCCAAATGGCGCGCGTTAAGCTGCCGGAAAAGGTTTTTTGTAAGGTGGAAAGTTCGTTTTGAATGTGATCTTTTGAATTATGGTATTCAGCGATTACTTGCCCGCAAGTTACGATAAACGTAAGTACAAAATATACTGAGAGTACGCTGGTTAACAAGCGTTTAGAAAGACTTTTGCTTAACATTGAATTAACCAGAACCTCATTATTGTAATTTTATCATGTTCGCCATTAAAGTTAGCTAATTTTGACCTAAAAATAAATACGAAAGTGGTTAAATAAATCGAATAAATAAAAGCTTAGTTCATTTTAACCAGCTCTACTGACATTTTTGTGAAATAATTTGATCTAATCGCAGCATTACGTAACTAGCACGCATAAATCTTGCAATTACCGCGTTTACTCATATTATGGCTATATTATTACGGTTTTTATTGGTTTTATTTTGTCTAGTACATTTCCCGTACTTGTGTGTGATGACTCGTTAATTGCGCGAAAGCAAGTTGCGCGTTATTTCAAAAATCACAATGACTTTGTTGTTAGCCAAGCTCAGAACGGGCAAGAGGCACTCGACTTATTGCGCCAGCAAGAGTTTGGTTTGTTGTGCCTAGATTTGACTATGCCAGTAATGGACGGTCTTGGCGTGTTAGCTAATTTAAAAGCCGAAAAAATTCACTTACATACCATTATTATTTCTGCCGATATTCAGCCTGAAATGAAACAGCGAGTGGCTGAATTTGGCGTACTAGGATTTATTGAAAAACCATTTAAAGATGAAGTGTTTTCGTCGCTTTTGCATAAATTTGGCATTCGTTGATTTATTATAGTGCTAAATGGAATAAATTATCTTTTTTTATAGTTGACATATCTTTGACGATTCGGCAGTCTAAAGGCCATGAAACAAATTAATTTAGTACACACCACCATTATTACAACCATTATCCTAACTGGATAGTGGCATAGGTCTGTACGCAAAATTTAAAGGCCTGTGCTCACTACGAGCACAGGCCTTTTTCGTTTTTGGAATGGGGAAAAAGAATGAAGGTATTAAAATTCGGAGGCTCGTCTCTTGCTGACTTTGCCTTTTTAAAGCAGGTAGCTGAACTTGCCAAAGGTCAACTTGAAGATCAGATGTTGTTAGTGTTATCTGCACCTGGCGGTATGACTGACAGTCTTGTTGAATTATCTGAACTAGCTGAAAAAGGGCAAGATTATTCAGCGGCATGGCAAACACTCGTTGCGCGTAGTGAAAGCCTTAAAGCGCAGGTATCAGAGGTTGCAGTTGTAACTAATTGGCCTAATTTTGATGAGCTAAAACAAAAACTCGATGGTGTAGCATTAATCGGGCATTGCCCAGCACAAGTAAAAGCCTACGTTATAAGCTTTGGTGAGCGCGTTAGTGTATCGCTGATGCAAGCGCTGTTAAATGAGTTATCGCCAGTTTACCTTGAAGCCACTAAGTGCATTGCATCTAACAATAACTATTTAGATGCAGAAGTTGATTTAACACAATCAAAACAGCAATTTGCAAAGCAATTAGCAGAGCAGCCAAGCAAGGTTTATATTATGCCGGGCTTTACTGCCGCAAGCGAGCAAGGTGAGTTAACAACGCTTGGTCGTAATGGTTCTGATTACTCTGCAGCGATAGCCGCGGCCTGTGTTGATGCTAAAATCTGCCAAATTTGGACAGATGTAGACGGTGTTTACAGCGCCGACCCGCGTTATATCAAATCGGCAATGAAAATTGATAGCTTAAGCTACAAAGAAGCCATGGAGCTTTCTTATTTTGGCGCTAAAGTACTTCACCCTAAAACAATTCTTCCTTGTGCTAAATATGGCGTGCCGTGTGAGATTAAAAATACTCATGATCCTGATGTACCAGGCTCGCTTATCAGTGCGCAGACAAGCTCAAATGGCGAACCAGTAAAAGCACTTTCGAGTTTACAAGATCTTGCAATGATCACAGTATCTGGCCCAGGCATGAAAGGCAAAGTGGGTATGGCATCACGCGTATTTAGCGCATTAGCGCAAGATGAAATCTCAATTGTGTTAATTACACAGTCATCGTGCGAATTCAGCATTAGCTTTTGTGTTTATCAAGCTGATTTAGCAAAAGCCACAAACGCTCTTGAGCAAGCGTTCGCGTTAGAAGCGCAAGCAGGCCTAATAGAACCATTCCAAATCGAACAAAATTTAGCAATAGTGACTTTAGTTGGCGATAATATGAAAGCCCATAAAGGCCTTGCTGCTAAGTTCTTTGCATCACTTGCACAAGCACAAGTTAACATTGTTGCGATTGCGCAAGACTCGACAGAAAGCGCTATTTCGGCGGTAATTGATGGTCAGTCATGTAATGATGCAGTGAAAGTATGTCATGAAAACTTCTTTACTCATGTGCCGTCTATCGATGTATTTTTACTCGGCTGCGGTTTAGTGGGTAAAGAGCTGGTTAGTCAACTACAACGTCAACAAGAATGGCTGCAAAAACGTAATATCAAACTAAATTTATATGGTGTTGCAAACTCGCGTCAAATGTTACTTGATAGTGACGGTGTAGATTTTGAAAACTGGCAAATGCAACTTGCAGATTCACAGCAGAGCTTTGATTTAAAAGCGGTTGAGCAATTTGTAAAAGAAAACCATTTAATTAACCCAGTATTGGTTGATTGTTCATCATCACAATTCTTAGCAGAACAGTATTTAGACTATATTAATGCAGGTTTCCACGTAGTAGCTGCAAATAAAAAAGCCAATACCAGCTCGCAGGCATATTACCAATCGCTGGTATCTGCTACACAAAAAACAGGCCGTAAATTCCTATACGAAACAAACGTAGGTGCTGGCTTACCTGTGCTTGATAACTTGCAGCTGCTGTTTGGTGCAGGCGATAAATTACTTAGCTTTAACGGTATTTTAAGCGGTTCACTGTCATATATGTTTGGTGTAGTAGAAGATGGCTTAAGCTTAAGCGCAGCAACTAAACAAGCAAAAGAGAACGGCTTTACAGAGCCAGATCCCCGTGATGATTTATCCGGAATGGATGTAGCGCGTAAGTTACTTATTATTGCCCGTGAGTCTGGGTTACAGCTTGAGCTCGATGATATAGACGTTGAACCTGTGGTATCACCAAAATTTGCTGAAGGTGCAAGTGTTGATGAGTTTATGGCACGACTACCTGAACTTGATGCTGAATTTACAGCGCGTGTTGAATCAGCAAAAGCGGATGGCAAAGTACTGCGTTATGTTGGTTCAATCGAAGATGGCAAATGTAAAGTAGGTATTCAAGCAGTAAGCAAAGAAGATGCACTTAACTCTGTGCGTGATGGTGAAAATGCACTGGCAATCTTAAGCCAATACTATCAGCCAAAACCATTTGTCATTCGTGGTTATGGCGCAGGTGCAGAAGTAACAGCGGCAGGCGTATTTGCCGATATTTTAAAAACACTGCCGTAGGAGAGGGTGATGATTGAAGTTTATGCACCCGCATCCAGTGGTAATTTTGCCGTTGGTTTTGACTTACTTGGCGCAGCACTTGCGCCAGTAAGTGGCGCGCTACTTGGCGATATTGTTGCAATTGGCGCAAGTGATTCAGGCCAAGACGAATTTGTATGTAGTGGAAAATACGCTGAAAAACTGGCAGGTCCTAAAGAAGATAACCTTGCTTATCAGTGCTTAGTGCATTTCCGTGAGCATGTTTTCAGCGATATGCCAGCATGTAAACTGGAACTTAAGAAAAACCTACCGGTTGGCTCGGGCTTAGGTTCAAGTGCGTGCTCTGTGGTTGCCGCATTCGCGGCACTTGATAAGTTTGCTAATACTAACCTTTCACAAAAACAGTTATTGGCATTAATGGCTGATTTTGAAGAAAAAGTCAGTGGCGGTCGCCATTACGATAATATTGCACCTTGTTATTTGGGTGGTTTGCAATTGTGCGGTGATTTAGTGCCAAATAATTCACTGGCGTTACCAACAGATGAAAATTGGCAGTTAGTTGTTGCCTACCCAGGCTTCGCCCTTAATACTGCAAAAGCACGTGCTGTTTTGCCAAAAGAGGTCAGCATGCATACCAGCATTAATTATGGCCAGCGCTTAAGCGCGTTTACCGCGTTATGTTTTAGTGGGCAATTTGATAGCGCAATAGCCCTAATGAAAGACGAACTTGCTGAGCCATATCGCCAATCATTAATTGCAGGCTTTAGCGAAGCCAAAGCGGCATTACCAGAATTAGGTGCAGAAGTAGTTGCCATTTCTGGCGCAGGCCCAACGCTTTTGGCGTTAGCAAAAAGTGAAGCGCAAGCTCAAGCCATAGACGCTTGGTTAAAAGAAAATTATTTGAATGAAAACGGTTTTAGCCACATTTGTAAAATTGATAACCGTGGCACACGTGTATTAGAAAAAGGAGAAAGTGATGTTATTGCATAATCTAAAAGACGCTGAGCAGAAGGTATCGTTTGTAGAGGCGGTAAAAGTAGGATTAGGCAACAATCAAGGTGTCTTTTTCCCAAATAGCCTAGTACCGCTAAGTAATGTTGATGAGTTACTTGATCTTGATTTTGTCGCACGTAGCAGCAAAATATTATCGCATTTAATTGGCGATGAATTACCAGAAAGTACCGTACAGCAAATGGTACAAAATGCCTTTAACTTTCCAGCTGAACTAGTAAAAGTTGAAGATAATGTTTACTGCCTTGAGCTTTTTCATGGTCCAACGCTTGCGTTTAAAGACTTTGGCGGTCGTTTTATGGCAGAGTGCTTGTCGGTATTTAATGAAGGTAACAAAACCACGATTTTAACCGCAACAAGTGGTGACACAGGTGCTGCTGTGGCACATGCGTTTTACGGTAAAAAAGACATTGATGTGGTGATTTTATACCCGAAAGGTAAAATCTCACTAGCGCAGCAAAAACTGTTCACAACGCTTGGCAATAACATCCATTGTTACGCAGTAGATGGCAGCTTTGATGATTGCCAAGCGATGGTTAAACAAGCGTTTTTAGATGATGAAGTAAAACAGCGCTTAGGTTTAAACTCAGCAAACTCAATCAATATTAGCCGATTACTTGCACAGGTATGTTACTACTTTGAAGCGGTGGCAAAATTACCTAAAGCAGAGCGCGAAAAAGCACATATTTCGGTGCCAAGTGGTAACTTTGGTAATGTGTGTGCTGCAATGATTGCTGCAAGTTTAGGTTTACCAGTGGCTAAGCTTTCAGCAACGACAAACCAAAATGATACAGTGCCGCGTTATTTAGCATCAAAAGAATGGACGCCAAATGCAACGCTAGAATCGCTATCAAATGCAATGGACGTGAGTAAACCAAATAACTGGCCGCGCGTGCAGTTTATGCTAGATAACAACTGGTTTAGCTACGATAACTTTTATTCGCACAGTGTTGATGAAGCAGAAACGAAAGCGGTAATGCACGATGTTTATGCTAAAGGTTACTTAGCTGAGCCGCATACGGCAATTGCTTACCAAGGCTTAAAACAAGATTTAGCTGCTGATGGGGTTGGCATCTTTTTATCAACAGCTCACCCAGCTAAATTTAAAGAGTCAGTTGAAGACATTCTTTCGATTGAATTAGATATGCCAAAACCACTTGCTGATGCATTAGCAAAACAGTGTTTAGCAGAAGACCTAGTTAACGACTATCAGGTGCTTCGTGAAAACATTTTGGCAAAACTTGGTTAATCCTTTTTAATCTGTTGATTGAAATACCCAGCCGCTACAAGTTAGCGGCTTTTTTATGGCATAATTGCGCTCAAAATAGCTATTAACAATCACTATGACTACTTGGACAGATTTACTCGCAGTTGAAAAGCAGCAAGACTACTTTAAAGACACTCTCGGCTATGTTGCCAAAAGACGCGCTGAGGGGGTTAATGTATTTCCGCCTGCGGATGAAGTGTTTAGTGCGTTTTCAAGCACCGCGTTTGAAGATGTGAAAGTAGTGATTTTGGGGCAAGACCCATATCATGGCCCAGATCAAGCGCATGGCTTGGCATTTTCAGTAAAACCGGGTGTTAAAGCGCCCCCATCTTTGGCCAATATGTATAAAGAATTAGCAACTGATATCGACGGTTTTACTATACCCAACCATGGTTATTTGCAGGCATGGGCAGAGCAGGGAGTACTGTTACTCAATACGGTATTAACCGTTGAACAAGGTCAGGCCCATTCGCATAAAAAACTTGGTTGGGAAACGTTCACCGATCGTGTTATCGCGGCATTAAATGAACATGGTGATGGTATAGTGTTTTTACTTTGGGGTTCACATGCGCAAAAGAAAGGACGCCATATCGATACTACTAAGCATGTTGTTTTCAATGGGCCGCATCCGTCACCGCTTTCTGCCTATCGAGGTTTTTTTGGTTGTAAGCACTTTTCTAAAGCAAATGATGCTTTAATTGCGATGGGAAAAACCCCAATTAATTGGTTGTTACCAGAAGCGCTTTAACAAGCAATAAAAAAGGCTCGTAAGAGCCTTTTTTGATTTGACCTTTATATTGTTTAGATGACTAAATCATCTAGGTCAATGTCGTCTAAAGAACCGTATTCTTCGAGTTCTTTTTTCAGTCTATGTCTTTCCTTTAACGCTTCTATTTCGCGCCATTTGCGCTTTTTCCCTTTTGAAGAGGTTTTTGTTGTTGGTTCAGGACGTTCTAATATTGCAAAAATATCTTCGATGCTATCCATGGTATCCTCCTGTGGATTTTTTAACCTCGGCATAAGAAATATCATAACTCGTCTAAAAATAAAACTAATATGTTTAGCTTTTGTTAAAAAATAATGAAGGTTTTTCGACTAGATCAAAGAAGGGTAAAACAGCTACCCGAGGGGTAGCTGTTAGGGTATTAATTTGTAAGTGTTTTTAGCAAATTCGCTGTAGATGGATCAAGCTGTTGGTAATTTTGGGACGCCATCGCATCAAGCACTTGGTTGCCAAGTTGTTTACCAAGTTCAACGCCCCACTGGTCATAACTGTTAATGCCAAAGAGTACGCCTTGCACAAACACTTTATGCTCATAAAACGCCAGCAACGCACCAAGTGAACGAGGCGATAAATCATCAATTAATAACGTATTAGAACCTTTATTGCCCGGCATTACTTTATGTGGTGCAAGTTCGTTTATTTGCTCTTGAGTCAAGCCTTGTGCTGCTAGCTCTACTTTTGCTTGTGCCAAGCTTTTACCTTGCAATAGCGCTTGGCTTTGCCCTAGGCAATTGGCAATCATTGCTCTATGGTGTTGCTGGTAATTGGCTTCACCAACGCGTGGCAAAATAAAGTCTATCATGGCACTTTGCTTACCTTGGTGCAGTAACTGCATAAAAGAGTGCTGACAATTAGTGCCTTCAGCTCCCCATAAAATAGGACCTGATAAATCAATGTGCTGACCTGCAAGATTCACGCTTTTACCGTTACTTTCCATATCAAGTTGCTGCAAGTAAGCCGGTAGGGTTTTTAAGGCGTGGCCATAGGGGAGTACTAATAAGTTATTTTCACCTAAGTACTTTTGTTGCCAATAGCCAATTAACGCCGCAATAAGAGGTAAGTTTTGCTCTTCTGGAGCTGTTAAAAAATGATTATCAAGGTTTGCAGCGCCTTCTAGTAAGGCTTCAAAATTAGTTTTACCAATTTTAAGTGCTAACGGAAGCGCAATGGTCGACCAAACCGAATAGCGACCGCCAATAAAATCCCACAATGGGAAAATCATTTCTTCACTAAAGCCAGCTTGCTTTGCAAGTTCTGGTTTTGCCGTTAATGCAACCCAGTGCTCAGCGATTGCTGTATTTGGCATGGTTTGTTTAAACCAGTCCATTACGGCATGCATATTAAGTTGGGTTTCAGCTGTGGTCCACGATTTTGATGCCACTACAATTAGAGTTGTTTCAGCATTTAATTTTGTCAGTGTATGCTTAATTTGCTGCCCATCAATATTGGCAAGATAATGCACATTCACATCATTTACATGGCTATCAATTAGGGCTGCTTCAAGCGTTTTAGGGCCAAAAAATGAGCCGCCAATACCAATGCTTATAACATCTGTTATCGCTTTGCCCGTTTTGCCAACAATGGCATTTTGTTCAAAGCGAGAAACAAAATCGAGCAATCTTGCTTTTGTTGAGTTTATTTCCTCTGCCACCTCAGGCAAATGTGTTGCTAAGGTTTGCGTATTGCGCAATGCAGTATGCAGTACAGCGCGTTTTTCTGTGCTGTTAATTAACTGCCCTGTAAATTGCGCTTCACGTTTTTGCGCTAACTGCTTTAACTTAGAAACGTCAATTAAATCGTTAAGAGTGGATTTATCGATTGCTTGCTTAGCAAAGTCGAGGGTTAAACCTGCCGCGCTCAGTGTAAATTCACTTGCACGGTTAGGCTGCGCATCAAAAAGAGCCAAAATTTGGCTCTTTTTAATATTCTCAGCAGCATGTGTTAGTTGCGTGTGCAACTGCGCTAAGGTGGTCATAAACCGTTTATTCCTTATAGGTTTGCAAAACGAGTTTCAAGTTCAACTTGTGCATCGGCAAACGAGCGAATACCTTCCGCTAGTTTTTCTGTCGCCATTGCATCTTGGTTATGCTGCCAACGGAACTCGTTTTCGCTAAGTGGTGCCGGTTTTGGCAATACTTCAGTCGGTTTTTCAAGTGGGTAAACTTCAGCGTCGGTTAGCTCAGCAAGTTCAGTTAATAGCTGAGGGCTAATGGTTAAACGGTCACAACCTGTTAACGCTAAAATTTCGCCGGTATTACGGAAGCTTGCGCCCATAACAACGGTTTCATAGCCGTGTGTTTTATAAAAGTTGTAAATGCTACGCACCGACTGAACGCCTGGATCATCAAGAGCAGATGCTGGCTTTGGCATGCCATTTTTTACGTGCCAATCTAAAATTCGGCCAACAAAGGGTGAAATTAAAAATACATTGGCATCGGCACATGCTTTGGCCTGCGCTTCAGAGAAAAGTAGCGTTAAGTTACACTTAATACCTTCTTTTTCTAGCTGTTCAGCCGCTTTGATACCTTCCCAAGTTGACGCAATTTTAATTAAAATTTTGTTTGTATCAACACCTGCTTCGCGGTAAAGCGCAAGTAACGATTTAGCTTTAGCGATGGTCGCTTCAGTATTAAATGATAAGCGCGCGTCTACTTCTGTTGAAATGTAACCAGGTACAACTTCGCTAATTTCTTTGCCAAGCAATACTGAAAAATAATCACATGCAAGTGCGACTTGTTTTGCAGAGTCTGCTTCGTTTGCTTTTGCATATGCAAGTGCTTCTGCTAATAATGGCTGGTATGCCTCAATTTCACTGGCTTTTAGAAGTAGTGATGGGTTGGTTGTTGCGTCTTGCGGTTGGTGTGCTTTGATAGCTGCAATATCACCGGTATCGGCAACAATCGTTGATTGGGCTTTTAAAGCCGCTAAAATTTGTGTCATGGTTTACCTCATTCCTAATATCAAGGTAATAAAAATAGCGTGTTAGCTAAGTTTAGCTTAAAGATGAATCATTAAAGCTAGATGACAAGTATTTGGGAAAGGTCAAATGTCCGTAACACAGGGTTTACGCTACTCCTAGCGAAGAAAAATCCATCGAATGCTAACTAACAGGTGATTTTTATTACAAGAAGTGTTGAAATTACCTTAATACAACGACAAGTCAATAGTAATTATGATCACAGTAATATCACCTGCTAAAAATTTAGACTACGAAACACCTGCACCGAGTAAAAACCATACACAACCTGAGCTATTAGCGCACAGCAAAGAGCTTATTGAGGTATGTCGCGAATTATCAGCACAAGATCTCTCAAGCTTAATGAAAATTAGCGACAAGCTAGCGGGTTTAAACGTGGCGCGTTTTACCGAGTGGCAAACGCCATTCAATGATAGTAACGCCAAACAAGCTATTTATGCGTTTAATGGTGATGTTTATGTAGGTTTGGATGCCGCAACGCTAAGCGAAAAAGCGCTGGATTACGCACAAGGTCATTTACGCATTTTGTCAGGTTTATACGGTATTCTAAAACCGCTTGATTTAATGATGGCGTATCGCCTTGAAATGGGCACAAAACTGACGAATCCACGTGGAGCTAATTTATATCAATTTTGGGGCAGTATCATTGCTGAAAAGCTGAATGAAGTATTTGCTGAACAAAATACCAATACGCTCGTCAATTTAGCGTCGAACGAATATTTTAAAGCGGTGGATAAAAAAGCACTTAACGGTGAGATTATTACACCTGTATTTAAAGACTGTAAAAATGGTCAATATAAAGTAATTAGCTTTTATGCAAAAAAAGCGCGTGGCTTAATGGCGCGTTACATTATGGAACAACAAGTAACGAACATGGAACAGTTATTGGCGTTTGACTGCGTGGGTTACTATTACAGCGAAGAGCACACGAAAAAAGCCAATGAACCTGTGTTTTTGCGTGCAGAGCAAGTTTAATCAGTACCTGATACAACTTGGTTGCGGCCTTGTTGCTTGGCTTGATAGAGACGTTTATCAGCGATATCGATTAACGTCTCTAGCTTTTTCATGTCAGTTGAGTATTCAGCTATACCAATCGAAATGGTCATATTAAATACTACGTTTGATAAATGCAGTTCGGTGTTTTCTAATTGTACGCGCAGTGACTCGGCTTTATTGTAAGCTGAAGGTGTTGCTATATGCGGCAGTAATATAATAAATTCTTCACCGCCCCAGCGTGCGAATAAGTCGGATTCGCGACAGTTACTTTGTATCAGATTACAAAATTCAACGAGTGCCAAATCACCCACATTGTGACCATATTGGTCGTTAATCTTTTTAAAATGATCAATATCTAATATTAAAATGCAAAACCGTGGGTTATAGCTTTGCATTATTTCATTTGCCTTATCAATAAAATAGCGTCGAGTATAAGCGCCAGTTAGCGGGTCGGTGGTGGCAAGTTTTAATAGCGTATTACTTTGTGCTTCTTGTTTTTCAAGCCATAGTTTGATGCCAAACACAATCAGCAACAAACCTATAATTTGAAAGAGATCTTCAATAACGATAGTGATGACTTTTGGAAATATAACCAATTCATCAAGTGCATCGACACAAATGGCAACTAACAAAATTGAAAAACCTGTGAAAAGCATGTTGTTTGAACGTTCGCTTTGTCGAAAGTTATTCAAATTGAAAATACAAACAAGCACCGCACTCGCCATAATAAATTCAGATGCAAAACTAATTACATCTACGTTAGCGACAGCTGGAAACAACCAATATGAGACAAAGGGCAGTAAAATAAACAGTGCTAGTATATAAACCGACATCTTAGAACTACAGTATTTTGTTAGTACCACAAGTATTGACCGTTCAAGTCGTATTCACAAGTTACGCGTTATAGTGCGGTTAGGTTTAGTTCAAGCTTATTTGCCAGTTGGTGATAAAGTGTAAGGTGGCTTGGCAATAATTTAGTAAATCTAACTTTAGTTATATGCTGTTTAGCAGTCTGTATGTCGCCAAGTGCTGTGTTTATTTCGGCTAAACGCAGTTGGAAAATGGAATAGTTGGGGCTTTCTTCATTGTTAAAGTTGCTTATCGCATCGCGATATGTTTCGTTTGCAAGCTGCAATTGGCCAACCAATTGATAGGTGCGGGCTAAGTTGCCACTTGCCATGGTAAGGTTATCGTTAAACCCGAGTTTACGTGCCCAAAATAGCGCACTTTTTCTGTGCGGGATTGATTCGAGTAGTTGACCTTGAGAGTACATAGCATTTGCTAAGTTGCCGTAAATTTCGTGTTGAAGCTTAGCATCTTTACTTTTTCGGTATTGCTGAGCTAAGCGGTTGAGCATTTGTGTTGCTGTATCTTTATCGCCAAATACCATCTCCAAATTGGCAACTTCAACCATACGCAATGGGTTTGGAAAGCTCTCAGACGTGGCACTAACTAATTTAAGCGCTTGCTGTGCATATTCTTTGGCTTTTACTTTTTCATTATAAATATCAAACGCTTTAGCGGCGTAAAAATAGAGTTGAGTTTGAAATGTAACAGGGTGAGTATGGCCTGAATTTAAATATTGCTCTGTGAGATTTTTTAATGGTTTTAGATTTGTAGTTTCATACAGTAAATCTAAGTAATGAGCCGTAATAAAATACCAATCGGTACTGTAGGGCGCATACTCACTTTGTTGCTTAAGCAACTTTGCGCTGCAATCGGGTGCTGATAAGTTGGGACACACATCTTCAAAGTTATGTAGGTTATCAGCAGCCTTTGTACTTGTACAAAGTAGCCATAAACCCATTAAAGTAAAATATCGAATTTTCATTATTATTATAATTCAGCCATTTTTGTGCCAATAAACTTGGCTTTAGCCGTTATTTTAGAAACTAGTTTAATTCAATTCAAATCTTTATGATGTGCTTAGTGCTATCGCAATCTGATTGTTTTTTGTATTACTTTGTGGATAATGTATACAAAAATAAAATACTGTTTAGAATGAAAACTTTACTCGCTGCTTTTCTAGTTGTTTGTTGTAGTTTACAGGCATCACCACTTTCACAATTAAATCGTGAAGGCGCACCACAAAGCGCTAAATATTACGATATCTATGGTAATCAGCAAGCAAACCCATTATTTGATCTTGGTAGCTGGCATGGGTTTTTACAACCAAAACATGAAAATGCTGGCAGCTTTGCGGGGCCTGCCATTGTATTTGAAGAATACACCCTTTATTTTGCTGAATATGTTGAGATGTTATCGATTGCTGTTGATGGTGGTGAATATCAACGTCTCTCGACATTACCTAATACCATTTCAAGTCGGCTTGGGTATTACAAACAAACCTTTACCACAAAAACATTTAGCATCGATATTTACTTAAGTTTTGTATCAACGCGGAGCAGTGTGATTGATACGCGCATTACTAACTTAACCGAAAAGCCGCTTAATCTTTCGCTAAAGTGGCAAGGGCAACTTACAAAGCATTGGAAAAGCGACGATGACGATTACACTTGGCAAATAACACCACAAATATCTAAGCAAGCAATTGCATGGCAATTTGGCCAAACCCGTGATACGTGGCACAAACTTAATGACAGCACCGCGCGGTTTAAAATTACGCGTTCAATTGCCTCAAAATCAGTTTTTGATCCTGCTGAACAAAGCTACAGAAGTACAAGCGGTTTAACGGTTTTACCTGCAAACTCAACATTACTGACCACAGTGCTCAGCTATACTCACAATCAGCACGAAAGCGAAGATGTAAAAATAAGTGCTTGGTTAAATAATAAAAAGCCTGCCTATTTGAATGCGAAAACCAGATGGCAGTTATTGGCAAATAAACTATCAAATCAGCACAACGAACAAGCAAAAAGGTTAGCAATAAAGTCGCTAGAAACTTTAGTTGGCAACTGGCGTAGCCCTGCAGGGGCTATTAAACATAATGGCATAACCCCATCGGTGACTGCCCGTTGGTTTAATGGTGTATGGGCGTGGGACAGTTGGAAGCATGCTTATGCGCTTGCAGAGGTGATGCCGGAACTTGCTAAAGATAATGTACGCGCCATGTTTGATTATCAAATAACGCACAAAGATACACTTCGTGCGCAAGATGCAGGTATGGTGATTGATGCGGTGTTTTACAATTACTCAAAAGCGCGCGGGGGCGATGGCGGTAATTGGAATGAGCGTAATACTAAGCCGCCACTGGCATCTTGGGTAGTTTGGCAAATTGTGTCAAAAACCAATGATGAAGTGTTTTTGGCCGAGATGTATCCGAAATTAAAAGCGTATCATGAGTGGTGGTATTTAAATCGTGATCATAACGCTAATGGTTTAATTGAATATGGCGGCACGGTTGATGATACGCATACCACAAAAGAAGGGGATATGCGTTTCTCAGTGCAAGCAAACACGCAACTGGCAGTTTTAGCATCGTGCAAAAAAGGGAAAGATGATTGGTATTTATGCAGCGGTAATCAGTTGTATTTAAGTTTACTTGATAACCCTCAAATTAGTGCGTTTGATATCCCTGTGCAACATGCTGCTGGTTGGGAATCAGGTATGGATAATGCGGCACGTTTTGGTTTTATTTCAAATGAGCAGTTTAAAGAATATGCTAATCAAACTTATCAAGGGAATATGGCAAAAGCCAAGGCTGATTGGCAGGTTAAGATTTTTGAAAACGTACGTGATGGTCAATTGGTTGGCTACTCAATTAACCAAGAATCTGTAGAGCTTAATAGCTACCTCGCGATGGAAAAACGCCAATTAGCGGCAATGGCAAAACGATTAGGCAACAACCAAGATGCACAAAAATACCAAGCAGAATATCAAACCTTAAAAGCACGTATTGATGCGTGTTTTTTTGATAGCACAACTGGCTTTTATTATGACTTAGCCATTGATAATACCCCACAGTCATCGAGTGAATGCAAAGGTAAGCTATTGGTGCATCGCGGTAAAGGCCCTGAAGGTTGGGCGCCGTTATTTAGCCAAGTGGCAAGTGATAACAATGCTAAGAGTGTTATTAATACTATGCTTAGTAAACACGAGTTTAATACCCAAGTGCCATTTCCTACCGCAGCTATTACAAATCCCGCGTTTGGCGCAGATGTCTATTGGCGTGGCAGAGTATGGCTTGATCAAGTGTACTTTGCGCTAAGTGCATTAAGTCATTATGGCTATAAAAAAGACGCGCAGCAGCTTTTACAAAAGCTGATTAGCAATAGTAAAGGCCTTAGCGCAAAAGACAGTATTCGTGAAAACTATCATCCTTTTACTGGTGAACAACAAGGTGCAACTAACTTTAGTTGGAGCGCTGCTCATTTAATGATGATGTTGGATGAAATTGGGTTGCCTGAAAGTTCGTTAGATCAACACTAAAAATATACTTGTTCAGTTTTCGGTTGAGTGAAATGTTAGCCTTGGTTACGCTTGGCTAAAATCACCAAATGATTGGCTTTATGAAAATCACCCAACCTGAGAAAATTAACGAGTATTACCAAGCATTGGTAGATAAAAACAGTCAATATCTTGGCTGTTTTTATGCCTGTGTTACCAGCACGCAGATTTTTTGTATCGCGACTTGCACAGCACGCAAACCAAAAAAAGAAAATGTCGAGTTTTGCTCAGAGGTAAAAGATGCCCTTGATGCGGGCTTTCGCCCGTGCAAAGTGTGTAAGCCAACACAAAATGCCCATTCAATGCCAGAGCCAGTTGCTACAGCATTAAAATTACTATCGCAAAAAGGCCAAGAAAAACTTTCAGACTACCATTTAAAAGAAGCGGGCATTCAACCTGAGCTGGTAAGGCGTTGGTTTAAAAAACACTATGGCATGACGTTTCAAGCTTATCAGCGCATGGTGCGTATAAATACTGCCTATCAAGAAATTCAAAATGGCAAGCAACTGATTGATTCGGCGCTTGATTCGGGTTTTCACTCACTAAGCGGATTTGCCTACACCTTTAAAAAAGCCACAGGCCTTAACCCAAGTAAAAGTAAAAATAAGCAAGTTATCTTAATTGCGCGCCACACTACACCCATTGGCCCAATGTTTATATGCGCAACCAATAACGGTGTATGTCTTGTTGAGTTTGTTGATAGACGCATGTTAGAAACGGAATTTAACGATTTACAAAAGCGCCTAAATGCGGTGATTTTACAAGGTGAGAATGAGCACATTAAACAGTGTAAGGTAGAGCTCGATGAATATTTTGCGGGCAAGCGCAAAGAGTTTTGTACTCCCCTGGATTTACCGGGTACCGAATTTCAACAAAACGTATGGCAAGGGTTACAAACGATTCCATTTGGCGAAACTCGTAGTTATTCAGAGCAAGCAACGGCACTTAATAACGCCAAAGCGGTGCGCGCTGTCGCTACTGCAAATGGTATGAATCGGGTTACGATTATAGTGCCGTGTCACCGTGTGATTGGTAAAGATGGCTCACTGACTGGCTACGGCGGTGGTCTTGAGCGCAAAGCGTGGCTATTACGCCATGAAGGGGCTGAATTTAAAGAATAAAAAAGCGGTGATAACACCGCTCTTGTAAAGCTACTTCTTTTTCGCTTTTTTCTTGGCTTTCTTTTTGGCCTTCATTTTTTCTGGGTCTTTTTTCTTTTTCGCCGGTAGTTTAGCTTCTTTGTGTTTTGGCTCTAAACCCTTAATTGTGCGGCGTTTAAGTTTTTGCTCTGTATAGCGCTCAACTTTTGCTAAAATTTCCACATCATGTGCTTCAATAAATGAAATTGCGGTGCCTTTTTTACCGGCACGGCCTGTGCGGCCAATACGGTGAACATAAATATCGGCGGTGCGTGGCATATCAAAGTTAATTACGTGGCTAATATCAGCTACATCAATACCACGCGCGGCAACGTCGGTTGCAATTAATACGTTTGTGCGGCCGGTATCAAAGCTTTTAAGTGCGGCTAAACGTTTATCCTGAGGCATTTCACCACGCAGCCACGTGGTTTTAATGTCTTTCGCGAATAACTCGCCAACTAGCTGCTCTAAACGTTCACGTGTTTTAACGAACACTATAGCCTTTTCAACTTCTTCCGATTTTAAAATCGCTTCAAGTTGTTCCACTTTATGTTCGCGGTTATCTGATAAATGCACCCACTGATGGATTTTGCCTTTTTCGCGGCGTGATGGGGTTGCTTCAAGTAACGCTGGATCATTTAGAATGCGCTCTGCAAATAGCTCAACGCTGTCGCCCTCTAGTGTGGCTGAGAATAAAAAGCACTGTTTACGGTTTTTAGCTTCGTCGCAAATACGTAGCATTTCTTTACGAAAGCCCATGTCTAACATGCGGTCGGCTTCATCAAGAATAAGTACTTCAACATCCTCTGCGTGGAAGTTTTCTGAATTTAAGTAATCCATTAAACGACCAGGTGTAGCAATCAGAATGTCGTTATTTTTTTCAAAAATTTCTTTATGGCTACCGTAGTTAATACCACCGGTTACTACACCAATTTTAAGGTGAGTTTGTGCTGCAAGGGCATTTGCTTGTTCATACACTTGATAAGCGAGTTCACGTGTTGGTGTCATAATAAGTACGCGAGCAAAACCAGGATTACGTCTTGGGAAATCAATTAGGTATTGCATTGATCCAAGTAAAAACGCAGCGGTTTTACCGGTACCGGTTGGTGAACTTGCTAAAATATCGCGACCTTTCATCGCCGCAGGAATTGCGAGCGATTGAATGCTAGTCGGTTTATCAAAACCCATTTTTTCAATGGCGTTTAATAATTTGGGATCAAGATCTAGGTCAGCAAAGTGCATAAGGAAATAAACATAAAGGAAAATTAGCTGTATTATACACCGAATCAATAATAGGGTCTTTTATTCTTTATTTAATAATTCAGCTGAGAGATAAAATCGCCGTAATCAATGAGAAAATAAGGAGGTTTAGTCATCTAAATAACTTATTTTCAAAGCAGAGTAAGGTGATTTTTAGCCTAAGCCCGAAGGGCAATGGCTATTTATTTCGCTATCTGCATTAGTATTTTATTTATTTAGGTAATCTAAATCACATTCATGCTGCTTTGCTAACGAAATAAATAACCTATTGCTGAATATATCAATAAAGATAAAAAGATCCTCAAGCAGAGGGCATTTTACCGCAATGTCGGGTTTTACGTTTAAGCAGTTTCATATTAACCACGATAAATGTGCGATGAAAGTTGGCACTGATGGTATTTTGTTGGGTGCTTGGGCACCCCTTGAAGGCGTAAATGCAGCATTAGATATTGGCACGGGTACGGGGCTAATTGCTTTAATGCTTAAGCAGCGTGCGCCTAGTTTAGTTATCACAGGTGTTGAAATTGATAATGACGCATTTTTACAAGCAAAAGAGAATATTTCAGCTTCTCCTTGGCAAGACCTAAATTTGTGGCAAGGCGATATCAAAGAATTTCAAGTAAATACTGCGTTTGACCTAATTGTTTCAAACCCACCATTTTTTAATGACTCACTTAAAAGCGACAATGCACAGCGCATGACGGCGCGTCATACGGATGGTTTATCGTTTGATAGTTTATGTGCAAAAACGGCGAGTTTATTAAGCGAAAGGGGGCGGTTTTGTGTGGTATTACCAACTACCGAGTTAAGCCGATTTGAAAGTGCCGCAAACAACGCTAATTTGAAAATAACAAAAAAGCTGTGGGTATTTACTAGCAAAAAGAAAGCAGCAAAACGCGTATTGTTGTGTTTAGCGCATAATGTTGAGTTGCAAATGTTAGTTGAAGAAGAATTGGTTATTCATGCTGAGAGTGGGGAGTACAGCACAGCGTATAAACAACTGTGCCGTGATTTCTATTTGAACTTTTGAAGCAAGAAGTTAAAGCGTTTCAGCGTATTCTGTCATTACTTGTTCAACCCAAGTAGCAATGCGCTCATCACTTTTCTCGTACTGGCTGTCTTCATCTAGCGCCAAGCCAACAAACTGTGTGCCATCTTCGGTTAATGCTTTTGATGCTTCAAATTCGTAATCATCTGAATTAGGCCAGTAGCCTAAAAAGGTAACGCCTTGTGGTTTAATTTTGTCGTGCAGCATGCCTAATGCATCTTGAAACCATTGGCCATAGCCTTGCTGATCGCCCATGCCAAACAAGGCAATGGTTTTACCGCTTAAGTTAACCGACTCAATATCGTCCCAAATTGATTCCCAATCTTCTTGTAACTCGCCAAAGTCCCAAGTAGAAATACCAAATATTAGGAAATCGAATTCTTCAGCGTTTTTCAGTGGCTCGTCTTTAATATTGTGAAGTGAAATGATGTCTTCACCGATAATTTGCTGAATTTTTTCTGCAGCCATTTCGGTGTAACAGGTTGTAGAGCCAAAAAATAAACCAATTTTCATATTAAATTTGTGCGTTGCCGAGAGCTTGATATGATAGGCGTTAGTTTACCTTAACCTATGTGTTATTAATACATTGACAGAAAAACAAACCCCAAGCGTTGAAAATAGCCAAAAGATTGAGCAATTTTTAGATGCTCTATGGCTTGAGCAAGGTTTAAGTGAAAATACCTTGGCGGCTTATCGTAGTGACTTAAATAAGTTTGCAATTTATATTGCGAAAACATCGCTTTTTGATGTTGATGAAAGCATTATTCTCGATTATTTAGCATACCGCAGAGAAAATGGGTTTACAGCGCGCAGCACGGCTCGGGCGCAAAGCGCGTTAAAACGCTTTTATTTGTATTTTATTGGTTTAAAGAAACTCTCCAGCTCACCGCTTGCCCATATTGAGCAGCCAAAGCTCGGTCAGTCATTACCTAAAACCTTAACTGAAGAAGAAGTTGAAGCCTTACTTGATGCACCTAATCTCGAAGAACCCATTGAGCTCAGAGATAAAGCCATGCTTGAACTGTTGTATGCAACAGGGCTTCGTGTAAGTGAATTAGTTGGTTTGCGAATGGAGCAAATTAATCTGCGCCAAGCTGTGGTATTTGTAAAAGGTAAAGGTAACAAAGAGCGTTTAGTGCCGATGGGGGAAGTGGCGCTTGAGTATATTGAAGCGTTTATTAAGTTAGCACGTCCGCAATTAATCAAACACGCGACTGATTTTGTTTTTCCGTCAAAACGCGGCATTGGTATGACACGGCAGACCTTTTGGCATCGAATAAAACACTATGCTATCGTTGCGAATATTCAAACGGAATTATCGCCACACACCTTACGTCATGCATTTGCCACACATTTGATCAATCATGGTGCTGATTTACGTGTTGTACAAATGATGTTAGGTCATAGTGACTTATCGACCACACAGATTTATACTCATGTAGCAAAAGAAAGGTTAAAATCCATTCATCAGACGCATCATCCAAGAGCTTGATGACAAAATACGGAATTTTATGTGGCTTAGTACGGTCTAAATACTTACAAGCCCCGGTATTTAAAAAAGAGATAGCAAATGAAAAAACTAGCAATCGCAGCTGCTTTGTTGAGTGCGGCATTTAATATTTCAGCAAATGGTGTCGCAGCAGCGAGTGTTGATCCAATCGAAGCGAAAATCATTGCGGAATTTGAAAAAATTGGTCTACAAGCAAGTGGTGTAGCAGAAACACCTGTAAAAGGTTTGTATGAAGTATTAACCAATCGCGGCGTGTTATACAGCACGGCAGACGGTAAATACTTACTGCAAGGTACGTTACTTGATTTAGAAAACAAAGAAAATTTGACGGAAGTTGCACTGGGTAATTTGCGTGTTGAAGGCGTTAAGCAGTTTGCTGATTCAATGATTGTTTACCCAGCAAAAGATGAAAAATATAAGGTCACGATTTTCACCGATATCACTTGTGGTTACTGTCGTAAATTACACCGCGAGCTGGATGATTACCTAGATGCAGGCATTACGGTGCAATACCTAGCGTATCCGCGTGCAGGTATTCCAAGTAAAGGTTTTGACGACTTACAAGACATTTGGTGTTCAAAAGATGCAGCTAAAGCATTAACTGATGCAAAAGCGGGTGATGACGTAGTAGACGTAGCAGCCTGTGATGCACCCGTAAAAGAACAGTTTGAAATGGGTCAAAGCTTTGGTATTACGGGTACGCCAGCAATCATTTTAGAAGATGGTACGCTGATTCCTGGTTATCAGCCAGCGGCGCAGTTAAAGCAAATTCTTGATAGCAAAAAAGGTTAAGATAACTTTTTTAGCGAATTAGGGCCGTTAAGGCCCTTTTTAGTCTGAGATTATTAAAAAACGGTTCATGCAAAAAACTATTCAAACACGTGCACGCGTTGACGACAGTCATTTAGACGCCTCTCTTCACCCTGTAATTAAACAAATTTATGCCTCTCGTGGCATCAAAGCCAATACTGAACTTGATAATGGCGCGGCGTCGCTACTTGATTTTCGCTTGTTGAAAGACATTGACGTTGCAGCAAATATTTTAATTAATGGGCTGCAAAACCACGCCAAAATTTTAATTGTCGGTGACTTTGATGCTGATGGTGCAACCAGTACTGCGGTGTTAATGGAAGGCCTGCCGATGTTTGGCTTTCAACATGTCGATTACTTAGTGCCAAACCGTTTTAACTTAGGCTATGGCTTAAGCCCACAACTTGCAGAACAAGTGGTGCAAATCAAACCGGATATTCTAATTACGGTTGATAATGGCATTTCATGTTTGCAGGGTGTTGAGATTTGTAAGCAGGCGGGTATTCAAGTGATTGTTACCGATCACCATTTGCAAGGTGAAAAGCTACCTAATGCCGATGCGATTGTTAATCCAAACCGCTTTGATTGTCAGTTTCCATCAAAAACATTGGCGGGATGTGGTGTTGCGTTTTATTTGCTGGTGGCACTTCGTCACACGTTGCGAGAGCGAAACTATTTTGAAAACTCCGGCTTAGCACAACCTAATTTAGCGAGTTTATTGGATATTGTTGCGCTGGGTACTGTAGCCGATGTGGTGCCGCTCGATGCAAATAACCGGACTTTGGTATACCAAGGTTTGGCACGTATTCGTGCAGGGCGTACTCGTCCCGGAATTTTAGCATTAATCGAAGTTGCCAACCGAAATAGTTATCGCCTGCAAGCCAGTGACTTTGGCTTTGCTATTGCGCCAAGGCTTAATGCGGCAGGGCGCTTAGATGACATGAGTTTAGGTATTGCTTGTTTACTGAGTCAGGATGGCAATCAGGCAAGACGCATTGCCGCAGAGCTTGATGGATTAAACCAAGAACGTCGCGAAATCGAGCAAAGTATGCAAGTTGAAGCTAACGCGGTGCTAGAACGCTTGGTGTCACAATCAAAAGAAATTCCAGATGCGGTATGTTTATATCAAGATGATTGGCACCAAGGTGTTATTGGTATTTTGGCGGGGCGTTTAAAAGAGCAATATCACCGCCCGACAGTGATTTTTGCACAGGGTGAAAATGGTGAAATAAAAGGCAGTTGTCGCTCTATTCCAGGACTGCATATGCGTGATTTATTGGAGTCGATTTCAACGAAACACCCCGATTTAATTTTAAAATTTGGTGGTCATGCTATGGCGGCGGGATTATCAATTTTAGAAAGCGACTTTAATCGTTTTAAGCAAGTGTACACAGATGCGGTGGCAAATACGCTTGCCGAAGAAGATAAACATGCAGTGCTATTAACCGACGGTAATTTACCCGCTGATTGTTTTAATTTGAATTTTGCCAACCAACTGAAGCAAGCAGGACCGTTTGGTCAGAGCTTCCCTGAACCGCTATTTGATGATGTTTTTTATGTTATTCAACAGCGTATGGTAGGTGAAAAACATTTAAAATTAGTATTGCGACATGCATCGGGTTTAGATGTTGACGCGATTGCCTTTAATGTTGATTTAAGGGCGTGGCCAAATACCGCTGCTGAAAAAGTACGTTTAGCCTATCAGCTTGATATTAATGAGTTTAGAGGTAAGTTTTCGCTGCAATTACTGGTTAGCGAAATACAATTAGCATAGATAAGAAATATTTATGCGAAAAAATGGTTTTGAATCTAATCAAAACCATTTTTTTTTGCTAAAATTCTCGCCTTTGATTATTGCCAAGAATTCGGGCAAAACACCTGTTGGAGTGATGTAATGTTTGAAGTGAATCCTGTGATTAACCAAATCAAGGAAATTCGCGAACGTACCGACCAACTTAGGGGGTATCTTTGACTACCCTCTTAAGAAAGAGCGGTTAGAAGAAGTTAATGCCGAATTAGAAGATTCAGCAGTATGGAATGAGCCTGAAAAAGCACAGGCATTAGGCCGTGAAAAATCAAGCCTAGAAGCAATTGTTGAAACTATCGAAAATCTTGAGCAAGGCGCTGAAGACGTTGAAGGTTTAGTTGAACTGGCTGTTGAAGCCGAAGACGAAGACACCTTTGCAGAAGCAGAGTCTGAGCTTGAAGACTTAATGACACAACTTGATAAGCTTGAATTCCGTCGTATGTTCTCTGGTGAGCAAGATGGTAACGATGCTTATATCGACTTACAGTCAGGTTCTGGCGGTACTGAAGCACAAGACTGGTGTAACATGCTGCTGCGTATGTATTTACGTTGGGCTGAAGCAAAAGGCTTTAAAGCGGAAATCGTTGAAGCGACCGATGGTGATGTTGCCGGTATTAAAGGTGCTACGGTACGTGTATCAGGTGAGTACGCTTATGGTTGGCTACGCACTGAAACAGGTGTTCACCGTTTAGTACGTAAAAGCCCATTTGATTCAACAGGCCGTCGTCATACCTCATTTGCTTCGGCGTTTGTTTATCCAGAAGTGGATGACAATATTGAAATTGATATTAACCCAGCCGATTTACGTATTGACGTGTATCGTGCATCGGGTGCGGGTGGTCAGCACGTTAACCGTACAGAATCTGCGGTACGTATTACTCACTTACCGACCAACACGGTAGTGCAGTGTCAAAATGACCGTTCGCAACACAAAAACAAAGCACAGGCGATGAAGCAGTTAAAAGCAAAATTGTTTGAGCTTGAAATGCATAAACAGAATGCTGAAAAGCAGTCACAAGAAGATGCAAAATCGGATATTGGCTGGGGTAGCCAAATTCGTTCTTACGTACTTGATGATTCTCGTATCAAAGACTTACGTACCGGGGTTGAAAACCGTAATACTCAAGCCGTATTAGACGGCGATTTAGATAAGTTTATCGAAGCCAGCCTGAAATCTGGCCTTTAATTTAAACCAAGCAACTTAGAGCTATAACATGACAGATCAAATTCAAGACGAAAATAAATTGATTGCAGAGCGTCGTGCCAAGCTAGATGCGATTCGTGAGAATTGCTCAGCTAATGGTCACCCGAATACTTTCCGCCGTGAAGATTACACAGCAGATCTACAAGCTAAGTTTGGTGATAAATCGAAGGAAGAGCTAGTCGAGTTAGACCACCAAGTTTCAGTAGCAGGCCGTATTTTAGCAAAACGTGGTCCTTTCCTTGTACTTCAAGATATGAAAGGTCGTATTCAGGCGTATGCGTCTAAAGACGTACAAAAAGATTTAAAAGAGAAGTATGGTCAGCTTGATATCGGTGACATCATCGGTGTATCGGGTCCGCTTCATAAATCAGGTAAAGGTGACCTTTACGTAGATATGGTTCAGTACGAGCTTCTAACTAAGTCACTGCGCCCATTACCAGAGAAATTCCACGGTTTAACAGACCAAGAAGCGAAGTACCGTCAGCGTTATGTTGACCTTATCACTAACATGGATACCCGTGAGACGTTCCGTATTCGTTCAAAAGTGATTGAAGGTATTCGTCGTTTCTTAGCTGAACGTGACTTTATGGAAGTTGAAACGCCAATGCTTCAGGTTATTCCTGGTGGTGCAACGGCGCGTCCATTCGTGACTCACCACAACGCGTTAGACATCGATATGTACTTACGTATCGCACCAGAGCTCTACCTTAAGCGTTTAGTGGTAGGTGGTTTTGACCGCGTATTTGAAATTAACCGTAACTTCCGTAACGAAGGTCTTTCAACGCGTCACAACCCAGAATTCACCATGATTGAATTCTATCAAGCGTACGCTGACTACAACGACCTAATGAACTTAACTGAAGACATGTTACGTACCGTTGCACAAGACGTGCTCGGTACAACAACGGTTATCAACACAGTTAAAAACGCTGAAGGTGAAGTTGTTGAAACAATCGAATATGACTTCGGTAGCAAGTTCGAGCGTTTATCAATGGCTGATGCAATCATCAAGTTTGGTCCAGATGCAGCTGAAATCGCGCATATCTTCAAAGATCCTGAAAACCACTTTGATGAGTTAGTTGCTTACGCGAAGAAAGTACACGTAAAGATCCCAGAAAAATGTGTATGGGGTGCAGGTAAGTTCTTATGTGAGATCTTCGAAGAAACAGCTGAACACAAACTAATTCAGCCAACTTTCATCACAGAGTACCCGTGGGAAGTGTCGCCACTTGCACGTCGTAACGATGAAAATCCATTTATCACTGACCGTTTCGAGTTCTTCGTAGGTGGCCGTGAATTAGCAAATGGTTTCTCTGAGCTTAACGATGCAGAAGACCAAGCAGCGCGTTTTGCACGTCAGGTTGAAGAGAAAGATGCCGGTGATGATGAAGCAATGCACTTTGACGATGACTATATTCAAGCACTTGAGTATGGCTTACCGCCAACAGCAGGTGAGGGTATTGGTATCGACCGTCTAGTAATGCTATTTACTGACTCACCAACCATTAAAGATGTAATCTTATTCCCGCATATGCGCCCGCAAGCGGACTAAGCAACGTCTTATAAAAAAACCCAGCCACACGTGCTGGGTTTTTTGTTTTCAAGGGGCTGTAAATCCTGTTGAATTTGTTAGTTATTATTAATGCGATGAAATTAAATACTCTTCTACATCTTCTTTCAGGTCTTGAAAGTCATCTTCATCGAGTTGTAAGGTGTCTAATACTCGCTGTTCTATTGCGTGCCATTGAGGTTCAGGGCGAAAGTGCCTAGCGACATGCACTAGGTTTTCAGCCAAGCGTAAACAAGCAAAGCAACTGCGCTCAAATTTATCGTTTGAGGCATTAAAAAAATCATTACTGTGATGTTGCAGAATTATTTGGCAAATTTGTTTAGGTAAGTTCCAACTCGTGGCTAAGTAGTAGCCAACAACCGCGTGATTGGTTTTGTATTTCTTTTCTTCTTTATGTATTAACGGGTTGCTGTCATTTTCACGGTGCTCTTGCAGTAAATGGGTGTAGCCTTCAAAGCGAATTGCCATCGCGGGTGTACCCGCATCGTGAAACAAACCAATTAAGTGTAAATTTTCGGGTGGTAAGGGCGATTTTAAATGTTGTGCAATAATGCACGACACATTAGCGATGTCGTTGGCGTTATCCCAAAAACGATTTAATGGTAACGAGCATTTACTTTGGTCATAGGCTTGTTTAAGTAAATAGCCAGTCACTAAGCTGGTAATGTTCTCAAGACCTAAAAACATTACAGCTTGGCGGATATCACTTATTGTTCTGGCAAGGCCGTAGTAGGGGCTGTTTATAATTTTGAGTACGGCAGCTGATGTTGCCACGTCAGCAGCAATAATGTCTGCAACGCGATAAAGTTCAGGCTCGTGGTTTAGCTCATCTTGCAATGCTTGCAAAATATCAGGCTTAGCTGGAATGGTGAAACCAGTTGCAACATCGCTCAGTATTTTGTTATCTATTTCAATCATTAGTTCGCTTATTTTTAACAAGCCACTTAATTACTATAGACAAAGATTGTCGAGCTGTTGCAATAGTGTGTGTTATTTAGGCATAAAAAATCCCAGCAAGTGCTGGGATTTTTGGTCAGTCATCAATTTAGATTTCCATATCTAAGCGGCTGTCCTTAAATCGGTGTCTTCTGAATTTTGTTTAATATCAGAATCCTTAAGTAAGAAGCTTAATATGACTGGCACTAAAATCAAAGTGAATATTGTTGAAACCACTAAGCCACCAACCACAACACCACCTAAACCACGATATAGCTCACTACCCGCACCTGGCATTAACACCAGTGGTAGCATGCCGCCAACCGAGGTAAGCGTTGACATCATAATGGGGCGAACACGGCTTTCAACCGACTCTTTAATTGCCAGTTGTGCACTTAATCCTTTGTACTTCAAGTTGTTAAGCGCTTGGTGCACAATTAAGATTGCGTTGTTTACAACCACACCCGCTAAAATTACGAAACCCAATAGCGTTAACACATCAAGGTTTTGAATTGGCGTATAACGGTCAAACACACTTGCCCAGTGCACAGCAGCAAGGCCCATAAAGCCACCTAGTGTTGCAAGCGGTACACTTACCATAATTACTAATGGGTATTTCCAGTTTTGGAATAAAATAACCATTACCAGATACACTACAAACATTGCCAAAAATAGGCTCGAACTCAAGGTGCCAAACAAACTACCATCGCCTAACAGCGACTTTTTAAGGTCAGCCAGTTTACCAGCACTACCAGCTAGGTTAACTTCAACAGCCGGTGAAATCGCACCCGCACCGCGTAACTCTTCAACCATACTGTTAACAGAGGCGATAGCTTGCTCAAGTGGCATGCCAGCAGGCGGTGTAAACTGTAAGGTTACCGCGCGCTGACGTGAAACGTGCTTAATTTGGTCAACGGTTTGCGTGCGTTCAACAAGCGCAAGAGACTGTAAATCAACCACTTGACTTTGCGGTGTAGCCAATGGCGCTTGCATTAGTGCATCAATTGGAAAACCACCTTGCTGTGCGTTGGTTACAATCTTAAGATCTTTTAATTCACCGCCAACCGCAAAACTGTTCATCATAATAATGCCATCACCGTTTGCTTGCACAGCGAGGCCTAAATCACGACGTGTCATGTTGAGCTCTGCTAAACGCTCATCTAGCGGTTTAATTGAAAGCTCTGGTGTTGGCAATAAAAAGTTAGCGGGTTCTGGAATGGTTGCATAAGGACCATAATTACCAATTAACTTAAACAGTAACGCCGTTGCGCCATTAGTAATTTGCTGCAAATCGTCACCAACTAAGTCGATTTGAATTGCGCTACCCGTTGTACCACCCGTATTAAAAAGTGGGAACTGGAAAGCAAAGCCAATTACATCGGGTGCGTTTACGCCCATTAATGTTTGGTTTAGAAAATCTACCGCATCAATGGTTTTATCCGCTTCTTTTGGGATCATGCCATGGAGGATTTGACCGTCCATCGCAACCAAAAAGTAGTGGTCAATTTCAGGCGCTTTAATGGTGCTGCCATCCATTAATTGAATATCAGGTGTACTTTGCGTTAAATCTGGCTCACCACCACGAATAACAGTTTCTGCATGGAATTTATCACCGGTGACCTCCCAAGCTGGGCGTATCACTTTTTCGATGCGATTACCGATTTCTGACACTTGATCAAGGTTATAACCCGGCGGCGGTACCATAAAACCGAAAGCAAAATTACGGTTACCTTTTGGTAAGTAATCAAGCGGTGGAATAAGTAGTGCAATACCCACAAGTGTTACGACTGCAAAGCTAGTTACAACGGTAACTTTACGTTTTGTTGTGCTCGAAATTGCGATAAACAAGGCGCCAATTTTGTTTGGTAACTTCGCTGCTTTTTTCTCTAATTCAGCCAGTTTACCTGTTCTCAATTTTACTTGTTTTGACTCACTGCGCGCAAGTAAAAAGTAAGCGCCCGCTACCGGAATAACTAAGACAGATACGACAAAACTAATAAAGACTGCTGCCATGATGGCAAGTGATATATCGCGAAAAAGCTGCCCCGCGCTATCGGCAATGGTTAAAATTGGCACAAATACAACGAGCGTTGTCATGGTTGACGCAAATACTGCACCCGCAACTTCCTGCGTACCCTCAACACTGGCTTTAAGCGGCTTTTTGCCCATCTCTAAATGGCGGAAAATATTCTCGATTACCACAATGGCATTATCAACCACCATACCGACCGCGAATGCCATGCCCGCAAGCGATACGATGTTAATTGAACGGCCAAGGGCAACCAAAATTACCACAGCCGCAATCACTGAAATTGGAATTGCTATAGCGATAACACCAATGGTGCGCAGTGAGCGTAAAAATAGCAGTAGCGTAATTACGGCAAGTAAACCACCGACCATAATATTGCTTTGTACTAAATCAATGGCGTTTTCAACATAGCTTGATGAGTCCCACGTAGTAACAAGCTCAAAAGTACCACTTACACCTAGCTTCCTAGCGTGTTGCTCAAGCATACCGTCCGGTTTATTAAGTTCAGCAATTTCCGCTTTTAGCGAGTTCATGGTTTCAAGTAAGTTAGCACCATGCGCCAGCTGAAAGTTGAAAAATGGCATTTTAACGCCACGGGCACGCACCCAATCACGCATATCTTTGTAATCGAGTTTTACTGTCGCAATGTCTTTAACATAAACCGGGCCACGGTTGTCTTTGCGAATAACGATATTTTCAATGGTTGCCGCATCGGTAAAGCGGCCCATAGCGCGCACGCGAATATCATTTTTACCGTCGGGCAAACGACCACCTGAGTAATTGGTGTTAGTAATTTGAATCGCGTCTACTAGTTGACTGTAGGTAATACCAAAATTGGCAAGTTTGATAGGATCAATCTGAATTTGCAGTTCTTGTTCACGGGCACCTAAAATTCCTACCTTGGAAATACCTTTGATGTTTTCAAGGCGCGGACGTAATCGACGCTCCATAAAATCATACAAAGTGGTGTTATCGAAACTCGGATCAGTTGCTGCAAGGCCCACCCATGCGATGTAATCGACCGACATAGGATCAACGCCTTCAACGGTCGGTTCCGATACACCCATAGGGTAGGCGGGTACTTCGTTAAGCTTTTGTACTACTTCTGCTTGTGCTTGTTTAATATCGGTGCCAGTTTCGAACTCTAAACGCAATTGAGCGGCAGAGGTTTGGCTGATACTGGTTAAAGAAATTAGTCCGTTTACATCGGATAGTACTTTTTCCTGCTCAATCACCACGTCCGATTCAATTTCTTCAGGGCTTGCGTTTTCCCAAAAGGTACGCACGCTGACGACTACTGAATCAACTGATGGGGTCATTTGAACGGGTACTTGGGTAAAGGCAAGTACGCCCGCCAGTACCGATAAAATTACAGCAACGATTACGCTAATAGGTTGTTTAACCGCGCTTTCTACAATCTTCATAACGTGCCTACTTTAAATGTTGTTGATTGCCGTTAGAGGTATCTGCTACCGCAACAACAGGGCCTGGCATTAGACGCTCGTTGCCTTCAGTGATAACTTTGTCGGTTGGTGCAAGTTGTGGTGCATACACTGCCACCTTGTCGCCTTGATGAAACTGCACGTTAACTGAAATTGGTTGTGCAATTTGCTTGTCGCCTTGCAGTACCACTTTATAAACTAAGTAATTACCGCCACGATTCACCAATGCATCTTTTGGCACAATAAGTGTGGTGCGAGGTTTACCTTCTGGTAACCAAGCGCTTACCGACATGCCAGGCATTAAACCGTTGCCATTTACTTGACCAATCACGCGGAAAGTGCGAGCGCGTTCATCAACGCTATTAAGTACTTTAATATTGCCCGCTTGAACTAGCTCATCGCCAATCTGCAAGGCAATTTCACTAGGCGCTTGACCCGCTAAAAATGCAAAGCGTTCTGGCACATCTAACCAAGCTTCTAATTTATTGAGAGAGGTTAAAGTAAATGCATGATCGCCACTGCCTAACCATTGACCTAGTTCAGCTAGACGATTCGTTACTTGGCCATCAAATGGTGCGCGAATTGACATATCATCAATACGCACCTGCAATGCGTTTAACTGTGCAGACAGTGCCTTTATCGCTTGTGTTGCAGCGATAACACGTGCTTGATTTGCAATAGTGAGGGTTTTACTTTGATTTAATCGCTGCTTTGATACGGCGCTTTTTTGCGCTGATTGCTTATAAGCAAGGTAGTCTTCTTCTGCTTGCGTAAACTCAGCTTTTGCTAATGCAAGGTTAGCATCTGCTAGCATTTTCTCTGCTTGTAAACGTTGCTTTTCAGCGTCTAATCGGCGTGTGTCGAGTATTGCCAGCACATCACCTTCTACAACAACATCACCTTCATTAACCAGTACTTTAACTACTTTGCCTGATTCTACTGAAGCGACATTAGCTTGATTGAATGCTTTTAACGTGCCGACAACACGTTTACGTGGTTGCAATTGTGCTTCGCTTGCTTCACTAAAGCGAACGACTTGCGCATTTGCGTTGAAAACCAGCAACAACAAGCTCAATGTTGCTGCGATATATTTAAAAGAAAGTGGAGATGTCATAGTAATTTCCAATAGAGTAGACCAGTCGTCTAGTGAATTGTCATTCAATTTGGCGGTTGTTGCAAGATGAATTTGGGCTGAATACGAATTTAGAATTGTATTTTCAAGGTAAGTTAATGAAATTGTTGTTTATATTTTAAAATTATTTTTTAGACCAAGTGGTCTAGAGGAGGCTTTGGCAGGCAAACAAAAAGTGCCAATTAAGGCACTAAAATCGATTCGAAAATAATTTCAACAAAGTTGTCGTATGGCTCGGTTGAGCGCTCTACTTGCATCTGTATTGCTGCGCCATGGCTGGCATTAAACAGAAATGCGGCGATTTTATGTGGGTCGAGGTTTTTGTTTACTTCGCCTTCTTGTTGCGCTTCGCGAATGGTTTGCGCCATCATGCTGTGCACTAAGTCTTGCGCGCATTTTATGCCACCGCGCATATTTTCACTGAGTTGAGATTGTTCCAAAATCAACTTGGGTACTAAACACTCACAGTCAATACCATCTTCTTCATGAAATTGCTGAATGCGTTTAAACCAGTTATGAATGCGCTGCAGTGGCGAGAATTTTCGGTCACGCAGATATTCACGCATAAAGTCATGACTTTGATCTTGGGCACGTTCAATGAGTGCAAGGCCAAAATCTTCTTTTGACTTAAAGTAATGATAAAACGAACCTTTTGGCACTCCGGCTTTATCAAGGATTTCTTTTAAGCCACATCCGTTGTAACTTTTCTCGATGATCAGCGCATGACCTGCCGCCAATATCGCTTCTTTGGTATCGGGCTTATTCATAATTCGGGTTAATATTTACGTACACACTTTGTGGGTATTATTAGACCAGTCGTCTCTAAAGTCAACTTTAGTCGACGGTTAGAGTTGATCTTCAATAGGCAATAAGCGGAAAAAACATGCGCCTATCTTACGCCAAATGCTGGCATCTGGTTCACTTTTAAAGGTTTTTTGCGTATCCATATCAAGCCAAATTAGCTTGTTGTTAGCGAGCTGTACACGGTAAGCTGAATTGGCCACGGCATCATTTAATGCGCTAACAATTTTGCTGCTAAGTGCCTCATTTTCAAACAGCACGCCAATTTCAGTGTTGATAAACATTGAGCGAGGGTCGAGGTTTAATGAGCCAACAAAGGTTTGCTGTTTATCAAAGATAACTGATTTAGCGTGTAAACTCGCCTGAGTAGAGCCGCGCCATGCTGACGGTTTAAAATTCGGTTTTACTTTTGTTTCATAGAGTGTAACGCCCGCTTTTAACAGCGCTTCGCGATAAGGAGCGTAACCTGAATGTACTGCAACAACGTCGGTGGCGGCTAATGAGTTCGTAAGAATCGTTACATTTACGCCACGCTTAACCATATCGATTAAGTATTTTGTGCCGCCTTCGCCAGGTACAAAATAGGGCGAGATAATAAATAGGTCTTTTTGGGTATTGGCAAAAGCGCTTTCTAGCTCGTCAAGAAGTGGACTTGTTAGGCCTTTTTCGTTGATTTTGCTTGGCGGGTCGTAAAGTACATCGGCTTTTCCCCAAGACCATGGCAAGGCACCTTCAGATAAGTACTCTAAAAATTGTGATTGAGTTAACGCCTGAATATACTCGGTTTGCGATCGTTCCGTATCAGTTATTTGTTCTTCCCATTCAGATAAAATCGCAATCGTTTCTTCATCAGAATAGCGTTTTGGATGGAACACAGCTAATGGATAACTGTGTTCGCTGTTCCAGTATGTGTCAAATTGCGTATTTACATCGTTTGTTGCTTCACCGATTAGTAATAAATCAAAGTCACCAAATTCAACCTCATGACTTGCACTAAAATATTCGTCACCAATATTTCGTCCGCCGATCACCGATGCCAAGCTATCTACGGTGAGCGATTTATTGTGCATGCGACTATTGAGCCTTGCAAAATCGGTTAATATGCCAAGTGCTTTATTGCTGCGATTTGGCGAGGGGTTAAACAGGCGAATTTCAACATTCTCATGTTGGTTTAAAATATGTAGCTGTGGATTGTGATCCGGAGCTTTTAAGTCATCAAGTAATAGCCTTACTCGCACACCACGCTCCGCGGCATTGTATAGTGAATAGTTGATTTGATTGCCGGTAATGTCGTTATTGTAGATGTAATATTGTAGGTCAATGCTGCTGGTTGCCGCATTGATTAAACTCACGCGTGATACAAAGGCATCGACTCCTTGCCCAAGCGTATAAACGCCGGTTTGTCCTTGCTTATCATGTATTAAATCGCTAATAAATTCAGCTAATCGACCTGTCTTCGCTGGCTCTTTAGCATAGCTAGGTGTACTTGTGTTTGGCGTTATTTTTGTTGCGCATCCAGCCATGGCAAGTACAACTCCTATAATAAAAAAGCGTATTAGTAACATGTGATTACCGACTAGTTAGTTTAATAGTACCAGTTCTATTAAGGTATAGATTACAGGGATAATGAGTGGGGTCAATATGGCGCTTAATACTAAACTAACGGATGCAAATGCGCCCATACGTTCATCAACCTCGATGGCGCGCGCTGTACCGACGGCGTGACAAGCCGCTCCAAGCGCTAAGCCTTGACTAGGTATATGTGTTACGCCAAATAGTTTGAGGAGCGGTAAGCCAAAAACAGCGCCAAAAATGCCGACACAAATAACAATAACAGCCGAAAGAGCACTTATGCCGTTAAGCTGGTTGCTAACTTCAATGGCTATGGGGGTTGTTACTGCATTGGGTGCAAGACTTGCGATGAGTTGTTCATTGGCGCCAAGCAAATAGGCGACAAGCATGGCAATTATTGATGACACCAAAACGCCAGTGGCGCTGCATAAAATGTAGCGCCAGGTATGTTGTTTTATGGTGCGCGATTCTTTGTAAAGTGGGATCGCTAGCGCAACAATTGCTAAATCAAGTAACCAAAAATACGCTGTGTTCATTGTGGCAAACTCAGTATAGGGAATTTCACCCCACACTAAAATCACGCTAATAAACGAAATGCTTAATAAAATAGGGTTACAAAGGCTGTGTTTTAAATAATGGGTCTGCAACCATTTAAAGGTAAAAAAACAAAGCGGAGACAAAACAATCAAAAGCAGGCTCATGACTGTTCCTTATCGTTAGATGCAAAAAGCAGACTTGCGACTTTTCCTACAATAAATAGGGTGCCTACCGTGGCGACAAGTATTGAGATCACAATTAAAAGCAGGTTGTCTTTAATAAGGTCTAAATGCTGAACGATGCCAACACCAGCGGGAATAAAAAAAAGTGGGAAGTATTTTAGTAGTAATGCCCCAACCGCCTCACATTGCTTTAGTGACACAATATTTAATTTGAGCACAAGCAATAAAATGCCCATACCGAGCACCGCTGGGGGAAAACTAAAATTCAGTATATAAAGCAGGCCATGACCAAGGGCTAATGCTGTTACTAGAATCGTTAAACTAACAATGTATTTCATAGTAATAGCCTATCACAGCTTGCAGGTCGGTATACTGTTCTTTAGTCGCTACCAATTAGCCGAATTGTCGAAAGGCTTAGTTTCTCCTTTTAAGCGATTGCTAATGGCACGTTTTACATTTTTGCCGCGTAGAATACGTATTTGATTAAATGTTTCAGCTGCTAACAATTGGCGGCGATTTGCGAGCATACGCTTTTGATAAGTGCGTTTGTTTGCAGCTAGCGCATCGGGCGATTGTGCTAATAATGCCGCTTTTAATTGCTTGCATTCGTGATCTAAATCGTCGCATACTTGTGTAACTAAATTGACTGCTTGGGCAGTGTCAGCACTAATTGGTTCGGCCATATGAGTGAGCTTTAGGGCTTGGTCGTACGGCATTAGGCCTTGTAACATTACACTGCCTGCCATATCTGGTGTTAATCCCCAGCGCGATTCCATAATGGCAAATTGGGCATCGCTACTCGCTAAACGAAAGTCTGCGCCAAGCGCGATTTGCATACCACCACCAAAACAGCGGCCATGAATTTTACAAATCACGGGCGCTTTAATTTCTTGCCACCCTATGGTGACTCGCTGCGCTAGGTTTGCGTTACCGGGAAGCCATTTGAATAGCAGTTTTAACATTTTAGTGGGGGACCGGCTGATGTTTTTTACATCAAGGCCAGTACAGAAATCACTGCCGATGGCATCAATAATCACTAATCTTAGAGATTTTTCTTTTTTCAATTGTTTAATAATGCGCGCTAGCTCTACAAAACTTTCATAGCTCAGTGCGTTGAGTTTATCGGGGCGATTAAATGTGACGGTGGCAACGCCAGCTTCAATATTTAGGGTGACAAGGTGGCTCATTATTATTCTCATCCGACCTGTTGGGTTGTTCGAGATTAACGTGTCTTACTATGTCTGTAAAGCGCGTAACTTCACCCTAGGTTCATATTTTTCCAGCAAAATAGCCGCTCTGAAAAATGGCTAAAAAACACCACTTACTGATTTGATTAGATTTTGTTAAATATTAAATTACAATTAATGTGCAGTCGTATTATGATTGATAACCAAAAGATATTATTAGAAATTTCGGATTTTTCATCGAGAATAAAAATTTGCTCTATTTGTGATAAGGGAGAGTTGCATGTTTACGTCTAAGTATAAAAATATTAGTTCCCCAACCAAAGCTGCGTTTTTCGTCAGCTGTGTGTTGTTAGGGCCGATGGCCTTGACTGGTTGTGGAAAGGAAGAGGTTGTGCAACAAGCGCCAGCACCAGCAGTCTCGGTTTATACCGTTAATAATGACCAAGTTGGTACTTATCGTGAGTTTACTGCGCGCACCGAAGCGTCGAAAGAAGCGGATATTACAACCCGTGTGCAAGGTGAATTAATAGAGCGAAAGTTTGTTGAAGGCTCTGAAGTTAAGAAAGGCGATTTACTGCTAAAAATTGACCCTAGCGAATATGAGGCGTTTTTAGCGCAATCTGATGCAGACCTAAAATCAAAAATAGCAGGCGCTGCAGGCGCTGCACGCGATTTAAAACGTGGTAGAGAAGTCGCTGATAAAGGCTTTATTTCACAATCTGATTTAGACAAGCTGATTACTAATGCTGCGCAAACGCAAGCAGCGGTGAAAGCGGGCGAAGCGGCACTTAAAAAAGCTAAATTGGATTTAAGTTACACTGAAATTGTAGCGCCGTTTGATGGGAAAATCGGTCGCGTAAATATTGATGTGGGTAATATTGTGAGTCCGCAAAGTGGTGTGCTGGCAAACATCACCTCAACAGACCCTATCTACGTTAACTTTTCGGTTGAAGAGGCACTTTATACTACCTACTTACAAGAACACCGAAATATTGAAAGTCCTGATCAAGTACCTCTCGATTTAAAAATTCGTTTACCGAATAACAGCGAATATGCCGAGGCTGGCGTGCTAGATTTTGCCGATACAAAAATAGACCGCAACACCGGCACGGTTGAGCTAAGAGCCTCTTTCCCAAATCCTGATGGTATTGTGTTACCTGGGTTATTTGTAAAGCTGATTGCTGAGAGTAAAAATAAATCGTCTATGGCGTTAGTACCTCAAGCTGCGGTACAAGAAAATCAGCAAGGTAAGTTCTTATTAGTGGTTGATGACAACAACAAAGTGAGCACGCGACATGTAGATTTAGGTCGTCGCATTAATGCTATGTGGGTAGTTAACGCGGGCATTGAAGCAGGTGAGCGCATTATTATTGAAGGGCTACAAAAAGTGCGTCCAGGTGTTGAAGTAAACCCAGTTGAAAAGAATGTTGATACGGTAACCGGTGTTATCACAAACAGCGCAGAATAGGGGGCGTAAATGATTAGTAAAACGTTTATTAATCGGCCCAAATTTGCGCTGGTTATTTCAATTGTAATTACCTTAGCTGGCTTAATTTCGTTGTATTTGTTGCCAGTGAATATGTACCCTCAAATTACGCCACCACAAATTCAGGTGACTGCTGTATACCCAGGTGCGAGTGCTCAGGTTGTTGAGGAGTCGGTGATCCGACCCATTGAAGAGCAAATCAATGGAGTGGAAGATATGCTGTATATCGAATCCACGGCCGCTAATAACGGTACTGCTAGCATTACCGTGTACTTTAAAGTTGGTACTGACGATGATATGGCGCAAGTGAATGTGCAAAACCGCGTTGCACTTGCCGAAGCTGGGTTACCAGAAGAAGTAAAACGTCAAGGAGTTGTTGTGCGTAAGCAATCCAGTAATATGCTATTGGGGGTGACGCTTTACAGCACGCAGGAAAATCTTGATGAAATCTTCCTAAGTAACTACGCCACAAACTATTTAACAGAACCTCTTGGACGTATTCCGGGTGTTGCAAACGCTGAAGTAATGGGTGAAAAAACCTATTCAATGCGTATTTGGTTAAATCCAAACAAAATGTCGTCGCTTGGTGTTACTGTGGCGGATGTGCAAAATGCACTGCGAGAGCAAAATTTAATTGTTGCTGCCGGTAAGTTAGGCGCCAGTCCTGCTCCGAAAAATCAGCAGTTTGAATATTCCATTCAGGCACGCGGTCGCCTAAAAACCCCAGATGAATTTGGCGATACCATTATTAGAGCTACTAACGATGGTGATTTTATTCGCTTGTCGGATATTGGTCGCATTGAATTGGGTTCTAAAGATTACGCGTTTACAGCCAAATTAAATGGTGAAGATACTGCGTTTTTAGTTATTTATCAGCTGCCAGATGCTAACGCGACTGAAGTGGCTGCAAATGTGAAAAAGCAAATGGAAATTCTCTCTGAGCGTTTTCCTGATGGCCTTCACTACAGCATGCCATACGATACAACTGAATTTATTAACCGCTCTATAGAAGAAGTAGTGGTAACGCTTTATCAAGCAGTTGCGCTGGTAATTCTAGTGGTATTTTTATTCCTCCAAAATTGGCGTGCAACGTTAATTCCGTCAGTGGCAATTCCTGTGTCGTTGGTTGGTACGTTCGCCTTTATGATGTTGATGGGTTATTCAATTAACACGATTACTTTGTTTGGCTTGGTATTGGCTATCGGTATCGTAGTAGATGATGCCATTGTTGTTATTGAAAACGTTGAACGTATTTTAAAAGAAGAAAAGTTGCCAATTAAAGAAGCGGTAAGTAAAGCCATGGAGCAGGTTTCAGGGCCAATTATCGCGACAACTCTGGTATTGCTTGCGGTGTTTGTGCCAGTTGGTTTTATGCCGGGCATTACCGGTGAGCTTTATAAACAGTTTTCAGTAACTATTTCATTTGCTGTACTTATTTCATCGATTAACGCATTAACGTTAAGCCCTGCACTGTGTACTTTGTTACTAAGTGAAAAAGTAATGAAGCCAATTAAATGGCTAGCACCCGTAGAAAAAGGCATTATTTCTTCTACTTCTAAATATTCATCGACAGTTGGTTGGTTGTTAAAACGCTCAGCGCGTGTAGGTTTAGTAACAGTATTACTATTCGCTGCAACAGGTTGGTTAACCAAAGCGGTTCCTACCGCGTTTGTACCAGCGGAAGATCAAGGCTTTTTGTTTGTTGATGTGCAATTACCAGATGCAGCAGCCAGCGGCCGTACTGCTGAGGTAATGGCGAAAGTAAGCGAAACCATCTTAGCTGACCCTGCGGTAACCGATATTATTACCGTATCGGGTATTTCACTGCTTGGTGGTCCTGGTTCAAATAATGGCCTTGGCGTAATTGTGCTGAAAGACTGGGAAGATCGAACTGCGCCAGAACTTGGCTTACAGCAAGTGATCCCACGTTTAATGGGACAGATGTTTGCAATGCCAGATGCGCAAATTTTTGTCTTTAATCCACCGCCAATTCCAGGTTTAGGTACGAGTTCAGGTTTTGAATTTAGATTGCTAGACAGCGAAGGGCGAGCGCCTGCTGATTTAGCGCAGGTGATGAACGGCTTAATTTATGAGGCTAATCAGCGTCCTGAATTAGCTAGCGTATTTAGTACTTTCCGCGCTAATGTGCCGCAGTATTTCTTAGAAATTGACCGTGATAAAGCCAAAGCGCAAGGTGTTGCTTTGAGTGATGTGTTTGTTACCTTACAAGCGCAACTTGGTTCGTTGTACATTAATGACTTTAACCAATTTGGCCGTACTTATCAGGTTGTTATTCAAGCCGAAACTGAGTTCCGTAAAGATCCGTCTGACTTAAATAACTACTATGTACGTGCTAGCAGTGGTGAAATGGTGCCGCTAACGACACTTGCGAGCCTTGAACCAATTTTGGGGCCGACTAGCGTAAATCACTTCAACCTATATCGCAGTGCAAGCATCACAGGTCAGCCTGCGCCAGGTTACTCAAGTGGTGAAGCAATTAAGGTGATGCAAGAGTTATCTGCACAATTACCAACAGGCTACATTTATGATTGGGCAGGGCAAACGAAACAAGAAATTCAAGCTGGTAATTTAGCGCCATTGCTATTTGGTTTAGCGATTATCTTTGTTTACTTATTCTTGGTTGCACAGTACGAAAGCTGGACGATTCCGTTTGCGGTAATTGCGGCCGTACCGTTAGCGATATTTGGTGCGATGAGTGCGCTTTATACGGTTGGAATGGCAAACAATATTTATGCGCAGGTGGGCTTAATACTCTTGATTGGTTTATCCACTAAGACCGCCATTCTAATTGTCGAATTTGCGATGGAACAACGCGCAGCGGGCCACAGTATTTTTGAGTCGGCACTTAACGCAGCCCGATTACGTTTTAGAGCAGTATTGATGACGGCACTGTCGTTTGTACTTGGAGTTTTACCATTAGTATTTGCAACCGGTGCAGGTGCGGGTAGCCGTGTTAGTTTAGGTTTAACCGTACTGGCTGGTATGTTGGCCGCGACTATTTTTGGTACTTTGTTAATTCCAATATTCTATGCGTTGATTCAAAGTATGCGTGAAAAGGTGAAAGCAAAGCTGGCACATGAGTAACAGTTACACAGGAAGGCCAGCTATTAGCTGAATTTTAGGCTAACAGTCGGTAACCTGCGTTAAAATCACAAAATATAAGGCAAAGAAGCACTTCTTTGCCTTTTTTGTTTTGATATAATTATCAAAAAATGCGAAGAGTCGAGTTATGAGCAACCAAGATCACCTATGGACAATTGAAGAAGCGACTAATCACGCGTATGAAGTGTTTCTTGAATTGGCGCCAGACAACTTGTCTGAACAAGATATTGTTGAGTTTAATCAATATCGTGAAGATTTAGGCTTTATTGAAGAAAGTGAGCCGGATGAGTCTTGGCAAGAATTTACCGAATTTGAAATTGAACCAGAGCTGTATATTCAAGTGCTGGTGGGATTAGAGTTTGAAAACCAAGATGTGTTATTTGCGCGCATTTTAATTAGCCGTGATAAAGCAGCGCCGTTTGTTCACGTCTTGTGGAAGTAGTTCTTTTTATAAAATTGGTGTTTTAGCTTAGCTGGATTGAGAGTTAGAGTAGTATTAAATGCGTTGGATTGTGTTTTTTTATTGTGTTCTTTTTTGTTCGAAATTACTCGCTGCGGATCCGGATCCGTTTGAAGACTTTGCCGTTTATGGCGAAACCCCAAGTGATGAAAGGTATGAGCAAAATAAAGGGCGACTTTTGTTTGGTGATTTAGAACTGGGTTTTATTGTAACGACAGGCAACACTAATACTGCTAGTGCAAAACTCAAAACTAACATTATGCAAGACCTCAATAATTGGCGCAACCAATTGAAGTTTGATTCCTTGGTAAAAAAAGATAACGATAATGAGGAAGGCGATGAGCTGTCTGCCACGCGTTATTTCACTTCATTGCAAAGTAACTACTTACTTGAAGACAAAAATAACTCACTGTTTTTATACGGTGATTATGAATTTGATAGATTTAGCGGTATCGAAAAGCAAGCGAGCTTTGTTGCTGGTTACGGTTGGCGCTTTTTAGAAAATCGTAAAGACAGCATTGATTTAGATGTTGGTCCTGGGGTTAATTATCAGGTTAGTGAAACCGATGAATCGGATTTAGGTTACTTGCTGCGATTAGCTTTGCAGTGGGAGCGAATCGTAAGTAAACGCACGCGCTTTAATCAGGATATTAGTGCGGAGCATTCGTTAAGTGGGTTAAACTCCCGCATCAAATCTGAGACGTCATTGGTGAGCCAAATTAGTGGGGCACTTAGTCTTAAGTTTTCATATTTATATCGTTACAACACCATGCCTGAAGAAGGCAAACGCAATTATGACGCTGAAACCAGTGCTACCTTTGTTTTTAGCTTTAACTAACTTGGAATATTAATGACCTATTCTCATAAACAAATCGCCTGGGCTATTTTACTGCTGCTTTCGTGGATTTTTTCATTTACCTTATTGGCGGTTTATTTAATCGGCCCGATTACAGGTCTGCTGATTTTTTCAGGTTTTGTGGTACTGGTGGCATTTTTATTTCATGGCATGACAGTTTCCGTAAAAGATAACACAATAAAATGGGGTTTTGCTTTTGGCTGGTTTGGTCAAACTTTACCCTTGTCAGAGGTTGTTTCGTATCAGGCTGTGGAGAATTCATGGCGACATGGCATTGGTTTACGCATTAGCCATGATGGGTTTGTGTATTCAGCCCACGGTTTTAAGGCGGTTGAATTAGTGCTGCAGGATGAAACAAAAATTAGGCTTGGTACAAACGATCAAGCTGGCTTAATCGCCGCATTAGATAAACAAAAAAAATAGCGCCCTAAAGCGCTATTTTTTTATTGTCAGTGCTGTAAATTAACAACAGCCGCCATTTTCATCATGTTTGTGATCGTGGTTTGAACCACAGCCTCCTTCACCATGAACATGGCCATGTGCCAATTCTTCTTCTGTTGCGTCACGTACTTCAAGTACTTCAACATCAAATGTTAAATCAATACCAGAAAGCGGGTGGTTGCCATCAACAATCACATCGTCTTCTTGAATATCGATAATTACAACAGTTTGCTCACCGTCATCGGTCGTTGCGCGAAATTGCATGCCTACTTCAATATCCATACCGTCAAACATTGACTTAGGTACTGCTTGCATCAAACCGTCGTGACGCTCGCCATAGCCATCTTTTGCTTCAACTTCTACAGTAAAGGTATCGCCAGCTTGCTTATCAATAAGTGCATTTTCAAGACCTGGAATTAAAAAACCCGAACCAATGATGAATTCTAGTGGCTCGTTATCAAATGAGCTGTCGATGGCATTGTTGTCTTTGTCCATTACTGAGTAATGAAGCTTTACTACTTTTTGCTGTGCAATTTTCATATTAAACCTAATCTTCAAGTGTGTAAGGAAGAGCACTCACGCTAAGGCGTGACTCTTCAAGATCTTTAACGCGCAACTGAGCTTGCTCAGATGTGTCGTTTGGCAGTACCGCTTGAATATATGTGCCTTCATCGGTAACCGCAGTGTTAATTACTTTACCGGCTCTACGCCAGTTTTCACCAAGCTGAGCTTCAACGTCGCTTGCTGTTTCAATGTTTTGTTCGGCGGCAAATAAGCTGTACATTGCACGCTTATTTTTGCCTAGATATTTCATGCGCGCGACCGTTTCTTGGCCTGTGTAACAGCCTTTATTGAAACTAATTCCCCCAATCGCTTGTAGATTGACCATCTGCGGAACAAACTCATCGAGTGTTTGGGCATTTAGGCGCGGCAATCCGGCTTTAATATTAGCTGCAAGCCATGCATTTTCATTATTTGTAAGTGTAATTTTGCCTTCAAGTTCAGCTTGTTTTTCTTTCTCAATAACAAGTTGCACTAAGCCTTCGGCTAGCTTTAGCGCATAACCTAATTCAAATTGCACTAAATTGTGGCTGGTAAATGAAATCGCCAATGCAGACTCAATTTCACTGGTGGTTTGCGCTGTTACACCAAGGCTAATAAGTTGCTCGCTTAGGGCAAATTCTACTTTTGAAAAAACACCGTATTTTTTAAGTTCACTAAAGCTTTGCTCGGCTTCAATGTCACTTGCTAACATCAAGTAAGCGTCGTTTGCCGCTATTAGCTTGTGTACTGACCAAAGTTTACCTTTTGCATTGCAATGCCCTGACCATAAGAAGGTCGTGTCGTCTAATAAATTAAGATCTTGTGTAACTTGTCCGTGCAGGTAAGACTTGCGGTCTTGTCCGCTAATTTGAATGATTTTTTCTGAAATGCGAGAAGCGACTATCATAATACCCTACCACTGAAAATTAATGCCTTGATTTTAACTTAGATTCCTGATGATTGCATGCTTAGCTTTTGCTACTATTAAGACGCGTGAATTAACGAGGTATAAAATGAGCAATTTAGATAGCAAGGCTAAATTACGTTGGGCGTGTCGACGCGGTATGTTGGAACTTGATGTGTTGCTAAGACCATTTGTTGATGAAGCTTACGACGCATTAACAGATAATGACAAAGCAATTTTTCAACGTTTACTAGCGGCCGATGACCCTGATTTATTTGCTTGGTTTATGGGGCATGAAAAATGTGAAGACGCTGAGCTAGATTACATGGTTAAAACGATTTTAAATCGTGTCCGCGTATAGGTTATACGTCGCAAAATCTAACATTGTGCCGAGTGTTTATCTCGGCATTAACCTGCCTATATTTTTCTTTGCTTTACTCCCCGCTGAAAATATTCTCTCTGCCCTACTTGTTTTAGTGTTTCTCGTACTGGTTAGTATTATCTGTTTCTTTAAGCTAAAAAGAGCGTTAGTAAGTGACTGTTATTTGTTACTCGAAGATGAGCGTGTATTGTGCCAGCACAACGGCAAAAAAATCGGTGAAATAAGTCCGTTTAGTATTGTAACTGCATGGTTTGTATTAATTCGCTTTAAACGGCAAAAAAGTGAGTTTAATAAATTGATTTTGCTTAATAAGTTATCTGCAAAAGATAAAAAACGGCTACTGAGAGCCGTTTATCGAGATATTTAAGCTGATGCGTTTTTGTGCAGCACGGTAGGTGTTGGGTTTTCAGTTTGATTTGGGTAATCAAGCGTATAGTGCAGACCGCGGCTTTCTTTTCTTTCAAGCGCACTGCGAATAATGAGCTCAGACACTTGAACTAGGTTACGCAGCTCCAGCAGATTATTACTCACTCTAAAATTAGTGTAGTACTCATCAATCTCTTGTTGCAGTAACTCAATGCGACGAAGCGCTCGTTCTAGGCGCTTGGTGGTGCGAACAATACCAACGTAGTCCCACATAAATAAACGCAGTTCGTGCCAGTTGTGAGTAATAACAATTTCTTCATCAGAATTTGTCACTCGACTTTCATCCCAGTTTGGAATGTTTGGCGCGTTATGTTCCGAATTAAGTTTTGCCATAATGTCTTTAGCGGCAGCTTGTGCAAATACAATGCACTCAAGCAGTGAATTACTCGCCATGCGGTTAGCGCCGTGCAGGCCCGTATAAGCGACTTCGCCAATGGCATAAAGATTATCTAAATCGGTTTTGCCATTAAAATCAGTCATTACGCCGCCACAGGTATAATGCGCAGCTGGAACCACAGGAATTGCCTCTTTTGTAATATCGAGGCCAACACTTAAGCATTTTGCGTAAATAGTGGGGAAATGGTCGATAATAAAGTTTTTATCTTTATGACTGATATCGAGATAAACGCAGTTAGCGCCAAGGCGCTTCATTTCATAATCGATGGCGCGCGCAACTACATCACGCGGCGCCAGTTCGGCGCGCTCATCAAAATCAGGCATAAAGCGTGAACCATCAGGGCGTTTTAAGTACGCCCCTTCGCCGCGCATTGCTTCAGTAATTAAAAAGTTCTGTAATTCAGGGTGATACAAGCTGGTTGGGTGAAATTGGTTAAATTCCATATTGGCGACACGGCAGCCCGCACGCCATGCCATTGCAATGCCGTCACCACTAGAAACATCAGGGTTTGATGTATACAGATAGACTTTACTGGCACCGCCTGTGGCAAGTGCGACAAAGCGAGCACTAATAATTTCAACTTGTTCGGTAATGCGATTCCAAACATATAAACCGTGGCAGCGTTTGCCTGTGTTATTCAGTTTTTCATCGGTGATTAGATCAATTGCATTATAGCGTTCAAGCAATAAAATGTTTTCGTGCTCTTTTACGCGGTCGATAAGCGTGGTTTGTACTGCCTTACCGGTTGCATCAGCTGCATGCAGAATACGACGGTGGCTATGCCCGCCTTCGCGGGTTAAATGGTAGCGTTCTTTGCCAAGGGCGTTTTTATCCATATCAAATGGTACGCCTTGTTCTATTAGCCACTTCATACAGGTTTTTGCGTTGCTTGCAGTGTAATGAACGGCGTCGCGATCACATAGTCCACCGCCCGCTGCAAGAGTATCTTCAACATGCGATTCAACACTGTCTTCTTTATCAAAAACTGCGGCGATGCCGCCTTGGGCATACATGGTTGAGCCTTCAGTTAATGGCCCTTTACTTAATACGGTGACGTGACAGTGATTTGCTAAGGTAAGCGCTAAGGTTAATCCAGCAGCACCACTTCCTACGATGACAACATCGGTTGTTAACTGTGGTGTATTTGTCATACAGGTATCACTTTACAATGCAGGTAATTTATTTGGCATATAATAACACCAATTATGACAATGATAAAAAGACAAAAGTCGCACAGCTTATTTGTAAGGTAGTATAAGAATGTGAAAAACAGCGAAGAAATAGCGATAACGTGATTTTATGCTAATTTTGCTTAAGGAAAAGTGTTAAAGTGACCCTGTGACAGTCTATTTATCTATGTTTAAGACTAACAAAGATAAATTGATTTAAAGTTTTTATAAAATGTTTCGAACTTTTTCAAACTCCTTGAGTCCTATATTGTGACATTACTCTTGGGAACTAGAGAAAGATTATAAATTAAGAGGAGTACCGGCTCGAATGAGCGAGCAGGATTTGGATTTAGCGCTAGTAAGAAAAGTTCAGCAGGGTGATAAAAACGCATTCAATGTGTTAGTTAAAAAATATCAGAACAAAGTTGCGAACTTAATTGGACGTTACGTCTCTAACCATGGAGATGTTGCTGATATTGCACAAGAAGCGTTTATTAAAGCATATAGAGCGTTACCGGGTTTTCGCGGTGACAGTGCTTTTTACACTTGGCTTTATCGTATAGCTGTTAACTGTGCTAAGAATCATTTAGTTTCACAAGGGCGCCGTCCGCCAGCCAATGATGTTGATGCGGATGATGCAGAATTTTATGATGGCGCTGATGCACTGAGAAGTAATTCAACACCAGAAAACTTGTTGCTAAGCGATGAAATAAAGCAGGTAATTTTTAGGACCATTGACGGCTTACCGGATGATCTTAAAACGGCAATTACATTACGCGAATTAGAGGGGTTAAGTTACGAAGACATTGCCATGATAATGGACTGTCCTGTCGGGACGGTGAGATCACGGATATTCCGTGCTCGAGAGGCAATCGATAATCGACTTAATCCAATGTTAAATAATGCATAGGTCACTTTATGACTAATTTGAATGAGAAACGAAAAGAACAAATATCGGCACTGTTTGATGACGAACACAGCCTCGAAAGCCGACATTTGGGGGATGAGTTAGAGCACGCAGCATCGCGTTATTCACTGATTGGTGATGTAATGCGTGGCGAAGGCAAAGAACTTATTCAAATCGATATCGCAGATCAAGTTGCACTGGCATTAGAACAAGAAGAAACCTACAGCCAAGAGCCAGAAACGCCAAGCGTAACTGAGCAAGAGGCTGCGGTTAACCAACAAAGTACAGTTGCAATCTCAAATTGGAAAAAACCGTTTGCCCAAATGGCAATTGCAGCAAGTGTTGCTGCTGTTGCGGTAATTGGCGTGCAATCTGTTCCTAAGGATTCAGATATCATTAGCCCTGAGCCACAACTGCAAAATTTAGAAACCATGCCTTTTGGTGGTACTGCAACGCCAGTCAGTTATTCAACTGAGCCTGCGCTTGAAACCGCTCAAAAAGGACTGCGTGAGCTTGAAGAAAAACGTTTAGGTGCGCTGTTATTAGAGCACCAAAGACAATCGCGTATTGCTCAAGCTGAAAAAGCGAAAGAAGACGAGTTGGAGAACAATCAGTAGATGCGAATATTCGTAGTCTTAGCTTGGCTTGTAGTTGCGTTGCCAAGCTTTGCTTCTGAACCTAATGAAGCGAAACAGCTTTTATTAGAAATGGCCAATACGGTCAAAAACAGTAACTTTACCGCCTCGTTTGTTGTTGTAAAAGGGCGAAATAATATAGAACCTTACGCGTGGCGACATGCAAATTACAATGGCACTGAACTTGAGCACTTAAGCCTGCTCGACGGTGCGGGTGTTGAAATGTTGCGTGTTGGCAATATAGTTACCTACTTTGAGCCACAAAACCCACCTTATTCTTTAAACAGCTCGTCTTTAGCGGGCCCAATCCCAAGCATTATTTTTAACGATATCACTGAGCTGGAACCAAATTACCACTTTGCAATTGGTGGTAAGTCACGGATATCAGGTCGTGTAGCACAATTGGTGCGTATCGAGTCAAAAGACCAAGCAAAATTTAACTATTGGTTGTGGCTAGATGAGCATTCAAAGCTGCCACTTAAAACTGCCTACGTGTCGGCAGCTGGCGAAATTGTTGAGCAGCTGCAAATGACTAACGTTAGTTTCAGTGAACAACCGAGTGTTGAACTTATCGAAATGAGTCAGCAAAATCTGCCTGCGCCAGTAACCGCTGTAAAAGAAGAGCAAAGTATTGAAACATGGCAAGTTGATGCGATGCCAACGGGTTTCGCACTGGTAAAATCAGAGCGTCAAACGTTAAACTTAAACGGTGAGCTTGCCGATTATTATCTTTACAGTGACGGGTTAATTGAAGTGTCGGTCTTTATTCAAAGACCGCTTGCTAGTAATAGTCGTAGCAAAGCGCTTTCGGCAGGTGCTACAACGGTATTTATTCATCAAGCACCAGGCTATGAAGTCTCTGTGATTGGTCAATTGCCGCCAATGACTGCTAAACTAGTAGCAGAATCAGTTCAACGCGCTAACTAATGATTGAAAAAACGTTTACGGTGGCCAAAGTAGACAATACTTTGGTCACTTTTGCATTACCTAAACCCCAAGCATGCAGTGGTTGTGATGGTAAATGCGGCTCGCTTACCTTTGCTAAACTATTTGCTAATAAACGTTCAGAACTTACGATTGTAAGTGATGCTGCCCTTGAAGTCGGGCAAAAAGTCGATTTAACCTTAGATGATTCTCATGTCATTAAAATGTCGTTGTGGACGTACATGGTGCCTTTGCTGCTTGCTTTAGTGTTTACTATAGTTGCGGCACATGTATTTGTTGTAAGTGAAGGGTGGCAAATTTTATCTGCAATGGTAGGTGGTTATACGGGGTTTTTGCTAGCAAAAGTGAAGCAAACGGGCCTTAAAAATCGCATTAAAATAAAAAAAATTCACCCAATCAGCTTACCAATCACGCAAATTAATGGTGATTAGCCCAAATTAAGGGTAAAATCGGCGTTTTGATTTTGAACCCTATTTATTTAGAAGTATTGAATCCAACATATGAAGCACATTCGTAACTTTTCTATTATTGCCCACATTGATCACGGTAAATCGACTTTATCGGATCGTTTAATCCAAGTCTGTGGTGGTTTATCTGATCGCGAAATGCAACAGCAGGTACTGGATTCAATGGACCTTGAGCGTGAGCGTGGTATTACCATTAAAGCGCAAAGTGTTACGCTAAACTACACTGCAAACGACGGCGAAACATACCAACTAAACTTTATCGACACACCTGGACACGTTGACTTTACCTATGAAGTTTCGCGTTCATTAGCAGCGTGTGAAGGTGCATTATTAGTAGTTGATGCTGGTCAAGGTGTAGAAGCACAAACAGTTGCTAACTGTTACACCGCGATTGAAATGGATTTAGAAGTACTCGCAATTCTAAATAAAATCGACCTACCGCAAGCTGATCCTGATCGCGTGTCGGAAGAAATTGAAGATATCGTTGGTATTGATGCAACGGGTGCAACTCAGTGTAGTGCGAAAACAGGTCTAGGTATCGACGCGGTACTTGAAGACATTGTTAAAAATATTCCACCACCAGAAGGTGATCCAGAAAAGCCATTACAAGCGCTGATTATCGATTCATGGTTTGACCCATACCAGGGCGTTGTATCACTAGTGCGTATTAAACACGGCGAGCTTAAAAAAGGCGATAAAATCCAGATCATGTCAAATGGTCAAGTTCACATCGCCGACAAAGTAGGTATCTTCACGCCAAAACAAACTGAAACGGGCACGTTAAGAACGGGTGAAGTAGGGTTTGTTATCGCGGGTATTAAAGATATTCACGGTGCACCAGTAGGTGATACCATCACCTTGCAACGTCAGCCAGCTGATGCTCCATTACCGGGTTTCCAAAAGGTAAAACCGCAAGTGTATGCGGGTATGTACCCAATTTCATCAGATGAATACGAAAGCTTCCGTGATGCGCTATCAAAACTAAGCTTAAACGATGCGTCGTTATTCTATGAGCCAGAAAACTCAACAGCACTTGGTTTTGGTTTCCGTTGTGGCTTTTTGGGTATGCTACACATGGAAATTATCCAAGAGCGTTTAGAGCGCGAATACGACATGGATCTAATCACTACTGCACCAACGGTAGTGTATGAGATTGTTGAAAAGGGCGGCAACGTTATTCACATCGATAACCCGTCTGATTTACCGCCAGTTGGTAATATTGAAGAAATTCGTGAGCCAATCGTTGAAGCAAATATTCTTGTGCCGCAAGAGTACCTTGGTAACGTAATTACCCTGTGCGTTGAAAAACGCGGTATGCAAACAAAAATGGCTTATCACGGCAACCAAGTAGCGATTACCTACGAAATGCCAATGGGCGAAGTGGTAATGGACTTCTTTGATAAATTGAAGTCAACCAGCCGTGGTTTTGCGTCTCTTGATTATAACTTTAAGCATTTCCAACCAGCAGACATGGTACGTGTAGATATTCTTATCAATGGTGACCGTGTTGATGCACTGGCAATCATTTGTCACCGTGAGGCATCTCAATCACGTGGTCGTCAATTAGCGGAAGCATTAAAAGAGCTTATTCCGCGCCAGATGTTTGATATTGCAATTCAAGCAACTATCGGCGGGCACGTAATTGCACGTACTACTGTAAAACAACTTCGTAAAAACGTAATCGCGAAGTGTTACGGTGGTGACGTATCACGTAAGAAAAAGCTATTACAAAAACAAAAAGAAGGTAAAAAGCGTATGAAACAACTCGGTAATGTTGAAGTACCTCAAGACGCCTTCCTAGCCATTTTGAAAGTGGGCAAGTAAGGAGTTAATGACATGGCGGGTTACTTTTCAATATTTTTAGTATTGTTGACCTTAGGTTCGGGCCTAATTTGGTTAATCGATCACTTAGTTTACGCTCCTAAGCGTAAAGAGCGTATTGCCGTGGCGCAAGGCGCAAGTGGTGTGCCGTTAACCGAAGAAGTGATCGAGCAGATTGCACCGCAGCATTCAATTGCTGAAACAGCGCAGTCGATTTTTCCTATGGTTGCCGCCATTACTATTTTCCGTTCGTTTTTGTATGAACCGTTTCAAATTCCATCGGGCTCAATGATGCCGACCTTGTTAAAAGGTGATTTCATTCTGGTGGAAAAGTACTCTTATGGTGTAAAAGACCCAGTTTGGCGCTCGCAACTGATGGATGTTGGCACGCCGGAGCGTGGTGATCCGTTTGTATTTAAATACCCAGAAGACGATAAAATTGATTTTATTAAACGTGTAGTGGGTTTACCGGGCGATACTATTATTTATCGCAATAAAGAAATTTACATTAAACCTAAATGTGATGCAGGGCAAAGTGACAGCCAAGGCTTAACTTGTGGTCAGTTTAATAAAATGGAACGTGAACTGGTAAATCAAGGTGAGTTTATGCTCGCTGGTGTGCCACAAATTCGCGCGACAGAACAGCTTTCAGGTTTAACACACGATATTTTAATTAACCCAGCAATGCCTGAACTATCAGGTCGCTATTATCAGCAAGCGGGTACGGCACAAGACGAATGGCGCGTACCAGAAGGCCATTATTTTGCAATGGGTGATAACCGCGATAACAGCCAAGATAGCCGTGTTTGGGGTTTTGTACCAAAAGAAAATTTAGTAGGTAAAGCAGTATTTATTTGGATGAGCTTTACTTTTTCAGAAGACAAAGACAGTTTATTACCGTCTTGGGTGCCAACTGGTGTGCGCTTTGAACGCCTTGGCAAAATTCAATAACCTTTTAACAAGTTAATAATGACTAAAGACGTAAACTTATTATTTAAGAAGATAGGTTACAGCTTTAACGACGTTCGCTTGCTAGAGCAAGCAATGACCCATAGAAGTTACCGAGGTGCTCACAATGAGCGCCTTGAGTTTTTAGGTGACTCGATTTTGAGCTTCGTTATAGCTGATGCTTTGTATCATCAATTTCCAAAAGCCCGTGAAGGCGATTTAAGCCGTATGCGCTCAACGCTAGTACGCGGTCAAACATTGGCGGAATTTGGTGTGGAGTTTGAACTAGGCGACTTTCTTCGCCTAGGTCCGGGTGAGCTGAAAAGCGGTGGTTATCGCCGTGAATCAACGCTTGCTGATGCCGTTGAAGCAATTATAGGTGCTGTATTTTTAGATTCAGACATTGAAACATGTCGTGAATTAGTACTTAACTGGTATCAAACGCGTTTACAAGCAATTACCCCTGGGCATAATCAAAAAGACCCAAAAACCTTGCTACAAGAGTATCTGCAAGCCCGCAAGATCCCTCTGCCTAGCTATAATGTAATTGATACTAAAGGGCAAGCGCACAACCAAGTATTTACGGTTGAGTGCTTAATTGAGAATAAACCTCAAGTAGTAGCTAAAGGAAGTTCGCGTCGTAAAGCAGAACAAAAAGCAGCTGAGCTTGCATTAAAGATGATTAAAGATGACGCTTGATAAAGACCTGTTAGATGCACCAATTGATACCCATTGTGGCATGATTGCGATTGTTGGTCGCCCAAATGTAGGTAAATCAACGTTATTAAACCGTTTGGTTGAGCAAAAAGTCAGTATTACCTCACGTAAGCCGCAAACCACGCGTCACCGCATTATGGGTATTCATACTGAAGGCAAATACCAGGCCGTTTACGTTGATACTCCAGGTCTTCACAGTGAAGAAAAACGCGCAATTAACCGTTTAATGAACCGCGCTGCATCAAGCTCAATTGGCGACGTGGAACTGATTATTTTTGTGGTTGAAGGTACCCGTTGGACAGACGACGACGAGATGGTACTTACTAAGGTCATGGGCAGTGGCGTGCCGGTGATTCTTGCAATTAACAAAGAAGATAACGTTAAGGAAAAAGAAGAGTTACTGCCACATTTGCAGTGGTTAGCAACCAAGGGTAACTTCCTTGATATGATCCCAATCTCAGCAAAGCACGGCAAGCGCGTTGAGCAAATTAAACAGCACGTTCATAACACCTTACAAGCGTGTGAATTTTACTTCCCTGAAGATTACGTAACCGATCGCTCAATGCGCTTTTTAGCAGCCGAAGTGATCCGCGAAAAGCTAATGCGCTTTATGGGTGATGAACTCCCGTATTCCGTGACTGTTGAAATTGAACAGTTTAAATGGATGGATAACGGCGTTTGGCAAATTAACGGCTTAATTTTGGTTGAGCGCCAAACACAAAAACGCATGGTAATTGGTAATAAAGGCGAAAAGCTTAAAGTAATCGGCCGCGAAGCACGCAAAGATCTTGAAGAAATGCTTGATAATAAAGTGTTCTTAGAACTTTGGGTAAAAGTGAAATCAGGTTGGGCTGATGATGAACGCGCACTTCGCAGCTTAGGCTATGGTGAAGACTAAGGCCTAATCAATGCAACACTTTGTGCCAGCTTATTTACTGCATTCACGTCCATTTAGCGACTCGCAGTTAATGTTGGACCTGTTGGTACAAGGTGTTGGTCATATCCGCTTGTTGGCTCGTGTGAAGGGCCGTAATAGCATCAAACAAAAAGCCAATCTACAACCATTTAGTCGCCTTAGCGTACAATATGCTGGCAAAGGCGATATCAAATACTTAAACCAATACGAGCTCGAGAGCCTTGTCGCACTCAAAAATAAAGCGTTGTACTGTGGTTTTTATCTCAACGAATTGACCGCTCGCTTAACACCTATCAATGAACCACTTGATGAAATATATGAGCTGTATCATCAGCATCTAACACAGTTAGCGAATGATGAAGACTACGAACCCATTTTACGTTCGTTTGAATTTCAATTATTAGAAGCGCTAGGTGTAGGGTTAGATTTTTCTTTTGACGCTCACGGCTCTGAATTGAAAGATGATACGTACTACCAGTATCAAAATGAACTGGGTTGGTTGTCGTTAAAAGGTAGTCGCCGAGGTTTAAGTGGAAAGCAAATACAACAAATTGCATGCTTAGACTTTTCTGATAAGCTAACGCGCACATTAGCAAAACAACTGGCACGCTATTTACTTAATCCGCTTTTAGGGTATAAAAAACTGAAAAGCCGAGAATTATTTGGATCTTAATTTATGAAAGATATTTTATTAGGGGTCAATGTTGACCATATCGCAACGTTAAGACAAGCCCGTGGCACGCAATTTCCAGACCCAGCACATGCAGCAACCGTTGCAGAACACGCTGGTGCAGATGGTATTACTATTCACTTACGTGAAGACCGCCGTCATATTCAAGACCGTGATGTATATGTAATGGCAAAAACCATTCAAACACGTATGAATTTAGAAATGGCCGTTACCGATGAAATGATAGGTATAGCGCTTGAGGTAAATCCAGAATACGTATGTTTAGTGCCAGAAAAACGTGAAGAGCTTACCACTGAAGGCGGCCTAGATGTAGTTGGCAACGAAGCCAAAATTGCCGATGCAGTAGCAAAACTCAGTGCAGCCGGTATTAAAGTCTCGCTGTTTGTTGATGCAATTGAATCGCAATTTGATGCATGTGCTCGAGTAAAAGCGCCATTCGTTGAAATTCATACCGGCGCGTATGCAGACGCTGAAAACGATAAAGACCGTGATGAAGAACTCGCGCGAATCGCCACTGGTTGTAAATATGCAGCAGGTTTAGGTTTAACCGTAAATGCAGGTCATGGTTTGCATTATCATAATGTAAAACCAATCGCCGCCATTCCAGAAATTTACGAGCTTAATATTGGCCACGCAATTATTGCACGTGCAGCGATTGATGGCTTAGCAAAAGCCGTTTCAGATATGAAGCGCTTAATGCTAGAAGCAAGAATGTAAATTGTGTTTGTCGCTGCTTTTAAAAGCAGCGACACTCCAGTACTTATTTCATTATTTAGATGAGATTAAACTCACAAGTCCCCGTCAAAATCTTCAGTCTACTTTAACGGTAAACTTCTACTCTACACTCTGAATTGCGCCAGCATCTTGCATCAAACTCGATAAACAATCTTGCAGTTCAAATATTTCTGGTTCTATGTCTTTGAGCGCTTGTGCCTGTTTTAACGCAGTTTCGATGGTTTCTGCGAGATCTTTGATTTTGGGTACGCCAGTGTAACAACAGGCGCCATGAAATTTATGGATAATACTTAATAGCTCTTTACTGTCACTATCGCTAAAGGCTTCGCTAATTAACTTTTGTGTTTCGGGAATGCTTAGCAGTAACATGCTCAGCATTTCGTTCGCGAGATCTTCTTTTCCTCCAGCGCGTTGTAATGCTAACTGCCAATCAATCATATTGCTCGAAAACGGTGGTTCACTGCTAATTAATTTGGCGGGTTGCACTTTCGGTTGATAATCTTTTGAACCAAACTCTGCGATGGTTTTCATTAAAATTTCTTCATCGATCGGTTTGGTTAAGTAACTGGTAAAGCCATTACTAAGTAACGATTCTTTTTCACTGGCAAGAGCGTGTGCGGTCACGGCAATAATCGGTGTTTGCTCATTAAGTGATGATTCCAAAATCAATTTACACGCGGTTACGCCGTCCATAATAGGCATTTGTATATCAAGCAGTATCACATCGTACTTGCGGCTTTTTGCAAGGCTAACCGCTTGCGCGCCATTGTGTGCGGTATCAAAACTTTCAATTTTGTCGCGAAGTAGCGCACACATTAAGCGCAAGTTAGCATCGTTATCATCCACCACGAGTGCTTTTAATGGCAACGTTTCTTTATCTGTTGCTGGAGTACTAATTGTTGGATGATCAAGTCTGTATGGGGCGGCAAGTGTATGACACAGTTTGCGATGGTTCATTGGCTTAGACAAACACGCATCGGCGCCTGCATTAATCACTACCTCGCGATAGCTATGCGATATGGTATTAACCAATACGTATAGGTAATCGCATTTTTCCCGTGCACGCTTAATTAACTCACGGCATGCGTGTAGGTCGTTGGGATCAATGTTCACTGCAAGTAGGCCAATATCAAAATTAAACGCCTGATTTTGCGATTCTTCCAATTCGCCAAATGTTGCACATGCAGTCACATTTAACTGCCAGCTTTCTAACAATTCTTTGCCAGCTTCAAAGCTGTGTTCAAATGGTTCAAAGAATAACACGCGTTTTTGCTCTAACGGACCAAGTGGTAAGTCTATCGCATATTGATGTTTTGGAATTTCAAGTTCAGCATTAAAGGTAAAGCAACTGCCTTTACCTAGCGCTGAATTTAAGGAAATTTTACCGCCCATAGCTTCAACTAAGTGTTTGGTAATAATTAAACCTAGACCGGTACCACCAAACTTACGGGTAATGCTGGAATCGGCCTGACCAAACGCCAAAAACAGCGAATCTTGCTTATTGCTATCGATGCCAATGCCGGTGTCTTTGACAGAAATAAGCAGTGCTTGTTTATGGTCGCTTAACATACGGCCGGTTACGTCAATAGTAACGCTACCATTGTCTGTAAATTTAATCGCGTTACTAATAAGGTTGATTAAAATTTGCTTAAAGCGGGTAGGGTCGCCAATCACATGATCGGAAATCCCATCAGCAACATATAGCGATAATTCAATGTGCTTTTCGTGAGCGTTCGGCGCTAATAAGGTGAGTGCCTCGTTAATGGTGTCGCGCAATTGAAAATGAATATGCTCAAGTTCCATTGCACCCGCTTCAAGCTTTGAGAAATCTAGAATATCACTAATAATAGTGAGCAGGCTTTTTGCCGAAAATTCAATGGTATCGAGGTAATCTTTTTGGTGTTTATTGAGCGGTGTTTTAGATAACTGGCGGGTAAAGCCAATAACACCGTTAAGCGGCGTTCTGAGCTCATGACTCATTTTCGCTAAGAAATCGGATTTAACCTGGTTTGCCCTTTGCGCCTCGCGCTTGGCAAAATTTAGCTTTATGTTTTGTGTTTCGTATTGTTCAAGCGTTTCGCGGTAATCGCTAATGGCTTGGTCGATATGGCGCTGCATTTCATCTTTTTGCGTAACCATATTGGCCGAAATATCATTAAGTCCGCGTCTTAAAATTTCAAACTCGCCTGCCATACGCTCATCGAGTCCGGTTTCTAATTCATCGCTTTTTAGTTGGTCAACCGCAAACACCAGCTTTTTGATTGGGTCACTTAAGCGATTAGAAAAACGAAACGCAATTACTAACGCGATGGCTACGGCTAAACCAATAATCACAATACTAAACAGCAAAGCACTTTGTCGCGCAATCACTGCGCGATCGTTACTAATTTCTACGTTTACATAGGCTTTTACTGGTAAATGCTGGGAAATTAATAAGCTGTCTTGTGAAAGTGCGTTTTTATCGAAAATTGGTAGCGAAAACAGAATGCTTTTTTCAAATTGTTTAATGTAAAGCTGTTTTGGCAATGCATTGCCGTTCTCAAATTTAAACTCTTCTATCTCTGGGTAATAGTTACTGGTGAGAATGAGTTTATGATCGGCGTTGAATAATACAATTGATTTTATTAGTGGGGCGTGTTGATTGTGTGTATCGCTAATCACCGACTTTAATTCAACAATATTGTTGCTGTTTAGCGCATGCTCAATGGCTTTTGCCAGCGGCGTAGAAATAGTTTGACCCTGCTCGGTGAGAAAATCGTTAAGTTCTTGATAGCGAGTTAAGGTAAAATAACTGCCTAGGATAATACCTACCGTTAAGGTGGGTACTAAAGTTAATAGTATTATCCAGTCTCTTAAGCCAAATCTACTCATCGGGTGCGATTGTTATAATAAATTATTATGACACTGAGTTAAGGTTAAAGACTAAAGCGATATTAGGCAAACAATTTATAGGGTAATCACAGTGGCAAGGTTTTTTAAACCGCAAAAAAAGCAATTTTCAGCAGAGAAACAAACATTAAGCATCGACTCCATGAACCATGAAGGGCTAGGTGTAACGCGCAGCAATAAAAAAGTCGCATTTGTTGAAGGGGCAATAACAGGCGAAACCGTTTTAGCTAAACAATTGGCGAATAAAAGTAAGTTCGAAAAATACCAAACCGTTAAGGTGATTACGCTAAGTGAGCATCGCGTTGCGCCATTTTGCCAACATTACGGCCAATGTGGCGGTTGCCAATTACAGCATTTAGAGGTTGCTCAACAAGTTATTGAAAAGCAGGCGGCAGTAACTAAATTGTTTGAAAAATTCGCCGAGGTAAATAATTTACCTTGGTGTGATGCGTTAGCAAGCGACCCGACTCATTATCGTCGTAGTGGCCGTATTGCGGTGATTTACGATAAGAAAAAAGATAACTTTTTGGTTGGCTACAGACAAAAGCAATCAAAGAAAATTATTAATATTGAACGCTGCGACGTGCTCGTTAAACCTTGGCAAGCGGTTTTTACCGAGATACGTAACTTGCTCCCGGAGTTGAAAGCGGGTGATGCGATTTCACATTTGCAATTGTGTTCGGTAGAAAGCGGTAACTATTTAATTGTGCGCCACACTAAGCCGCTAAAAGATAGTGATATTGCAAAGCTCCAGCGTATTTGCCATGAAAATGATTGGCAGTTGGTGCTAAATAGCGAAAAAGGTACTTTTACAGGCGATGAATTACCTTACTACCAATTGGATGATTATCAATTAACCTTGTTTTTTGGTTTTGATAACTTTATTCAAGTCAATGCTGAGGTTAATCAAGCCATGATTAAACAGGCACTTACGTGGCTGAACCTCACTAAACAAGACAATGTACTCGACTTATTCTGCGGTGTTGGTAATTTTACCTTACCACTTGCAACACAATCGAACACGGTTGTTGGGGTGGAAGGGGTCGCTTCGGCAATTGAGCTTGCCAAACGCAACGCAGCACATAACCAACTAACCAATATCGATTTATATTGCCAAGATTTAACTGAAAATATTAAGTCGCAAGACTGGTTTAATCGTGAGTATTCGGTACTATTGCTAGACCCATCGCGTATGGGGGCGTTTGATATTCTAACTCAACTTAAATTAAAGCGTTTTTCTCGTATACTTTACGTTGCATGTGACCCAGTAACCATGGCACGTGACAGCAAGCTTTTAATTAACGCGGGCTTTAAGGTGAGTAAAATCTCATTGATGAATATGTTTCCTAATACGTCCCATATTGAAACGATGGCGTTGTTTGAAAAGGAGAATTAATAGACATGGTATCCATTAGGCAATCGCACTTACTTGCTAATCTAGAGGGCTATCAAGCGTGGCTAGAGATGTTGGCCTTAAGCGACGATAAGCAACAGCAGCTTGAGCGTGCTTATGATTATTGCCTAGCATATTGCGAGCAAAAAAAATTAGACGACGAATTTGAAAGCAGTTTGCCTGCTAGCAAAGAAATTGTCGAAATTCTCGCAGAGCTTAATATGGATGCCGAAACCCTGTTAACCGCATTTTTAACGCCGCTTTATTTAAACGGCAAGCTCGATAAAGAACATTTAAGCAAACATTTTTCACGATCAGTCGTAGAGCTTTTAAAAGGTGTTGAGCAAATGGCGGCGCTCGGTGCGCTGAGCTTCCAGGGCAAAGGCAGTACACAAATTGATAATATCCGCCGTATGCTATTGGCAATGGTGGAAGATGTGCGCGCTGTGGTAATCAAACTCGCGCAGCAAGTGTGTTTATTGCGCGAGCTAAAAAATGCCTCTGAAGAAGAGCGGGTAATTGCCGCCAAAGAAACCGACAATATATTTGCACCACTGGCGAACCGTTTGGGTATTGGTCAGTTAAAGTGGGAACTTGAAGATCTTTCACTGCGTTACCTTCATCCAGAAAAATACAAAGAAATCGCTAAATTACTCGATGATAAGCGCATTGCTCGTGAAAGTTATATGAGCAATATGGTGGCATTAGTAAAAGCTAAGCTTGCTGAGTCTGGTATTGAAGCCGAAGTTTACGGTCGGCCAAAACACATTTACAGCATCTATAAAAAGATGCAAAACAAAAATTACGAATTTGATCAGCTATTTGATATTCGCGCCATGCGCGTAGTGGTTAACGAATTACAAGATTGCTATGGGGCGCTTGGTATTGTGCATACTAACTGGCGTCATCTCAATAAAGAGTTTGATGATTACATTGCCACACCAAAAGCGAATGGTTACCAATCTATTCACACGGTTGTATTTGGACCCGAAGGCAAAACTGTTGAGATTCAAATTCGCACCCAAGCGATGCACCAAGATGCGGAGCTTGGGGTTGCCGCGCACTGGCTTTATAAAGAGGGGTCATTGCCAGGTAAAAATTCAGGTTACGAACAAAAAATCAGTTGGTTAAGAAAGTTACTACAGTGGCAAGAAGAAGTTGTCGACGACGAAGAGTTTGCTGAAGAGCTTAAAAACCAAGTTGTGGAAGATCGTGTATACGTATTTACACCACGCGGCGATATTCTCGACTTACCAAAGGGTGCGACACCGCTTGATTTTGCTTATTACATTCACTCGAATGTTGGACACCGCTGTATCGGTGCAAAAGTATTCGGCAAAATTGTGCCGTTTACCCATGAACTTCACACTGGCGACCAAGTTGAAATTCTTACGCAGAAAGAGCCTAATCCAAGTCGCGATTGGCTAAACCCATCATTAGGTTACGTGAAATCGTCACGTGCACGTTCTAAAATTCACCACTGGTTTAAGCAACAAGACCGCGATAAAAACCTTGCCGCTGGTAAAGAAATTCTGGATGCGGAACTTGCTAAACTGAGTTTGCAAACCAAAGACTTAAAACCTGCATTGACGCGTTTTAACTTGAATTCGATAGAAGATTTACAAGTTGCGGTTGGTGCAGCGGATGTGCGTATAAATCAGCTGATTAACTTTTTACAAAATAAACATCTGCCGCAAGATGATGAGCTACCCAAGTTTCGTAAATCAGCAAAACCGCGCAAAGGCGATAAAAACGGTATTGTTGTTGATGGTGTAGGCAGTTTATTAAGCCATGTTGCCAAGTGTTGTGAACCAGTGCCGGGCGATAGCGTACAAGGGTTTATAACTCAAGGGCGCGGCATTGCAGTGCATCGTAGTGACTGTGAGCAGTTAGAACATTTACGAAGCCAATTTCCAGAGCGTTTTATTGATGTAAGCTGGGCCGATGAAGTGTGTGAACACTATGCGGTAACGATTCGCATTGAAGCAAACGATCGCCAAGGATTAATGCGTGATATCTCGTCAGTGCTTGCTAATGAGAAAACCAATGTGCTGAATATGAATCTGCAAACCAATAATGCGCGTCAAACCGCGATTTTTGAAATGAAAATTGAAATCAACAATGTTGAGCAGATGAATAAACTGTTAGTTAAGCTATCGCAAGTTGATGGCGTTTTTTCGGCGGTAAGAACCTAATGAGTCAAAGTCATAATATTGAAATTCTGCTTAATATAATGAGTAAACTGCGTGACCCCGATGGTGGTTGCCCTTGGGACTTACAGCAAGATTTCACCTCAATTGTACCGCACACTCTTGAGGAGGCCTATGAAGTAGCCGATTGTATCGAACGAGAGGACTTGCTTGAACTTAAAGATGAGTTGGGTGATTTACTGTTTCAAATTATCTTTTATGCCCAACTTGGCAAAGAGCAGCAGTTATTTAACTTTGACGATATTGTTGCGGCCATTTGCGATAAATTAGTGCGCCGCCACCCTCATGTATTTGCCAATCAAGAGGTATTTTCTGAAGCGCAGTTAAAAGCAAATTGGGAAGAACAAAAAGCAGCTGAGCGTAAACAAAAATCAAAAACGAATACCCTCGATGATATCCCACATGGATTACCAGCGCTGACTCGCGCGCAAAAAATTCAAAAACGAGTTGCCAGTGTTGGCTTTGATTGGCCATCAGTCAAAGGCGCGCTTGATAAAGTAGAAGAAGAGTTTCAAGAAGTACGCGAAGAGTTAGAATCTCACGGACCCGATGAAAAGTTAGCTGAAGAGTTGGGGGATTTACTGTTTGCTTTGGTAAATGTAATTCGCCATTCAGGGTTTAACGCTGAGCAGGTACTGCGTAACGCTAATAATAAGTTTGTAAGGCGTTTTAATTCGGTTGAATTAACCATTACCAAATCAAAACCAATTAAAGAAGCAAGCCTTGAAGAAATGGAAGCGGTTTGGCAGCGTGTTAAAAAGCTTGAGAAAGCGTAAATTTCATTTGAGCAAAATGGCAACTTTTAGTATAATGTTTTCCCGTCTTGTTGATTGCCTTTAACGGCAATATTGTCTATTAATTCCTGACATCTTAGGGTTCACATGAATACAAAATTTATCTTCGTTACAGGCGGGGTCGTTTCCTCCTTGGGTAAAGGTATTGCTGCAGCATCATTGGCTGCAATCTTAGAAGCGCGCGGTCTAAACGTAACGATTCTAAAGCTTGATCCTTACATTAATGTTGATCCTGGCACTATGAGCCCTATTCAGCACGGTGAAGTATTTGTTACTGAAGACGGTGCTGAAACTGACCTAGACTTAGGTCACTATGAGCGTTTTATTCGCACCAAAATGACCAAGCGTAACAACTTTACGCAGGGTCGTGTATTTGAAGACGTATTACGTCGTGAGCGTCGTGGTGAATTCCTTGGCGCAACTATTCAAGTTATTCCACATATTACAAACGATATCAAACGTCGTGTACTGGATGGTGCAGAAGGTTATGATGTTGCTATCGTTGAAGTTGGCGGCACGGTAGGTGATATTGAATCACAACCTTTCCTTGAAGCATTACGTCAATTGGGTACTGAGCTTGGCCGTGAAGCTGCACTATATATGCACTTAACACTCGTGCCTTTCCTTGGTGCTGCGGGCGAAGTGAAAACAAAACCAACACAACACTCAGTAAAAGAGTTACGTTCGATTGGTATTCAGCCTGATATCCTTATTTGTCGTTCAGATCGCCAAATTCCTGCGAATGAGCGTGCGAAGATTGCGTTATTCACTAACGTAGAAGAAAAAGCCGTTATCTCATTAAAAGATGTCGACAGCATTTATAAAATTCCTGCGTTGCTTAAATCGCAAGGTCTTGACGATTTAGTATGTCGTCGTTTCCACATTGAAAGACCTGAAGCGGATCTTGCTGAGTGGGAACAAGTTTTATATCAAGAATCAAATCCAAACGGTGAAGTAACGATTGGTATGGTTGGTAAATACATTGAATTACCAGATGCCTACAAGTCAGTTAACGAAGCACTTAAGCATGCAGGCCTTAAAAACCGCGTGACGGTTAATATTAAGTATGTAGATTCACAAGACGTTGAAACAAAAGGCGTTGAGATGCTTGCGGGTCTTGACGGTATCTTAGTACCAGGTGGCTTTGGTGGTCGTGGCGTTGAAGGCAAGATTTTAACTGCACAATACGCACGTGAAAACAAAGTACCATACCTAGGTATCTGTCTAGGTATGCAGGTTGCTTTAATTGAATTTGCACGAAATGTTGCTGGTCTTGAAGGCGCAAACTCATCTGAATTTGATGCAGACGCTGAACATAAAGTAATTGGCTTAATTACTGAGTGGTTAGATAAAGAAGGTAACGTTGAACAACGTTCTGAAGAGTCTGACCTTGGCGGTACAATGCGTTTAGGTTCGCAAAAGTGTCACTTAGTTGAAGGTACAAAAGCACGTGAAGTATACGGCGCGCCAGAGATTTTCGAACGTCACCGTCACAGATACGAAGTGAATAACCACTACGTTGAGCAACTTGAGAAAGCAGGCTTGGTGTTCTCTGGCTTATCAGAAGATAAGAAGCTAGTAGAAATGATTGAGCATCCGAACCACCCGTGGTTTGTAGCGGCTCAGTTCCACCCTGAGTTTACCTCAGGACCTCGCGATGGCCACCGTTTATTTGAAGGCTTCGTGGGTGCAGCATACGCGCAACAAAAAGACGAAAATTAATTACTAAGCCGTGACCTGTGTCGCGGCTTTTTTATTTTAACTGCCTGTGATTTTGAACCCTTCGCAGGCTTAGCACAACAACCTTTATGGGAAAGAGGATATAAGATGTCTGAAATCGTAAAAGTCATTGGTCGTGAAGTAATGGATTCACGTGGTAACCCAACTGTTGAAGCTGAAGTACATTTAGCAAACGGCATTTGGGGTCGTGCATGTGCACCATCGGGCGCATCAACGGGTACCCGCGAAGCACTAGAACTTCGTGATGGTGACAAGAGCCGTTACTTAGGTAAAGGTGTTTTAAATGCGGTGAATTTCATCAATGGTCCAATCGCTGACGCTTTAATCGGCAAAAACTCTCACCAGCAAAAAGACATTGATGGCATCATGATTGATCTTGATGGCACAGAAAACAAAGAAAAACTGGGCGCGAATGCGATTCTAGCTGTGTCTCTAGCAAATGCTAAAGCAGCAGCACAAGACAAAGGCCAAGAGTTATTCGAACACATTGCAGAACTAAACGGCACGCCGGGTAAGTACTCAATGCCAGTACCTATGATGAACATCATTAACGGTGGTGAGCACGCGGATAACAATGTAGACATTCAAGAGTTTATGGTTCAGCCAGTAGGCGCACCTAACTTTAAAGAAGCACTTCGCATGGGTGCAGAAATCTTCCACAGCCTGAAGAAAGTACTTAGCGCACGTGGCCTAAACACAGCTGTTGGTGATGAAGGTGGTTTTGCACCTAACTTATCATCTAACGAAGAAGCACTTGCTGTAATCGTTGAAGCGGTTGAAGCTGCTGGCTACAAAATGAATGAAGATGTAACGCTTGCGTTAGACTGTGCTTCATCTGAATTCTACACAGACGGTAAGTACGACCTGAAAGGTGAAGGTAAAGTATTTGATTCAGAAGGTTTTGCCGACTTCTTAGCGGATCTTTCTGCACGTTACCCAATTGTGTCAATTGAAGACGGCTTAGACGAAAGCGACTGGGTAGGTTGGAAAGTACTAACAGATAAGATCGGCGACAAAGTACAGCTAGTTGGTGACGATTTATTCGTAACTAATACTAAGATCTTAAAGCGTGGTATTGATGAAAAGATTGGTAACTCAATCTTAATCAAATTTAACCAAATCGGTTCACTTACTGAAACACTTGAAGCAATTCAAATGGCGCACGAAGCGGGCTTTACAGCGGTTATCTCACACCGTTCAGGTGAAACTGAAGATGCAACTATTGCTGATTTAGCTGTGGGTACTGCGGCAGGCCAAATTAAGACTGGTTCACTGTGTCGTTCTGACCGTGTTGCTAAGTACAACCAACTTCTTCGTATCGAAGAAAAGCTAGCTGAAAAAGCGATTTACAATGGTCGTAGCGAAATTAAAGGTCAGTAATTGACACTTAATTTGTAGCTGAAAAAAAACCGCTGTTTTGCAGCGGTTTTTTATTTTGTCGATTTCAGATTTCAGATTTCAGATTTCAGATTTTCACTCACCGCTTAAATTCTGAATTCTAAACACTTCTTATTACCCAGCACCAAACTGTTCGGCTAATATTTGCCGGGTAAATTCTGTTTTTAAATAATACCCCCGTGGCAAAGTCATTATTTCTTTGCCGTTAGGTCCAATAGCTTGGGTAAGGGCTTTGCTATTGGCTGCTTTTGGGCGCAGTTGCAGTACTTGACCAAAATGCCCGTTAATCTGTTCAATGTTGCCAAGCGCAATCATCTCGGTAAGTTCTTCCCAGTCTTTTTTTAGCTGTGCCTCTTGCAACGCACTTGGTTGCCATAAAAAACCATTGCCAATAATGCGGTCTGTTGGCGCCAGTTCGCGCTCTGATAAAATCGGTAACCATAAAACATGCGACAGCTTTTTTTTCACAACTGAGTTTTGCCACGTTACACCGTGTAAATTGGTAAGCGGTGTAATTGACACATAAGTTGTTTCTAATGGTTTGCCACTGTATGAAATGGGTAATGTTTTAAGTTCTATACCTAAATTTTCAAAGTCAGGTTCAGGCTTTGAGGCTGCGGTCGCGCCCAACACATATTCAATAAGTTGGCCTATCCAGCCTTTTTCTCTTAATAAGTTTTCCGGTGTGTTGAATGCATAGCTTGCTGCTACTTCTCCTAACGTTAAACCAGCGATATCGTTAACGCGCGTCATAAGTTCAGAGGTGCTAGCAGGTGGTAAGGGTTTATTCATACAGTAAGCGCGATAAATTAAAATCGAAGTTTAGCAAATTTACCGATTACGGATAACCTTAAAGGATTGTTTTATTTGGTTATAAAATGCACTGCTTTTTGAGTGTGCCTATTTTGTTGTGTTTAACTTGCTTAATTTACTGATATATAAAGAAATATTTTTTATGGTGTTAAGGTTTTACCAACTGCTCTGCTGTATTTATGCACTAAATACACAAATATAAACAATGTTATCCACAGAATCTGTGGAGAAGTGTGCTTTTTGAATAGGTGATTGTGGATTTGTTTGAGAAATGTGCGTTTATTTTTAGTTTTATTCACAACTTGTGGGTAACCTGAGTATATGCTGGTTTTTCATTTGCTGTTAGATACGGATTATGGAACAATCGAGCTATATTAAGAATTAAAAGAGGCACATGCGGGTGATAGATGCCGAAGGGTTCCGTGCCAACGTTGGAATAGTTATTTGTAATAATCAGGGACAGGTATTTTGGGCTAGACGTTATGGTCAACACTCGTGGCAATTTCCACAAGGTGGCGTTGACCAAGGTGAAACTGCCGAGCAAACCATGTACCGAGAACTGAATGAGGAAGTTGGATTAAAACCCGAAGACGTTGAAATCATTGCAAGCTCTAAACACTGGTTACGTTATAAGTTACCAAAGCGTTTAATTCGCCGAGATTCAAGTCCAGTGTGTATAGGTCAAAAGCAAAAATGGTTTTTACTTAAATTACGCTGTCCCGATGAAGACGTTGATTTGTCTAAAACTAATCATCCCGAATTTGATGATTGGCGCTGGGTCAGTTACTGGTATCCTGTACGCCAAGTCGTTTCGTTTAAACGAGATGTTTACCGCCGCGTTATGAAAGAGTTTGCACCTCATGCAATGCCATTTCATAAAAAAGACCAAGGCTGGCGGAATAGGCGCTAATTAATGAGGTAACTGTGCTAACAGCATTACGAGAAATCGCGCAAAAAGTGTCGCAGCAAAGTAATTTGAAAGCGGCGCTTGAGTGTTTTGTTTCAAGTGTTAAAAGCACTATGAAAACACAGTGCTGTTCGGTCTATTTTGCTGATTATGCACAAGACGCATTTGTTTTGATGGCAACAGATGGTCTTAACCCTAAAGCGGTTGGTGAATTCAGAATTGGTTTCACTGAAGGTTTAGTGGGATTAGTTGCCCAGCGCGAAGAGGCCATCAACCTTGCTTTTGCAAAATCCCACCCAAGATTCAAACTGGCACCTGAAGTTGACGAAGAAAACTATAATGCATTTTTAGCAGTACCGATTGTGCATCAAGGTAAGATCCTTGGCGTAATAGTTGTGCAGCAACAGCTCGCTAGAGTATTTAGCCAAGATGAAGAGTCTTTTTTAGTTACGTTATCAGCCCAATTGGCAGCGCAGTTAGCGAATGCGGAAATTCAACATTTACTCGAATTTAGTGAATCAGAGCAAAAGACTACCTGTTTAAAAGGATTGAGCTCAGCCCCAGGCATTGCACTTGGTAAAGCCTATGTGATGGCGCCAAGTATCGATTTTAGTCAATTAGAATTGATGAAATGCGACGCTCATAGCGAACAAATTCGACTTTTCCATCACGCGGTCATTACCACGCGTAAAGAATTTCGTCGCATGGCTGCGCAACTTGATAGCGATCTTGGTCAAGAAACGTTGGCGGTGTTTACCGTTTATGAACAACTGCTTGAAGCAAAGAGTTTAGGCGATCAAGTTGAAGCTAAAATTTATCAAGGCTGGTGTGCTAAAAGTGCATTAAAGTTAGTGATTGAAGGCTTGGTTGCTCAATTTATGGCAATGCAAGATACCTACATTCGTGAGCGCGCCATTGATATTCAAGATATCGGTATTCGCGTATTACATCATTTGCTCAACAGTGAATATAAAAAGCATCATTTTGATGCGCCAATTATTTTGGTTGCCGATACCATAACGCCTACCATGCTTGCGGAAATTCCAAGAGAGATGTTGGCAGGGGTAGTGAGCATCAGTGGGGCGGCGAACTCACATGCCTCTATTTTGACGCGTGCAATGGGGATTCCCGCAATTTGGGGGTTATCTGGCTTACCGATTTCCCATGTGGCAGATAAGTTTTTAATTTTAGATGCGTATGCTGGCCGTGTTTATATTTCGCCCACCAAAGCGCTTATAAACGAATATGCTAAGTTAAAGCGAGAAGATGCGCGTTTACACGATGCATTTGATGCTGAGTATCAGCTAGAGGCAGTAACGCTTGATGGGGAAGAAATAAGCTTGTATGCCAATACCGGGCTTGAAGTTTCAAATGATTTGATAAATGCCAAATATTTGGATGGCATAGGTTTATATCGTACCGAAGCTTGGTTTATGCAACAAAATGCATTTCCAAGTTTGGCAGAGCAAGAAGCCTGGTATCGTGAAATACTATCAGCCTACCATCCGTCGCCTGTGACCATGCGTACATTGGATATTGGTGGTGATAAATGCTTAAGCTATTTTAATTTCTCAGAAGAAAATCCATTTTTAGGATGGCGTGGTATTCGTATTAGCTTAGATCACCCTGAGCTGTTTTTAGAGCAAGTAAAAGCCATGCTAAAAGCCAATATGGGGCTCGGTAATTTAAAAATTATGTTGCCTATGGTGGCTGACGTAAATGAGGTGGAGTCATCAAAGCGCCTTATTCAACAAGCCTTTTTTGAGTTACAAGATGAGTGGCTTCCTGAGCAAGGAAAGTTAGCAATGCCGCAAGTAGGTATTATGCTTGAGGTACCTTCGAGTGTTTATTTATTACCTGAGTGGGCTAAGTGCGTTGATTTTTGCTCGGTGGGAAGTAATGACTTAACGCAATATATGCTGGCGGTTGATAGAACTAACGCGCGAGTAGCGAATTTATTTGATAGTTATCACCCCGCAATACTGCGCGTACTTAACGACATTGCGATTCAATGTATTGATTATCAGTTACCGTTTAGTTTGTGTGGTGAGCTGGCTGCTGACCCTGAAGGCGCGTTGTTGTTAGTGGCTATGGGTTATCGTGATTTGAGTATGAGCCCAAGCGCGATTAATAAAGTAAAATACGTATTACGACGCTTAAACGCCAGCGATATGGAACAACTGTTAGTGACCTGTTTGGCGGCAAAAAACGCAAAACAAGTGCATCGGTTATTAAGGGAATTTATAATTCATCACAAATTAAGCCAAATTCTGTATACTAGCGCAGTCCACTAAAACTTAGGTTGTTCATGTCTGATATTTCGATAGTTTTTTTTAGTTGTATGGCGCTTGGCTGCTTGGTTGGATTTTTGGCTGGACTGCTTGGTATTGGTGGTGGATTAATTATTGTACCGGTGCTGAGCTACCTTCTACTCGCGCTAAATTTAGTACCAGCCGATCAAGCCATGGTCGTTGCTATAGCTACATCGCTGGCATCGATTATATTTACCTCTTCAAGCTCCGCTTACGCACATCATAAAAATCAAAATATTCCATGGAAAATAGCCCCTTGGGTATTAGTTGGTGTATCAGTTGGTGCATTATTAAGTGGCGTGATTGCCACCGGTATTAGTAACGATACCCTACAGTTGATTTTTGCCAGCTGCGTTATTTTTATCGCACTACGCATGATTTTACCGCATCAACCAAAAACACAATCAGCATTGCCTCACGGCAGCATTTTAACCCTGGGAACCAGTGTTATTGGTGCGGTGTCTGGCATGGTGGGTATCGGTGGCGGGGCGTTATTAGTGCCATTTTTAACGCATTTTAAACTCGATATGCGAAAAGCCATCGGTTGTGCGGCATTGAGTGGCATTTTAATCGCTACTTTTGGCGTAGTCGGTTATATTAGCTTAGGTTTGCAATACCATGATGTAAGCGAAGGCTTTATTGGTTTCGTTTATTTACCCGCATTAATCGGAATTGTATTAACATCGGCGTTTTTTGCACAGTTTGGCGCAAAAGCGGCGCAGTATTTACCAGTAAAAATAATAAAACGTATTTTTGCGGCACTGTTAGTGATTGTCGCAATTAGAATGTTAAGTAGTTAAAAAGGAAAGGTGGAAATAAGTGGATTTTCCAAATATTGATCCAGTGTTTATTGAGATAGGTCCAATAAAAGTACACTGGTACGGCATGATGTATTTGATTGCGTTTGTAACGGCTTCATTTTTAGCATCTCGCGCGGCAAGCAAACCAAATAGTGGTTGGACTAAAGAGCAAACTAGTGACTTATTATTTTACGGTATGCTTGGCGTTATTTTAGGCGGCCGTTTTGGTTATGTATTCTTCTATCAATTTAGCTACTTCTTAGAAAACCCACTGTACTTATTTAAAATTTGGGAAGGCGGCATGTCGTTCCATGGTGGTGTAATTGGTGTAGTAACGGCGATAGCCTGGTTTGCCAAAAAACAAAATAAAACCTTGTTGGGAGTAGGTGACTTTGTTGCGCCACTTGTACCGCTTGGTTTGTTTTTCGGCCGCATCGGTAACTTTATTAACGGTGAGTTATGGGGCCGAGCATCTGATGTGCCATGGGCGATGGTATTTCCAACAGGTGGCCCTGTGGCGCGCCACCCGTCGCAACTTTACGAAGCTATTTTAGAAGGTTTAGTGCTGTTTGCGATCATTCAGTTTGTAAACAGAAAGCCACGCCCTGAAGGTGTTATTGGCGGCTTATTCTTGTTTGGTTACGGCTTCTTTAGATTTATTGTTGAATACTTCCGTGAACCCGATGCACATATAGGCCTTTATGGCGGTATTATTTCGCAGGGGCAAATTTTGTCGCTTCCAATGATTTTAGCTGGCCTTGGTTTAATGTTCTGGGCTGTAAAACGCCAACAAAAAGAGTGTAATGCATGAAACAATATTTAGAGTTATGTCAGCGCATTGTTGATGAAGGCCACTGGGTAGAAAATAAACGCACCGGTATTCGCTGCCTAACGGTGGTAAACGCTGATCTAGAGTACGATGTAGCGAACAATAAGTTCCCGTTAATCACCACACGTAAAAGTTTTTATAAAGCGGCGATAGCCGAATTATTGGGTTATTTACGTGGCTACGATAACGCCGCACAATTTAGAGCGATTGGGTGTAATACCTGGAACGCCAATGCGAATGAAAATAGCGCGTGGCTAAACAATCCGCACCGTAAAGGTGAAGATGATATGGGCCGTGTTTATGGCGTTCAGGGACGTGCTTGGCAAAAGCCTAATGGTACAACGCTTGATCAACTGAAAAAGATTGTTGATAACCTTAAAAATGGCGTTGATGATCGCGCCGAAATCTTAACTTTTTACAATCCAGGTGAGTTTGATATGGGCTGTTTACGCCCATGTATGCATACTCATACCTTTTCGTTGTTAGGTGATACGCTTTATCTAACATCTTATCAGCGCAGCTGTGATGTGCCGCTTGGTCTTAACTTCAATCAGATTCAGTGTTTTGTACTATTAGCATTAATGGCACAAATCTGCGGATTAAAAGCGGGTAAGGCGTACCATAAAATTGTAAATGCCCATATTTATGAAAACCAACTTGAGTTAATGCGTGATGTGCAGCTAAAACGCGAGCCGTTTGAATCACCAAGCTTAACTATTAATCCAAATATTAAAACGCTAGAAGATATTGAAACCTGGGTGACCACCGATGATTTTACGGTGGAAGGCTATCAATATCACGAGGCGATTAAATACCCATTTGCCGTATAACTACAATTAAGGAAGAGAATAATAATGAAAGCAGTCATTCCTGTAGCAGGCTTAGGCACACGTATGTTGCCAGCAACCAAAGCTATTCCAAAAGAGATGCTTCCAATTGTCGACAGACCATTAATTCAATACATTGTTGAAGAAGTTGCCGCAGCTGGCATCAAAGAAATCGTATTGGTAACGCACTCGAGTAAAAACTCAATTGAAAATCACTTTGATACTAGTTTTGAGCTAGAAGCGACGTTAGAGCGCCGCGTAAAACGTCAATTACTCGAAGAAGTTCAGGCTATTTGCCCAAAAGACGTGACGATTATTCACGTGCGTCAAGGTGAAGCAAAAGGGTTAGGCCACGCTGTTGAGTGTGCCAGACCAATCGTTGGCGATGCGCCATTTGCCGTGGTGTTACCTGATGTAATTTTAGATAACGTGAGCTGCGATTTAAATAAAGATAACCTTGCCGACATGATTACGCGTTTTAATGAAACTGGCCACAGCCAAATTATGGTTGAAAAGGTTGCTGATGAAGACGTGGATAAGTTTGGTATTGTGAATATTAACGGCAATGAACTGCTACCTGGTGGCAGCACCGCAATCAAAAATATTGTTGAAAAACCCAAACGCGATGAAGCGCCTTCTAATCTTGCAGTGGTAGGGCGTTACGTTCTAGATAAATCCATTTGGCCGCTACTTAAGAAAACACCGTTAGGCGCGGGAAATGAGATTCAACTTACCGATGCCATTGCAATGCAAATGAAAGAGCAGCAAGTCGATGCCTACTACATGAAAGGTAAAAGCCACGACTGCGGCTCAAAGATTGGCTATATGAAAGCCAATATTGAATATGCACTGCGTCGTGATGACCTTAAAGATGAGTTAAAGGCGCACATTCAATCATTACTGTAGTATTTTAAATACTTTTTGAGAATGCCACTTCAAAGTGGCATTTTTTTTGCTTTATTTTTGTGATGTCAATGTGTTTGAAGGTGTCACAAATGAAACAAATTTTTTGCATTGGTTTTACTAGCCTTATACTGTTGGGTTGCTCAAGTGAGCCTGTAATCACAGAGCCAATTGAAGCTAAAGTATTTAATCAAACCAATGTATCTGAACGAAATGTGCATAGCTTTGCAAAGCAGCTTGCCGTAACTATGTTTGATACCATGCCTAAGTTAAATGCAGACAATCGTATTGCAGTGGGGACCTTCTTGCCAGAGCAAGATCTTAAAGACAAACAAGACCCGCAATTGTTGACTCTTGGCAATCAAGTTCAAGCAAGTCTTCAGACACTTTTTACGCAAGTTGGTGCAAGCGTTATAGAATTTAAAACTTCAGAATACATCACAATTGTCGATACCCAAGACATTATGCTGACACGCGACAAATCACAGTTGTCTGACAACTTGGCTGTTGATTATTTTTTAACAGGTACAATCAGCAAGATTGAAACGGGCTTTTTAGTGAGTGCAAGATTAATAGACTTATCTGATAAACGGGTTGTTTCGGCAGCAACCGAAATGTTCCCAGCTAACGTTAATTGGCAGCAAAGCAAGATATCGTTACGTGATGGAAAACTTTATAGGAGTACATACTAATGAAGGTTCGCATGGTTAAATCAATCGGAGTCGCTTCAATAGCTGCTGTTGTGGTTGGATGTACTACATTGGGCAACAATACAACGGTTGCAGCTAGTGACGAAACAACTGAGCAAGTAGATAGTCGTTTTCAAGCTTACAGTGCGGATTCGTTTATGGCGAATAAGGGGACGGTTAAAGAAATTAAAAATATTAACCATTATGTGCGAGGATTAATGCATCAACTTGCAGATAATGTTAAATACGTTAACCAAAGCACTCCAATTGCTGTGACTAGCTTTGTGCTGCTTGATAGTGATTTACAAAAAACTAATTTAGTTGGTAATCAGATTGCTGAAAGTTTTATTCATGAAATTCATAAGCTAGGTTTACCTGTTTTGGATTACAAGACCACTGATTTTTTCCGAGTGAGTACGGAAGGAGACTATATTTTTAGTCGGGACTACATGGAGTTGCGTTCGGATTTACCAATAGATTATGTGTTATCAGGTACCCTAACGAAGCATCAGAAGGGATATTTAGTCAATGCACGAATCATTGGCATAAAATCAAAAGCAGTCGTGGCGTCAGCGCAAGGGCTCGTGCCTGATTATGCGATAAAGTCACTGCAAAATACCAAAAACAACGATGGTATTCCGTTACGAAAAGGTTAGGGCAGCATTTATGAAACATTTAATCGCGGGAGTAGCAATACTTGCTTCTGGTTGTCAAACTACAGTGCAACAATCTCAAGAACAGAAGAAAGTGTATCCTGTTGCACAACATCAACCAGCGAATCGAATTGCACCAATTAATGACTATTTGCTTGATGAATATGCGGAACAAATCGCAATGAAATTGATGGCTAACCTTGATGCAGAGCCAGAACTGGTTCGCTTAGCCGTAACATCATTTGTCGATTTAGATGATAACCTACAGTATGCAAGTCGATTTGGAAATCAACTTGCTGAATCGATGCTGACAGAAGTTCAGGCATATGGTTTAAATGTAGTAGATCATAAAGTCATGCCAGTTGTTCGCATAGATGGTAATGGTGATTACACATATTCTCGTGATGTTAAGCAACTAAACTCTCAAGGTGTTATAAATGCCGTGTTAAGTGGTACGTTACTATATAAAAGTAACGGTGTGGTGATTAACTCTCGCATTACTAGCTTGAGTGACCAGCGTATAATAGCCAGCGCCAAATACACAATCCCATACAGTGTTGCATTTGATGAATAGCACGCAAAGGTAAACTGTTGTTTCCTATAAGTTGATTGCTTTCTCTTTTTACTCTTTGATAATCTTGAATAAATGATATTGTTCTCGTAGCTCAGTTGGATAGAGCATTCGCCTCCTAAGCGAAGGGTCGCAGGTTCGACTCCTGCCGGGAACGCCATTAACGCCTATTAAGTTTTAACTCGTCTTTTTTAATTGTTATTTGAACGATATCAAGCGGTTGTTTAAATCGAGCTATCTTTTATTGTTATGTAGCAGCGTGATTAACGTATTTCTTGAAGGTTACGTGTTTACTCCGAGTTATTTTACAATAGAACAGGTTATTAAAACTAAATGCTAAGCTTCTCTTGGTTCTAGCCCCTTAGAAGCTTGCCAATGTAACCAAATCGCCAATTTGTACGTTTGCGAGTAGTTTGTCGCCTATCACTTGAGCGATAGCAGTGTTTTGATTTACCTGAGAGACTCTCAACTGGTAATCAGTATTAATAATAAGCTGCTTTTGATTAAACCCTTTGCGCAGTGCAACTTGCAGCTTTTGTCCTTTCACTAGATTATTTTCAGCGCCAAGGCTAATGATCACGGTATCGTGATCGACGCTTAAAATACGTGCTTGCGCTGGAATACAAGCAAGGTAGCTTGCTAAATCTTGGCCAAGCTTTAAGTTGATATCTGATATCGCTTGCCCATAAGGCATGGTCCAAAACTTTTCACTGTTCACATCGATACGGGCTGTTTTTTTGGTTTGCCAGGTGGCAAATGTATCGTAGTGTGTTTGTTTCAGCAGTTCGCCGGTTAAGCCATTGTATAGCGCCGTATTTATCGAGAAAAAACGTTCATAAGCTTTATTTTGCCAAAATGCTAACGATGAACTCTGTTGCTCACCAAGCGATAGGTCTTCTATTTGCGATATCCAGACAAATTGACTGTTATTTTGGTCGGCAATTTGTTGAATAAGGACGCTTGAGTTGGCATCAAAATGCGCGGTAAACAGGTTTTTGGTATTAAGTTTACGATTTATATCGGCTTTTGTGTTGAATAAATGGGTAAACTGATACAAATGCTTTGCGAGCTTTTCGCTGTATGCTTTTGGTAATTCAAAAATTTGACCATAAGTTGCATGGCTCGGAGTTTTAAAACCGGTTCTTGTTAGAGCCACATTCTTTTTAATCGATGAATTTTGGCAAGTCTCGCTATTGTCTAAAATATCAAGCCTAAGTGTAATTGAGAGCGTGTTGTCTGATTGAATCTCATCAATTACTTCAATCTGATCGATTGCGCCATGGGAGTAAACTTGGGTGCTTGGTGTTTGCCAAATACCATTTACCACTTGCTGCAGACTAGTCACTTGCGCACCAGAAAAAAGTAGAGCTTGCTGAATAGCGTTTTCGGTTGCCATCATTCGAGCTTGTTCAGCATTACCATTGCGTATTTTGGCTTGGCCGGTTGATTCATACCAAATTGCATGAGACGAAAAGCTCACAATAAAAAGAAGTAATACTAGATGTCGCATAGCGCAGCTCTCAATTTAAACCTTAGTTTGTATATTCAATTTCTGTACCAAACTATACAGTGGCGCGAAAATTGCTAATTCAAATTTAATATGCATTTGTATGGTGGCAACATGTTGAAATCAATTTTCAAAACATCAACTCTGGTAACGAGCTTATATTTATTAGGTGGCTGTAGCCAACTGTTTGATAAACATATTGAATATGAATACCAAACACCAGATAACTACCCAGTGCTGTATGCGGTAGGGTATGCACCGATCAGTTTGCAACCGGGTACAACAACAGAGCAAAAATCGATTATGGCAATGAAGGCATCAAAGCTTGAGGCTTATCGTGAGCTTGCGGAACAAGTTTACGGACAAAAAGTTGACGCGCAAACGAGCGTTAAAGGCCTAATCGCTAGTAATGATACTTTGAAAGTACGTGTGCAAGGTGTTGTACGTGGTGCGAAAGTGACCAAAAGCTACGCTGTGGGTGATACGTATGCGACAGAAGTTGAGCTAGATATGAAATTGGTACATGACTTATACATTGGTCAAACAAAACCAAGAAACGTAAAAAAAGTAACCTACTACTAGCAGGTTACTTTTTTTTAGTAAATTCAGATTACGCTTTTAGCCCGCGAGCAATCGGGTTAGGTAGAGAGAAAGATTTGCCCGTTTTGTCGTATCCGGTATGACTTTTACCAAACAAGATATTTTTTAATTTTTGTGAAGCAATCTGGCTTTGATTTGCTGCTACTTGATTCACGTCATTCTGCTTTTTGCAGTCAACTAATACCTGATTAATTTGGTTGATTGTTGGCTGGTATTCAGCTTTATTAATACCGTCTTGATCAATTAATTTGGCAATGTGTTGGTCACGTTGCTGAATTGACTGCAACGATGTAACTTTGCTTTCAACAACAGATATCAACGATTCATGATCGCGCGCAACTATAGCTTCTAATTCCTGCTTTAGGATGTCAGCCATAGTATTCAACTCATCAAGTTGTTGCGCTAATATCTGTTCTAGATTCATAAACTATCGACCGAAAAGTTTAAATTCAAGTTTATTGATATTTTCAGCAAGTTTCTCTGCGTCAATTTTGTATTCGCCGTTAGCGATCGCTTTTTTCAGCTCGTTTACTTTTTTCTCATCAATACCTGATGATTGCTCCGCTTTTTCATTTAGCTTTTTAAGCTGTTGAGCTTGCGGTGTAATGCTCACTGAATCGCTAGTTGCTTTTGCCGTAGCAGTATTCACTTGCACTTGTTTATTAGCAGTTTCAGACGCTTGCTGCTTAGAGCTTTCAAGCCTGACGTTTGCTTGGCTGTTTGAGCCTTGATTTATTTGATTAACCATGACAGTTCTCTCTACTAAGATTTCACATCTTATGTATCGGCATCTCGGGTACAACCTTTAATAAAAAATGCACTATTTTTATTAAATTTGTAACCTCTTATTTAACCTGAAATTTCTACTAGAGTACAGCGTTAAATTGTGACTTTTACCAGCTCAGTGTTTAAAACTCTTGCCTGAATTTTCTTTTTAGATTTTACATTGCGAATACTAATGTTGTCGCCTATGCGGCCATCTTCAAGCGCTTCACCTTGCGTTTTAATTGTCATGCCTTTAAAGCTTGCCAAAATAGTAATTTTATCGCCTTTACAAATAGTACAAATATAATTGTAGTTGATAGTTTGTCCCGTACGAACATTTCGTTTACTCCGGCTACCTATTAAGTTAGTACTCGATTTAAATTGATTCGAACGCGTTAAGTGTTTTGCAACTTGCTTGCTGGTTAAATGTTGTGCGGTAATTCGTTGCCCTTTACTGATCCCTTGTGCTGCCGTAATCACTTCAACGAGCTCCAATTGCTTCACATGCACAAAAACTTGCCAATTATTTTGATCTAAACACTTAATTTTTATAGTAGATTGCCGATTAGTATTGATAGGGTTTGCGGCACTTACTTGCAACTCGCGCTGACATGTTCGTGTTTTGATACGAGTATCGAGCGGTAATGCCGTAATTGACAACTGCGAATTCGGGTGTCGGTTAGGGTTGGGTTGTCTATTATCCGCAACATAATCTATTGCGATTTGCTGCAATTCTAACTTACTGTAAACCTTTGCTTTGAGTGAAGTCATAGCAAGCGCAGCAATTTGTATTAAAATAAAGAAATAAAGATTTTTTTTAAACAAACTCATAATGTTTCGACTATGCTTTATGGGTAAAACAAGGTATAACTAGCGAGTGTCAAAATTATGGCACATCAATGTTATACGGTAGTACAATAACAAAGAAGCAAGAAGTATTCCTTTTCATTGCTTCAAGTTAGGAGATTGAAATGGCAGGCATTTTAGATTCGGTTAATCAGCGAACGCAACTCGTAGGTCAAAATAGGCTAGAGTTGTTGCTGTTTAAGTTAAAAGGCAGGCAGCGGTTCGGAATTAACGTGTTCAAAGTACGTGAGGTTTTACAGTGTCCTAACTTAACGGCAATGCCAAAATCTAATCATTATGTTAAAGGTGTGGCGCATATACGTGGGCAAACAATTTCGGTTATCGATCTTTCGTTAGCTATTGGTGGTCCAGGGATCCAAGATACAAAAGATTGTTTTATTATCATTACTGAATATAACCGTTCAGTACAGGGCTTTTTAGTCGACTCGGTTGAACGTATCGTTAATATCAACTGGGAATCAATTATGCCACCCCCGTCAGGTTCGGGGCGTTATTCGTATTTAACTGCAGTAACTGAAATCGAAAAGGAACTCGTTGAAATACTGGATGTAGAAAAGATACTGAATGAAATTTGCCCAGTAAACACCGAGGTGAGCGCTGATTTGGTTTCAGATGGTGAAATGCAAAAAGACCTTGGTGAGCGTATTGTATTTATTGCCGATGATTCGACAGTTGCGAGAAACCAAGTGAAACGTGCACTTGAGCCTTTAGGTGTGCAAACTGAGGTGGCAAAAAATGGACGCGAGGCGCTAATTCGCCTGAAAGAAATTGCCGAGAAAGATTGCCAAAGTGTGGTCACTGAACGAGTAGCGCTACTTATTTCAGACGTAGAAATGCCAGAAATGGATGGATATACGCTAACAGCCGAACTAAAGGCTGATCCCAGAACAGCACCGCTTCATGTTATATTACATACATCACTCAGTGGTGTATTTAATCAGGCGATGGTTGAAAAAGTCGGAGCTGATGATTTTATTGCGAAGTTTAACCCAGACGAGTTAGCTACTGCGGTTAAAAAGTGGGTTCATGAAGATTAGACCAGCGAGTAATAAACTTGAACAAAAACTTAGATGATAAAGAATATCAGCAATTTAAAAGCTTTTTAGAACAGCAATGTGGCATTGTACTAGGTGACAATAAACAGTATCTAGTAAAGAGCCGTCTTGCACCTTTAATGGCAAGGTTTGATGTCGACTCTTTATCTGAATTAGTGACTAAAACGCTTAGCCCGCGTGAACGTCAGTTAAGGGCTGCAGTTGTTGATGCAATGACAACTAATGAAACCCTGTGGTTTCGTGATACATATCCATTCGAATTGCTTAAGAATAAACTTTTCCCTGAACTTTCGGAGCTGCGTAGACCTATTAAAATTTGGTCTGCTGCAAGTTCCTCTGGACAAGAACCGTATTCAATCGCTATGAGTGCAGCTGAATTTAAGCAGTCAAAGCCTGGGGCGCTAGCGGGCGTTAATATTGTTGGTACAGATATATCTAACACCATGTTAGATATCTGTAAAAATGCTGAATACGATTCGCTTGCGCTGGCACGAGGTCTTTCACCTGAAAGACGTCGCAAGTTTTTTACGGATTCAGATCACGGTATGGCAAAAGTGAACGATGATATAAAGCGGATGGTGAGCTTTCGTCACTTAAACTTGTTAGATTCGTACGCTCTTATGGGGAAATTTGAAATCATTTTTTGTCGTAATGTGCTGATTTATTTCTCACCGGAAGTTAAAGCGAAAATTATTAAACAATTTCACCAAGCCCTTAGCCCTAAAGGGTATTTGTTTCTAGGCGCGTCTGAATCTATGACCGGATTAAGCGAGGATTTTGAAATGATCCGCTGCAATCCTGGTATCATTTATCAAAAAAAATAATTAGCTAGTAGCTCTGGCTTACTATTTGCATAACTTCTTCAAAGTCACTTTTTTGGAGAAGTTATGGCTATCAGTTTTGACAGAGCACTCGGCATTCATCCGCAAGCTACTCTTGCTCGTTCGCAAAGAGCAGAAGTGCTAGCAACCAATATTGCTAACGCAGATACGCCAAACTACAAAGCGCGAGATATCGATTTTTCAAAAGCCCTTGAGCAGGCTAAATCGAGCCAATCTAAGCGCTTGTCGACCACTCACGAAAAACACTTCGATCTATCTATTAATAGTTTAGAAAGTAACACCTTGTATCGAGTACCCACTCAGCCTGATACCGGTGACGGTAATACTGTGGATATGCAGGAAGAACGTAGTAAGTATGTTCAAAACGCAATGGAGTACCAAGCGAGTATTAACTTTTTAGGCGGTAAGTTTAAAGGCTTGAAAAAAGCACTAGGTGGGCAAGGGGCATAATTATGAGTCTATATAATGTATTTAACATTTCTGGTACTGGCATGAGTGCACAATCTGTGCGTTTAAATACGACTGCAAGTAATTTGTCTAATGCTAACTCAGTGAGTTCAAGTGCAGATGAAACTTACCGTGCACGTCATCCTGTTTTTTCTGCGGAGTTGAGCAAAGCGGTTAATGCGCAACAAGGTGAAGCGGTTGGAGTAAAGGTGCTTGGTATTGTTGAAAGTGACAAACCGCTAAAGCGTGAATTCAATCCAGAGCATCCGCTGGCTGATAAAGATGGTTTTATCTATAAGCCGAATGTCAATGTTGTGGAAGAAATGGCAAATATGATTTCGGCATCACGTAATTACCAAACCAATGTTCAAGTAGCTGATGCAGCGAAACAAATGCTGTCTCGTACTCTGCGCATGGGTCAAAACTAATAGGAGCTGATCATGACAACAAACGTGAGTAACGACAGTTTTATTGATTCAGTTAAATGGAAAACACCGACTGGTGTTCCTGAACAAAATGATAACGATCAGCTAAAACAAGAAGATTTCTTTGCATTGTTAACGCAGCAGTTATCGTATCAAGATCCGACAAAACCTGCGGATAACGATCAGATGATCGCGCAAATGACTAGCTTTTCGATGGCTGATGGTATTAGTCAATTGAATGCAAACTTTGAAAGCTTTGCTTCAACGATGACTTCGAATTCTGCACTACAAGCATCAACTCTGGTTGGTAAAGATGCACTGGTGCCATCAACAGTGCTTGAACTGAGAGATGGCAAAACATCTACAGGTAGTGTAGCGCTGGATACCTCGGCTCATGATGTCACCGTAAAAATCAAAAATGCAGCGGGTGAGGTTGTTCGCACGCTGGATATTGGTTCGAAGACAGCGGGTGCTGCAAAGTTTGAGTGGGATGGCAAAGATGAAAGCGGAAATCCGTTGCCACCTGGCAATTACGCGATGACAGCGGAAGGACGAGTCGCAGATGGTGAGTATATGAGCTTTCCAACAGGAGCGTTTTTGAACATTTCAAGTGTTAGTTTAAAAGGCACTCATGGCTTGGTGCTTAACACGGGCGCTGGTTCGATTAATTTAAGTGATGTTGTCGAAATCGCTCAAGGTTAATCTTGGCATTAAAGTTGAATAAATAACTCCGAGTAAGCAGTTTTCTAACAATCAGGACTGCGAGTTTAAGAGGTGAATTATGAGTTTTAATATTGCATTAACGGGATTGGCTGCGGCACAGAAAGATCTCGATGTAACCGCAAACAACATTGCGAACGTAAACACAACAGGTTTTAAAGAGTCACGCGCTGAATTCGCAGATGTATATGCTGCGTCGGTATTTAGTTCGGGCAAAACAAAAAATGGTGACGGTGTGCAAACAACGGTTGTTGCACAACAGTTTAACCAGGGTTCATTACAGTTTACTCAGAACGCGCTTGATTTAGCGATTACCGGCGAAGGTTACTTTGCGATGACTGATTCATTATCATCGCAAGATTATACTTATACTCGTGCTGGTGCATTCAAACTTAACAAAGATAACTTTGTTGTTGATGCACAAGGGAACTTTTTGCGTGGTTTCCCTGTAGACCCATCGAACGGAGATACAACATCCGTCAGTTTGAGTACGGCAACTCCGATTCAAATTCCTGACGCATCAGGTGCACCACGTGCAACCAATAATGTGTATACCTCATTTAACTTAGATGCCGGTGCAACTCAGCCTACGGTATCGCCATTTAATCCAAAAGAATCTGCTACGTTTAACGCATCTACGTCTACAACCGTATATGATTCACTTGGCGAGCCGCACGTTATGCAGTTCTATTTTGTAAAAACTGGTACAAATAATCAGTGGAATGTTCACGCTACATTAGGTGGACAAGAGTTTGATAGTACAGGTACTAACCCACCGGCAGGCCCACTGGCAACATTTACGTTTGATTCAAGCGGTTTGCCTCAAGCTCCTGTTACTGCGCCTAATACCACATTTGACCCTGTTTCATTAACAGCGACTAACTTATCAAGCCTTTTAACAAACGGTGCGGCATTTCCAAATGATGTAAATATCAATTGGCGCGACGAAGTAGGCACAGCACAGAAACAACCTACTCAGTATGCGAGTCGTTTTGAGGTAAAAGCACTTGAACAAGATGGTGCGACAGTAGGGCGTTTAACGGGTATTGATATTGGTACCGATGGTAAGATAGTGGCGTCATACAGTAACGGTGATTCAACCTATATTAGCCAAGTGTCTATGGTACGATTTGCTAATTCACAAGGTTTATCTCAGGTAGGTAATACAGCGTGGAAAGAAAGTTTAACGTCAGGTGAACCAATTGCAGGTGAGCCAGGATCGGGTACATTAGGTACGATTAATTCAAGTGCGCTCGAGCAATCTAACGTAAACTTAACTAACGAACTTGTGGATTTAATTTCCGCGCAGCGAAACTTCCAAGCGAACTCACGAGCTTTAGAAGTCAACTCAACACTGCAACAAAATATCTTACAGATCCGCTAATTTAGTTAGCGTAATTCACTTCTTTATCGGGCTGATTTTTCAGCCCTTTTTTATTCTATTTGTTATTTCTTAATCGCGTCAATTTTCAATCATTGCGATTGGCATCATTTTTGCTCTACCTAACTATTGGTGATCATTTTTAGGTCGAGTCGATGGATAAATTACTTTATGTCGCTGCATCGGGCGCTAAACAAAATATGCTGGGCATTGCAGTTAAAGCTAATAATTTAGCTAATGCAAAAACCACTGCGTTTAAAGCTGATTTAGAGCAAGCTCGTTCTATGCAGGCTTTTGGTGAAGGCTTGCCAACACGCGTGTTTGCGATGGAAGAAAGACCAGGTTCACGTTTGAGTGCTGGTGCTTTATCTATGACCGGACGTGAACTTGATATTGCAGTCGGTGAAAACGGTTGGCTCGCTGTGCAAGATGCAAATGGTGACGAGGCCTACACACGTTCAGGCAATTTACGCATGAGTGAAACAGGGCAGCTATTTACAGCTAATGGCTTACCTGTAATCGGTGAAGCTGGGCCTGTTATTTTGCCAGTGCCGATTGAAAAAGTACAAATTGCCAAAGACGGCATGATCCAAGTTAGGCCGCAAGGCGCACCAGCAAATTTTATTGAAGATATCGACCGCTTAAAGTTGGTCAGTGCGTATGGTGTTCAACCTTTAGAAAAAGGGTTGGATGGCTTGTTTAGAAATAAAGATGGGGCGGAACTGGATACCGACCCAAATATGACTGTAACTAGCGGTGCATTAGAAATGTCTAATGTAAACCCAGTTGATGAGATGGTGGGAATGATTTCACACCAACGTCAGTTTGAGTTGCAAGTCAAAATGATGAAAACCGCAGAGAAAATTGACGAAAGCCAAAGTTCTCTTATGCGAATTTATTAATGGTTTTTGGAGGTTAGTATGCATCCTGCATTGTGGATCAGTAAAACAGGTATCGATGCGCAGCAAACCGATACGTCTGTAATATCAAATAACTTAGCAAACGCGAGCACCGTAGGGTACAAAAAAAGCCGTGCGATTTTCGAAGATTTACTTTATCAAAATATTAATCAGCCTGGGGGGCGCTCATCGCAAGATACGCAGCTGCCATCGGGTTTAATGTTAGGTGCGGGTTCTAAAGTAGTTGCCACGCAAAAGAATTTCTCACAAGGAAATATGCTAACAACTGATAACTCTATGGACTGGATGATTCAAGGTCAGGGCTTTTTTGAAGTTGCGATGCCGGACGGTAGTCTCGCCTATACGCGAAATGGCCAATTTACTACGGATGAAGAAGGTCGCATTGTAACATCGGGCGCGGGTTATCCGTTACAACCAGAAATGAATGTCCCTGATGATGCACAGCAGATTATTGTATCGCAAGATGGCGAAGTGTCAGTACGTATCGCTGGGCAAGCAGACAACGCAGTAATTGGTCAGCTCACCATTTCTGATTTTATTAATCCATCAGGCCTTGAGCCTATGGGACAAAACCTCTACACAGAAACCGCAGTAAGTGGTGCTCCCGTGCAAGGTAACCCGAGTGTGGATGGATTAGGTGTGATTGTGCAGGGCTCTCTTGAAACATCAAACGTGAATGTAACCGAAGAGTTAGTAAATCTTATTGAGACACAGCGCGTTTATGAGATGAATTCAAAAGTGATTTCTTCGGTTGATGAAATGTTGAGTTACATTAATCAGCAGCTTTAATAGGTGGTTAGTATGAGTAAGTTACTATTAACATTGATCGGCAGCGCACTTTTAAGCGGTTGTGTGACAACAGCAAACCGCTTCGTCGAACGTGATGATCCGTATTATGCGCCGCTGTATCCTGAAGATACCGATGTGTCGCAGGTAAATACGGGGTCACTTTATAATATACATTACTCAAATGACCTTTATTCAGACCAAAAAGCGTTGCGCCAAGGTGACATTATTACCGTAGTGCTGAGTGAGTCAACTCAGGCGTCAAAAACGGCAAAAACGGAAACTGACCGAGAAACGGACTTTGCACTATCACCGGTTACTGGATTTGGCGGTAATGCAGTTACGATAAATGGTGATGCGTTGCAATACGGTGTTGGTTCAGAGGGCTCATATAAAGGCGATGCGAAGTCAGATCAGTCAAATAGTCTAAACGGTAATATTTCAGTTAATGTGATGCGTGTATTACCAAACGGTAATTTAGTTATTCGCGGTGAAAAGTGGCTTACGCTTAATACCGGTGAAGAATTTATTCGCTTAGAAGGCATCGTTCGTCCGAAGGATGTTAGTGCTGACAATATGGTGATGTCTACCCGTATTGCAAACGCACGTATTCAGTACTCTGGTAAAGGGGCACTGGCAGATGCACAAGAAGCAGGCTGGTTAGCGCAGTTCTTCTTAAGCCCATTAAACCCTTTTTAGGAGGTCGCATGCGTAATTTTGCTATTGGTTTTATCGCGCTTCTTAGTCTTTTTAGTTTCCCAACAACAGCAGAACGCATTAAAGATGTGACCGTTGTTGAAGGGGTGCGTAGTAACCAGCTTGTTGGTTATGGTTTAGTTGTTGGTTTGCCTGGCACAGGCGAAAAAAGTAGCTTTACCGAGCAAAGTTTTAAAGCCATGCTCAGCAGTTTTGGTATCACTTTACCTGCAAACTTAAAGCCTAAGATTAAGAATGTCGCAGCAGTAGCTGTACATGCTGATTTACCGCCTTTCGTGAAACCGGGCCAAACAATCGATGTTACTGTATCGTCAATTGGTAGCGCATTAAGCTTGCGCGGTGGTACATTAATTCAAACCTTTCTAAAGGGCGTTGATGGCAACGTGTATGCAATTGCACAAGGCAGCATGGTGGTTAGCGGATTAGGCGCCGAAGGTGCTGATGGCAGTAAAGTATTAGTAAATACACCAACTGTGGGCCGTGTTCCAAATGGAGCGATTGTCGAACGTGCGGTCGCATCGCCGTTTAACCAAGGTGATCACATTACATTTAATCTGCACCGCCCTGATTTCTCTACTGCAAAAGCCTTGTCTGACACGATAAACGATTTAGTAGGTCCCAATACAGCCACAGCGATGGACGCAGCGTCGGTTAAAGTGTTAGCACCACGCGATCCAGCGCAGCGCGTAGCTTACCTTGCTACTTTAGAAAACCTTGAATTCGAACCAGCTGATAACAGCGCAAAAATTATCGTTAATTCGCGTACAGGCACTATCGTGATTGGTAAAAATGTCACTTTAGAGCCCGCTGCAATCACCCATGGTGGATTGACTGTCACGATTGCAGAGCAGCAAAACGTTAATCAACCCAACGCACTTGCTGGTGGGCAAACGGTTGTTACCGAGCAAAGCATTATCGATGTAGCCCGCGATGATACTCGTGCCTTTGTGTTTGACCCGGGTGCGAGTTTAGATGATCTCGTGCGAGCGATTAACGAAGTCGGCGCAGCGCCAGGTGATTTAATGGCAATACTTGAAGCGCTGAAAGAGGCGGGCGCAATAAGTGGCCAGCTAATCGTTATTTAAGTTTAAAGATTGTTACTAAAGCCCTGCATTGCAGGGCTTTTTTGTTTAGCGTTCTAGTTTGGTTTCTTTGGCTTGATTTTTGCATTGAATTATTAGTTTATTTCGTAGCCAATTTATTGAATGAGAGCTGACTTATGGATGGTAACAACATAAATCATCAACAAAGTTTCTTTGACTTGAGTAACTTAGATTCTTTACGTCAAGAAGCGCTGCAAGGCGATCCTGATAAAAAGGCGCTTAAGCAAGTTGCAGCTCAGTTTGAATCTATTTTTACCCAAATGCTATTTAAAAGTATGCGTAAAGCCAATGAAGCATTTGAAGACGAAGATAGCCCGTTTAATGAAAGCAGCGTTAAATTTTATCGTGATATGCACGATCAGCAGCTTTCTATGGAGCTTTCACAAAGTGGAGCATTAGGGCTTGCCGATATTATTGTCCAGCAACTTTCACCAACGCCAGGAAAATACACCCCTGCAAGTTTGTTTTCATCAAGCCAAATTGCGCCAATGCAAAAGCCTTCATTGAATACCGCAAATACAGATTCACCACAACAGATAAATACAACAGGTGAAGGTACTGCCTTTGAAAATGAGCAGTCGTTTGTTTCTGAGCTTTGGCAGCACGCTAAAAACGCAGCTGAAAAAATAGGGTTAAGTCCAGCTGTTATGTTAGCGCAATCAGCGCTTGAAACAGGCTGGGGAAAACATGTGATTACTAAAAGTGATGGGCAAAGCTCAAATAATTTTTTCAATATTAAAGCTGATCGTGCATGGCAAGGTGATAAAACCGCGAAAGCTTCGCTTGAATTTGAACAAGGCGTTGCCGTTAAAAAACAATCTAATTTTAGAGCGTATAACAGCATTGCCGAAAGTTTTGATGATTTTGTGAATTTTTTACAGCAAAACCCACGCTATCAGTCAGCGCTAAAAATAACATCAAACCCATCTCAGTACCTCGATGAATTACAAAAAGCAGGGTATGCAACTGACCCTAATTATGCAGATAAAATAAAAGACGTGTTAAAGCGCAGTGAATTTACGCAAGCACTCGATGCTGTCGCTTCAGGAATAAATGTAAAAGATATGATGAAAAGTTCGATAACAAGTTTAGGAGGCACTAACTAATGTCTTTTAATCTACTTAATATTGCAAACTCAGGTGTACGTGCAAGCTCAGAGTTACTTCAAACTACCAGTAAAAACATTACCAACGTCAATACCGAAGGTTATGTTCGAGAGCGCACAGAACATAGAACACTGTTCGATAATCAAGTTGGACTTGGGCAAACTTTCCGCTTAGTGAATAGTTTTGCGCAAGAGCAGCTTAATCGCGATATTTCCAATGCGGCTTTTTACAACCAAATTGTTAGCGAGTCCGCGCGAGTAGATAGCCTATTTGCTGAAGAGTCTAATAGTCTCGGAACGAGCATAAACTCGTTGTTTGGCTCGTTACAAGATAGTTTAAACCAACCATCGTCTAGTGTTAGTCGCTCCCTGTTTTTTAGTAATGCCCAAGGTTACATCGATCAGCTTAACCGATTATCGGGTATCGTTTTTGATCAAAAAACCATCGTTAACGATCAGCTCGAAATCTATGCGAATGAAGCTAATTCACTTATCACTAAGATTAGCGAGCTAAACTTATCAATTGCTTCTGGAACATCGGGGCCTGATGGCAGTGCTCTAAATGGCACTATCAATCAGCGTGATTTGGCAATTAAAGAGCTATCTGAATACATCGACATTGAAACACTTGATGGTCCAAATGGTGAAAAACTTGTATTTATGGGCACGGGTGAAGCTGTTGTAATGGAAGATGGCGCGTTTAATTTATTTTCAATTTCTGGTGATCCTGACCCCAATTTTAAAGATTTAAAATTAGATGTGGATTCAGGCAAAGCTATACCGCTTGAAGTGAATACCAGTGTACTAAAAGGAAAAATTGGCGGGCTACTAGCTTACCGTGAAGAAATACTTATTTCGTCACAAAACAAGTTAGGCCAATTGAGCCTAGCAATGGCGGATGCATTCAATCAGCAAAATAGGCTTGGATTAGACGGCGATGGTGAGCTTGGCGGCGATTTATTTAACATTCCAACCGCAGGTGCTTATTCCTATGCAGCGAACACGGGGACGGCTCAAATAAGTGGAACCATTGAGCCAGGTAAAGGCAGTGAGTTACCGCCAAATGATTTTTTAATTGAGTATACAGCAGCGAACCAAATTACAGTTACTGCGCTTGATTCATATGGCGACCCAATTGGTACGCCTATTGTTGCAGCTGTCGCTGCTGGGCAGGCTAATTCGGGCACAGCGGTAGGCGGAGAGCTTTTTGGTTTGCAAATTAATGTAGGAGCAGGCGCTGCAGTTGGTGATAAATTTGAACTTAAACTTAACTCAGAGGCATCGACGAGCTTCGATCTTGCGACCATGCGACCGGAAGATTTAGCGTTAGCTTCACCGATACGCACTAACAGTGACTTAGCCAACAGAGGGTCAGGTAATATAGCGTCAAGCACTGTTTCTGACACCACTGCACCAGGATTTAATCCAGGTCCTCCGCCAGTTTTAGCTAATGGCACCATTACACTAACTAAAACGGCAAATCCTAATGAGTTTACAATTACTGATGGTGCACCACCCGTAACGAATACGGTTGTTTTGACACCGCCTTATGACAATGTTTTGGCACAAGCAGGTGCACCATACAATACCTATGGTTTTGATTTTAACCTTGAAGGTATAGCAGAAACGGGTGACTCATTTACGATTGAGTTTAATACTGATGGCTTTGACGATAGCCGAAACGGCCTTTTACTGGCAGATATTCAAAATCGAGAGTTAGTGAGGTCAAGTGCTATCGTAACCAATGGTGATAACCTCACTAAGATTAATGAAGCATACGGTAATATAGTGACTGATGTTGGTATGAAAACTGCGCAAGCTAAAACCAATCAAGTGGCATTTGATGCGTTAGCTAATCAATCTAATGCGTGGTATGAGTCGATTTCAGGTGTAAATTTAGACGAAGAAGCGGCTAACTTATTACGTTATCAACAATCTTATGCGGCAGCGGCAAAGATCTTAAGTACCGCAAGCACAGTGTTTGACACAATACTTAATGCAGCGAGGTAGTCGAGATGCGTTTATCGAATAATATTATGTATCAAAATAGCCTCGATAGTATTTTGAGTGGCCAAGAGAAACTTGTAGATTCTCAACTGAGAGTGAATACGCAGAAAAAGGTACTAACAGCAGCGGATGATCCCGCCGCTATGGCACAAGCGAACTTGATTACGAAAAAACTAGAACTGAATGACCAGTTTGACAAGAATATGAGTTTCTTACGCGGGCGCTTAGAAGTAGAAGAAAATGCGCTAAAAAGTATGAATACGCAAATAGAGCGAGCACGCGAACTTTCTATTCAAGCTGGTAATGGTGCATATACTCACACCGACCGTGAGGGTATTAGTAAAGAACTAGCTGAAATTCAAAAAAGTTTACTTGATTTGATGAATACGCGCTCTGAAGATGGGCGTTTTATTTTCTCTGGTTTTCAAGATAGTAAAGCGGCTTATTCTTACGATAGTGCTAGTCAAACTTATACATACAACGGCGATCAGGGTAATCACTCGATTCAAGTTGCTACTTCAACTTATATTCAAGCTACTGACAATGGTGCAGATTTGTTTGAAAAAACGAAAGCGCGGCTAAATGTTGCCAGTAATGCGATGACAATATTGCCGGGGGCAATTACCGCGGGCAGTGTGTATGTTAAGCAACAAGCTGAATTTGATCAATTTCACGCTAACTATTATGACCCGCTCACACCCGCGAATAATACTTTCAATGTAGTCGTTACGGCTGGCGCACCAGATCAGTACGAGATCAGACAAAATGGCTCGCCACTAGTACCTGCTGTCACTGGAGATTTTACCGGTGAGTCAATAGAATTTGCTGGCATGGAGATATCGCTACAAGGTGCTGCGCCAGGGCAAGCTGATTTTACGCTAGAAACACCTACCAACAAGAACATTTTAAACACATTAGAAGGGCTTATTTCGGTACTTGAAAATCCTGCAAGTACGCAGGCTCAATTGCAAGAGACGCTTGCAGATTCAGTTGTAGAGTTAGATAATGCGCAAGAGGCAATTACTTTCACCCGGGCAAGTATTGGGGGGAGATTAAATGCCGTTACAAGGAATGAAAATGCCAATTCCGGAGAGGAAATCGTAAACGTTGCCACCAAGGCAAGTTTATTAGAGGCCGATATGGCTGAAGCAATCAGCGAATTGAAGAAAAATGAAACCGCGCTACAGGCCGCGCAAGCGACATTTGGCCGAGTTTCAGGTTTAACTTTGTTTGATTATATATAAGTTGGCACGTTTAATGCTTTTAAGTTAGTGCGTCAAAGACGCAACTTAGTGCAAACGTTAAAGTTCGCTTTAACAAAGCACTTCCCGTCATGAGAGCCGGGAGTACTAACAGTAGCGCAAAGAAGGAGAGAGCTTTGCGCCACTGTATTCTAACTTAGGAGAAAAAAATGGCTTTATATGTAAATTCCAATATAACGTCACTTAATGCTCAAAGGCAGTTAGCGAACTCAACCAATGCATTAAGTACTTCGTTCCAACGTTTATCATCAGGTCTTCGTGTTAATAGTGCAGCAGATGATGCGGCAGGTTTGCAAATAGGTACTCGTTTACAATCGCAAGTAAATGGTGCTAATCAAGGTGCACGTAACGCAAATGATGGTATTTCACTGTCGCAAACCGCAGAAGGTGCGTTAGAAGAAACAACAAACATGCTACAACGTATGCGTGTTTTATCAATTCAATCGGCAAATGGTTCAAACACAGATTCAGACCGTGATGCGCTGCAAAAAGAATTTGCTGAATTACAATCTGAAATAGACCGTGTGGCAACAGATACAACGTTTGGTGGCGTAAATATCTTAAACGGTACATACGACACAGATTATCAAGTTGGTCCTGATGCGAACCAAACGATTCAGGTGAAAATTACCACCAATATGAACACAACAGGGCTTGCTCTTTCGGATGATTCAATCAGTACTGCGGCAGGAGCTCAAACTGCAATTGCAGCACTTGATGATGCTTTGTCTACAGTAAATGCTGTACGCGCTGATCTAGGTGCGAAACAAAACCGCTTTAGTTCAACTATTCGTAACTTAAAAAGTGTTGCTGAAAATGTTTCAGCATCGAAGTCTCGTATTATGGATACAGACTTTGCGGCGGAGAGTGCGGCATTAGCACGTAATCAGGTTCTGCAGCAAGCATCGAGCACAATGTTGGCGCAAGCTAACCAACAACCTCAAATCGCGTTGTCACTTCTTCAGGGATAATAGCTCTAAAGCCCTTGATTTATCGGGGGCTTTAAATTTTATTAAGTTTTTTCTAAAGTCATTTTCATTGTTGTCGATATCTTAATCAAACGAGTTGTTTGGCGGTAAACACCGCAGATAGAAGAGGGCGAGAATCATGGCTTTATATGTAAATTCAAACATCACATCATTGAACGCACAGCGTCAATTATCAAATTCAACAAACGCGTTAAGCACGTCTTTCCAGCGTTTATCATCTGGTTTACGTGTTAACAGTGCAGCGGACGATGCAGCAGGTTTACAAATTGGTACACGTTTACAATCGCAAGTAAATGGTGCAAACCAAGGCGCACGTAACGCGAACGATGGTATTTCACTAGCTCAAACAGCAGAGGGTGCGCTAGAAGAAACATCAAACATGTTGCAACGTATGCGTGTTTTATCGATTCAATCGGCGAATGGTTCAAACACTGATTCAGACCGTGATGCACTACAAAAAGAGTTTGCTGAATTATCAGCAGAGATAGACCGTGTAGCAAGTGATACAACGTTTGGTGGTGTAAATATCTTAGATGGTACATACGATACAGACTATCAAGTAGGACCAGATGCGAACCAAACAATTCAGGTGAAAATTACCACTAACATGAACTCAACTGGCCTTGCACTTTCAGATGATTCGATTAGTACAGCAGCAGGTGCGCAAACAGCGATTACAGCACTAGATGATGCTTTATCGATTGTAAATGGTGTGCGAGCTGACTTAGGTGCGAAGCAAAACCGTTTTAGTTCGACTATTCGTAATTTAAACAATGTTTCAGAAAACGTATCGGCGTCGAAATCACGTATTATGGATACAGACTTTGCGGCGGAGAGTGCGGGTCTTGCTCGTAATCAGGTGCTACAACAAGCATCAAGCTCAATGTTAGCCCAGGCAAATCAACAGCCACAAATCGCATTATCCCTAATTGGTTAACACTCTCTCCTAATTAATCAAGTTAGTACTCCCTCTCTCATAAGAGCAGCCATTTGGCTGCTTTTTTTATTTTGTGATTTAAAAAAGTGCAAAAAATTACAGGTTTTTTCTAAAGAAATTATTCCCACTGTCGATATAGTTTTTAGTTAAAGAAATTAATTAGATAACAGTTCTTTTTAGCATAATTGCTTAGAACTAGAGGGTGAACATTATGGCTTTATATGTAAATTCAAACGTCACATCATTGAACGCACAGCGTCAATTATCGAATTCAACAAATGCGTTAAGCACGTCCTTCCAACGTTTGTCATCTGGTTTACGTGTTAACAGTGCAGCAGATGATGCGGCTGGTCTTCAAATTGGTACACGTTTACAATCGCAAGTAAATGGTGCAAACCAAGGCGCACGTAATGCAAACGATGGTATTTCACTATCGCAAACAGCGGAAGGTGCGCTAGAAGAAACATCGAACATGCTGCAGCGTATGCGTGTTCTGGCAATTCAATCAGCAAATGGTTCAAATACAGCATCAGATCGTGCAGCATTGCAAAAAGAGTTTTCTGAGCTATCGAGTGAAATCGACCGTGTAGCAAGTGATACAACGTTTGGTGGTGTAAATATTTTAGATGGAACATTTACAGCTGATTTCCAGGTTGGTCCAGATGCGAACCAAGTGATCAATGTCGCTATCGCAACAAGTATGGGGGCAACAGGTTTAGCTGTAAACGATGACACAATTGCGACTGCATCTCAGGCTCAGACAGCGATTACCGCAATTGATGACGCTTTGTCTACGGTAAATGGTATACGTGCAGATCTCGGTGCGAAGCAAAACCGTTTTAGCTCGACTATTCGTAACTTGAATAATATTTCTGAAAATGTGTCAGCGTCTAAGTCACGTATTTTAGATACGGACTTTGCGGCTGAAAGTGCAAGTCTTGCGCGTAACCAGGTGTTACAACAAGCATCAAGCTCAATGTTAGCGCAGGCAAATCAACAGCCTCAGATAGCACTATCACTAATTGGTTAATACTCTCTCCTAATTAACTAGGTTAGTACTCCCTCTCATACAAAACGGCCAAATGGCCGTTTTTTACTTTTCGTTAAAAAAAATTAAAAAAAAGCTAAAGGGTTTTAGGCGGCCGCCGATAACGAAGATGGGACAGAAAACTATCTGTAGCTTACTCTCTCTCTTGCTACTGATAGTTCCTATGTTAATTATTATTGGAGGCTCTCATGGCTTTAAGTGTTAACTCAAATATAATGTCTTTGAATTCTCAAAGACAACTCTCTCGTTCGAGCGAGGCATTATCAACATCATTCCAGCGTTTATCGTCTGGTTTACGTGTAAACAGTGCAGCAGATGATGCGGCAGGTTTACAAATTGGTACACGTTTAAACTCGCAAGTACAGGGTTTGAACCAAGGTGCACGTAATGCGAACGATGGTATTTCACTATCGCAAACAGCAGAAGGTGCGTTGGAAGAAACCTCGAACATGTTGCAACGTATGCGTGTACTGGCAATTCAATCAGCGAATGGTTCAAACACTGATTCGGATCGTGATGCACTGCAAAAAGAATTCACAGAGCTATCTGCTGAGATTGATCGTGTTGCAAGTGATACGAGCTTTGGTGGTGTAAATATTTTAGATGGTACGTACGACACAGACTTCCAAGTTGGTGCTGATGCAAACCAGACTATTACGTTAAAAGTAACGACAAATATGAACTCAACAGGACTTGCGCTTTCTGATGACTCTATCAGTACTGCTGCAGGCGCACAAACAGCTATAGGTGCACTAGATGATGCGTTGTCAACAGTGAACGGTGTGCGTGCTGATCTTGGTGCGAAGCAAAACCGTTTTAGTTCGACTATTCGTAACTTAAACAACGTAGCAGAAAATGTAGCAGCGTCTAAGTCACGTATCATGGATACAGACTTTGCAGCAGAAAGTGCGGCATTGGCGCGTAACCAAGTATTACAACAGGCTTCAAGCTCAATGTTAGCGCAGGCTAACCAGCAGCCGCAAATTGCGTTGTCATTGCTGTAATAAATAGTAATCGTAATGCTTTTTATAGATCACACTGAGTGGTGTGATCTATAAATATTTGACTGAATAATATCCCTCCCATATACCGTATTCATAGAGCCCAAACTAAACAATTACACCTCTAAACTAGAACAATCAGAATGAATCATGCTTCAAAATTAAAAGCATTTCGTGATTAATTTATTAAAGTAACTCTTTGTTTATTTGTTGGTTATTTTTCTTCTAGTTGCTTACTTGTAAAAATTGATTAAAGAATCTTTTTGACGTGTCGATATCTTAATCAAACGAGTTGTTTGGCGGTAGACACCGCAGATAGAAGAGGGCGAGAATCATGGCTTTATATGTAAATTCAAACATCACATCATTGAACGCACAGCGTCAATTATCAAATTCAACAAATGCGTTAAGCACGTCTTTTCAGCGTTTATCATCAGGTTTACGTGTTAACAGTGCAGCGGACGATGCAGCAGGTTTACAAATTGGCACACGTTTACAATCGCAAGTAAATGGTGCAAACCAAGGCGCACGTAACGCGAACGATGGTATTTCACTAGCGCAAACAGCAGAAGGTGCACTAGAAGAAACGTCAAATATGTTGCAACGTATGCGTGTTTTATCGATTCAATCGGCGAATGGTTCAAACACTGATTCAGACCGTGATGCACTACAAAAAGAGTTTGCTGAATTATCAGCAGAGATAGACCGTGTAGCAAGTGATACAACGTTTGGTGGTGTAAATATCTTAGATGGTACATACGATACAGACTATCAAGTAGGACCAGATGCGAACCAAACAATTCAGGTGAAAATTACCACTAACATGAACTCAACTGGCCTTGCACTTTCAGATGATTCGATTAGTACAGCAGCAGGTGCGCAAACAGCGATTACAGCACTAGATGATGCTTTATCGATTGTAAATGGTGTGCGAGCTGACTTAGGTGCGAAGCAAAACCGTTTTAGTTCGACTATTCGTAATTTAAACAATGTTTCAGAAAACGTATCGGCGTCGAAATCACGTATTATGGATACAGACTTTGCGGCGGAGAGTGCGGGTCTTGCTCGTAATCAGGTGCTACAACAAGCATCAAGCTCAATGTTAGCCCAGGCAAATCAACAGCCACAAATCGCATTATCCCTAATTGGTTAACACTCTCTCCTAATTAATCAAGTTAGTACTCCCTCTCTCATAAGAGCAGCCATTTGGCTGCTTTTTTTATTTTGTGATTTAAAAAAGTGCAAAAAATTACAGGTTTTTTCTAAAGAAATTATTCCCACTGTCGATATAGTTTTTAGTTAAAGAAATTAATTAGATAACAGTTCTTTTTAGCATAATTGCTTAGAACTAGAGGGTGAACATTATGGCTTTATATGTAAATTCAAACGTCACATCATTGAACGCACAGCGTCAATTATCGAATTCAACAAATGCGTTAAGCACGTCCTTCCAACGTTTGTCATCTGGTTTACGTGTTAACAGTGCAGCAGATGATGCGGCTGGTCTTCAAATTGGTACACGTTTACAATCGCAAGTAAATGGTGCAAACCAAGGCGCACGTAATGCAAACGATGGTATTTCACTATCGCAAACAGCGGAAGGTGCGCTAGAAGAAACATCGAACATGCTGCAGCGTATGCGTGTTCTGGCAATTCAATCAGCAAATGGTTCAAATACAGCATCAGATCGTGCAGCATTGCAAAAAGAGTTTTCTGAGCTATCGAGTGAAATCGACCGTGTAGCAAGTGATACAACGTTTGGTGGTGTAAATATTTTAGATGGAACATTTACAGCTGATTTCCAGGTTGGTCCAGATGCGAACCAAGTGATCAATGTCGCTATCGCAACAAGTATGGGGGCAACAGGTTTAGCTGTAAACGATGACACAATTGCGACTGCATCTCAGGCTCAGACAGCGATTACCGCAATTGATGACGCTTTGTCTACGGTAAATGGTATACGTGCAGATCTCGGTGCGAAGCAAAACCGTTTTAGCTCGACTATTCGTAACTTGAATAATATTTCTGAAAATGTGTCAGCGTCTAAGTCACGTATTTTAGATACGGACTTTGCGGCTGAAAGTGCAAGTCTTGCGCGTAACCAGGTGTTACAACAAGCATCAAGCTCAATGTTAGCGCAGGCAAATCAACAGCCTCAGATAGCACTATCACTAATTGGTTAATACTCTCTCCTAATTAACTAGGTTAGTACTCCCTCTCATACAAAACGGCCAAATGGCCGTTTTTTACTTTTCGTTAAAAAAAATTAAAAAAAAGCTAAAGGGTTTTAGGCGGCCGCCGATAACGAAGATGGGACAGAAAACTATCTGTAGCTTACTCTCTCTCTTGCTACTGATAGTTCCTATGTTAATTATTATTGGAGGCTCTCATGGCTTTAAGTGTTAACTCAAATATAATGTCTTTGAATTCTCAAAGACAACTCTCTCGTTCGAGCGAGGCATTATCAACATCATTCCAGCGTTTATCGTCTGGTTTACGCGTAAACAGTGCAGCAGATGATGCGGCTGGCTTACAAATTGGTACGCGTTTAAACGCGCAGGTACAAGGTTTAAACCAAGGTGCACGTAATGCAAACGATGGTATTTCACTATCGCAAACAGCAGAAGGTGCGTTAGAAGAAACCTCAAATATGTTGCAACGTATGCGTGTACTGGCAATTCAATCAGCGAATGGTTCAAATACAGCATCTGACCGCGCAGCACTGCAAAAAGAATTTTCTGAACTGTCGAGCGAGATTGACCGCGTCGCTACAGATACGAGCTTTGGTGGTGTGAATATCTTAGATGGTTCATTTACCGCAGCGTTCCAAGTGGGTGCAGACGCAAGTCAAACGATTACAGTAAGTATTGGTACTAGTATGGGCGCAACAGGCCTTGCATTAAATGATGATACTATTGCAACAGCCTCACAAGCTCAAACAGCAATTACCGCTCTTGATGATGCGTTGTCAACAGTGAACGGTGTACGTGCTGATCTTGGTGCGAAACAAAACCGTTTTAGTTCGACTATTCGTAATTTAAATAACGTAGCAGAAAATGTAGCAGCGTCTAAGTCACGTATTATGGATACAGACTTTGCAGCAGAAAGTGCGGCATTGGCGCGTAACCAAGTATTACAACAGGCTTCAAGCTCAATGCTAGCGCAGGCTAATCAGCAGCCTCAAATAGCATTGTCACTGCTGTAATTCAGGTAAAGTGAGGTAGCTTTCACTTTACAGAAATGTAAGTAAGCTTTAAGCACGTTATAGGACTATAATTGTGTTTAAAGCTGCTCATTCCAAATTTTGGAGTTGCTATGAATTTAAGTGATATTTCAATGACGGCCAATCCAATCCGTGACCCTGTTGAGGCCGTTAATCAAGATACTATGGTCAAGCCTATAAACGATGCCGAGGCTAAGGATAAAAGTGTTATTGAAGAGGTACCTACACCTCTATCTGATGACGAGTTGGCGCAAACCTTGCTTGAAACTATTGATAAAGTAAGGCAATTTGCTCAATTGCAATCAAAAAATGTCGATTTTTCAATCGAACGTTTTGATGGACTATCAGTGGTTGTGGTCTCTGACTCACAAACACAGGAAGTGTTAAGGCAGATCCCATCAGAAGAAATGATTGAAGTATCTAAGAAAATTGAACAGTTGCAAACAGAAATCCTAGGTGCGAGCTCAGGTATGTTATTTGATAAAAAAGTGTAATTGAGGTGATTTATGGCTGGTATTACAGCGGCAGGTGTTGGCTCAGGTCTTGATCTCGAAACGATAATAAAAACAACGCTTCTTGCTGAAAAAGAGCCTAAAGAGCAACAATTAAATAAACGTGAAATTCAATATGCAACTGAGCTATCTGGTGTTGGTACGTTTAAATCGGCGTTAGACAACTTTAATTCTGCTTTGGCTGAACTAGCTAAAGAAGAAACCTTTACTGCACGCACGGTGAGTTTTAAAAACGGCCTTGAAGAAGATAAGCAGGCGTTTGAGATTTTTGCTAGTTCGACTGTTCAATCGGGTGAGTTTGCTATTGAGGTGCAAGCCCTTGCTCAAGGCTCAAAACTTGAATCAGCTGCGCTAGGTAGTGCGACAGATCCAGTAGGAAGCGGCAACTTAACATTTGCAGCAGGCGGAAATAGTTTTTCGATTGCAGTTGATGCGGCTGACACTTTAGAAGATATTCGTGAGAAAATTAATGCTGCAGGCGATAATTTTGGTGTAAGTGCCAACATTATTAACTCAGATGCCGGTGCTGTTCTCACATTTAACTCAGACGTGACCGGTGACGGTAATTCACTTACAGTAACTGCGGATGATGATTCGCTTGCTTCAATTGCAACATCTGCACCTACAGCTGCAGCGGGTCTTACAGAGACGCAAGCCGCGGGAAATGCACGAGCATTGATAAATGGCCAGCTTGTCACTGATAGTGATAATAAGTTATCAGATAAAATTCAGGGCACGGTCATAACTCTTAAAGAAACAACAGCAGGCGCAGAAACCGTTACTATTGGTGTTGACCAATCTGAAGCAAAGGAAAAACTGAAAGGGTTTGTTGATGCATATAACGAACTTAAATCACAGTTAGACGGATTATCTGATCCTGAAAATGGATTACTTGCAGCTGATGGCAGTATTCGAATTGTGGAACAGCAATTGCAGAGAATGTTTACAGGTGAAATATCTGGTACAAATACTAATGTTAAATCACTTTATGATTTAGGTATTACCTTTGACCGTGAAGGTAAAATGGAAATTTCCAGTATTGCACTGGGAACTAATCCAAGTGGCACAGAACGTTTTGAGTCAGCCTTATCTGATAATTTTTCAGAAGTTCAAAGTTTATTTGTTGGTGACACAGGTCTTGGTAAGCAGGTTAACGATTATGTTGAATTGTTTACAGGTAAAAAGGGCTCGCTAGTTGAACGTGAGACAACATTAAACGAATCGATGGAAGACATTACGATAGAGCGAGAAAAGCTGGAAGTCAGGCTCGATGAGTTAGAAGCGTCGTTGCGAAGCCAATATGCAGCTCTAGACCGGGTTATGGCTCAGTATCAAGTGGCGGGCTCGTATATAGCAAATATATTACCTGTTACGAAAAGCAGTAAAGATTAAGAGGAAAATATGGTTAATCATCAGGTCAATAAATACAAGAAAGCGCAAAATGAGCTGTCATTGCTTGCGGCTAATCCGTATGAAATTATTCAAGTTTTAATGAAAGAACTGATGACACAGTTGTATATTGCTAAAGCAAGCATTGACCGTGCAGATATCGAAGCGCGCTCACAGGCCATTAATAAATCAATTGATTTGATTGGTGGCCTCAAAGGCGGGCTAAATATGGAAGCAGGTGGAGAGATTTCTGATAATCTTAACAACTTATATGACTATATGGTTATTCGTTTAAGTGAGGCAAACTTGAATAGTTCAGCGGATATGGTGGAAGAAGTGAAAAACCTATTTTTACCTATCAAGCAAGCGTGGGATGGGATCAGCGAAGAGGATAAACAAAAGGGGTTTCAGTTAATTGCAGAACATAAGCAGTAATCTAAGCTATGGATGAACGACAACTAATTGACGCTTTGACAAAAGTAAACACTTTATCTCAAGATATAAAAACAGCCCTTTACGATAGAAATATAACTCATGCTGAATCTGTTTTGGCAGAGCGTTCAGTTCTGCTAAAGACTATCCCCCCTTTAGAATCACTCACAGTATCAAATAATGTACTTGAACAAGCAGTTGAAATGCTGAATGAAGTTGAACATATTGATAGTGTTGGCTTAAAAAATGCTTTTGATCAGAAAAAAGAGATTCAAACTAAGTTAAGTGCTGGCGTGAAAGCGCAAAAAGCAATCTTAACGTACCTAGACCACAAGGTGTAAAGGGCTTTTATAAATGAAAGATAGTTTAGATAAAAATATCCAAGCACAAATTGAGCGATTAGAAGGTGTTCAAAAAGTATTGCAAAAGAGGGTAAAGCTCGAGCGCGAACTACAATCACTTTCTGATAATTTTATGTCTCCAGATTTCGATCTCGAGGCGCGTTTTCAAAGCAATATGAACTCCTTTTTGAGTTTTTACCCAGATATTTATCATAGCTTTTTAAATTATAAGCTTGAACGATACGAATTACGCTTTGATGAAGAGTTCGGTGTCAATATATTTGATACACAAACAAATAAGTACATGTATGCAGAAAACGTGTTTAAAAGCTCTTATTTACAATACAAGCGATTTAAAAGTGAACCGCAATATATTAAGAATAACTTCGCGGAACGAGAAGAAAAAATTGATCGCTTTTTACATACTAGGTATTTAAAAAAACTTACTAAGTTTTATCTAGAAGGGCTGGAAGAAGAAGAGTTGGATAAGCTGCCAAATACTATTTCGTCAATGCTGATATTTGGTATTGGTGCTGGTAGCCATATCGAGGCAATGCTTGAAGAGCATCGCGTTAAAAACTTGTACCTTTACGAACCACATTTGGATTTATTTTATTTAAGCTTATTTTTAACTGACTGGACAAAAATTTTAGAACAATTAAATGCCGATGAAGCTCAATTACACTTAAGCTTGGGTGAGGCTGAAAGTGATAAAGAGTTAGTTAAAGAAATTGCAGATGTGTTTATTAAAATAGGGCGATTTCATGCGGCCCATTCTTATATTTATGTTCATTATACCGATAAAATATTAACCGAGGCCGTTGCCGAGGTAACAAAGCGCTTTCATGAAAATATGCTTGGCTTTGGCTTTTATGATGACGCCTTAATGAGTGTCGGGCATTTTTACTACAATATGAAAAATTCGGTGCCTTTATTAAAAAGTGGTCCGCTTGAAAGCTTAAAACAAGTCCCTGTTTTCTTAGTTGCTAATGGCCCTTCACTAGATAATGACATAGAGTTTGTGCGAACTATGCAAAATCGCGCAATCATTATTAGCTGTGGTTCTGCAATCGGCGCATTGCATAAATATCAAATTACACCAGACTTTCACTGTGAAATGGAGCGCTGTTTAATTACGAAAACGGTTATTGATGCAGTTGATGATCCCGAGTACGTTAAATCAATTAATCTGCTGGCACTAAATACAGTACAGCCTGAAGTTTTTCCGTTATTTAAACGCTCAATTCAAGCAATGAAGACGGGTGAGGCGGGAACTGCTTTATATATACAAAATAAAGAATCAAATCCGAGCAGTTTAGCGTACTTAAATTATTGTAACCCTACAGTGTCAAATTGTGCATTAGCATTTGTTGAAAAGATGGGGTTTGAAAATGTTTATTTGTTTGGTGTTGATATGGGCTATGTAGGTTCACAACATCACTCAAAAAAGAGTATCTATTATAGTACTGACTCAGGCAGTGATCGTAAACTTTATGATGCGTCGGGCTCTGAATTGCAAGTTGTGGGGAACTTTGTTGAGACGGTTAACACTGACTTAATCTATAACTACTCTAGAATGGTTATAGAAGAGTTTCTTAGATTACAGCCACATTTAAATGTGGTTAACTGCAGCAACGGTGCGAACATTAAAGGCACTCAAGGAATACATTCGCAAGACCTACCTGAATTAAAAGAACTTGATAAAAACGCAATTGTTGAGAGTATATTCTCTAAGCTCACAAAGCCAGTTTCAGATACAGATCTGAAAACATTTGAGAATAATTTACAACAAGAGATGTTTGCAGATTTATGTGATCTCATTGTTGAAAAGTTTGATGAAATACCAGATTCAAAAGATGCCGCAATTGCTGTTTTAGAAGAGCAATTACAACGCCTAGAAGGTTTTAACGCTAGTAATGTATCTCATTTTAACGATTTACTCCGTGGCAGTTTGTTACATACGCACTCTGTGCTTTTGAACATTTTAAATTCATACAACAGTGAGCAAGAAAGTTTACAGCGTTTTTCCGAGGCTGGAAAAATTGTTCAAGAATATGTACTTGAAATGAAAAAAGAATTTTTAGAAAGTCCATTTAAAATTGATCTTGTCGATGATTCTCACATTTGGATAGAGTAAATATTATGAAAATAGATCAGCGTGATATTTTTCTCTCATCAGAAGGTGATAAGTGGTTTGAACGGAACAAGCAAGTTTATTGTGAAAATAATGAAGACAAGGTAATCGATTTTATTAAAGGGCAGGAGTTGACCCCTAAACGTGTACTTGAGATTGGTTGTGCAAGTGGTCTAAGGCTTCATTCTTTGTATAAGGAGTTCGGTTCGGACGGGTACGGCGTAGATCCGTCATCTTCCGCAATTGAAACTGGTAAAATAAATTATCCACATTTGCATTTGTCTGTAGCAACAGCGGATTCAATTGATTTCGAAAAAGATAGTTTTGACCTAGTGATTCTTGGTTTTTGCCTTTACTTATGTGATAGGGAAGATTTATTTACCATTGCAGCAAGGGTTGATAAGGTGTTGGAAAATGGTGGGTATATTATTATTCAGGACTTTTTACCTCCATATCCTTACAAGAATAAATATAGCCACTGTGAAGGGCTGTATAGTTACAAATTTGATCATAGTAGAATGTTTACATGGAATCCGCTTTATTCGACGCTAGCAACAGATATTTCTACTCACTCTGCGCGTGAATTGAGAACAGATGTAGATGAGCGTGTAGGTATAAGCTTACTATATAAACAAATCGACGATGCATATCCAAATAAGCAAAAATAGATGCACATAGCGATTAGAGTTGACTCATCAAGTCAAATTGGTGCGGGGCATGTTATGCGCTGCCTTAACTTAGCACGTTGCTTTCGTGAGCATGGTCACACAATCGCATTTGTATGCAGAGATTTGCCCGGCAATTTAATCCCCTTTTTGATGAGTTGGAATTTTGAGGTGGTTACACTGCACAATCAAGAGCCATCATCTTCTCAGTTACTTTCTTCATACGAAAGCTGGTTAGGGATAGGTTGGCAGCAAGATGCTAAACAGTTTTGCGCATATATTCAGAACGTTGATATAGTAATTGTTGATAATTATGCCCTTGATTATAAATGGCAATCACAAGTTCAGCAGCATTTTAATTGTAAAATGGTTGCAATCGATGATTTAAAAAGACGACATGTTGCCGATGTGGTAATTGACCAAACTCTTAATTGCACACCTGCCGCTTATTCCGACTCAAATAGTAGATGTATCTTAACGGGCACAAGATACACAATGTTAAATCCAACGCTTCAAAATTACCGCAATACTGTCACTAAACCTTCACTTGATGGCTTTCTCAGAGTGCTAATTAGTTTTGGCGCAAGTGATGAGCCTAACGCGACATTGCGTGTATTACAAACCCTCGTTAAATCTCGCATTAATTTTCGCGCAACAGTCTTATTAAGACCTAGTGCAATAAACTATAAGTCGGTTAAAGAGTTCGCAAACAGATACTCTAATTTTATTAAACATTTTGACCATATTGATAATATGGCAGAAATTATGATGGAACATGATGTTGCAATAGGAGCCGCAGGATCGTCATGTTGGGAGCGTGCTTGCATCGGGTTACCAAGCATAATCGTGCCCATCGCTGATAATCAGCGCGATATTTGTGATGCCCTTGTTTTAGAGAACATTGCGATTCAAATTAAACTTGAACAAATAGAAGATAAACTTCAGTTAGCGGTATCTGCGCTGATCGAAAAATATGATGATTTGAAATTTAATGGTCTAAGAATTTGTGACGCTAAAGGGGTTGAACGGATATATAACAAAGTAATGGAAGCGATAGGTTGAAAGTACTCTTTTTAGGCGCAGAGAAAACAGCGGTGTATCAATGGTTAAAACGTTCAGATTACGCGTTGTTTTTTACATCCTCTTCCGTAAGTTTGGAAAAAGTAAGGCAAATCGAGCCTGATTTTATCGTTAGTCATGGTTATCGCCACATTATTGGAGCAGATATTGTTGCTGAGTATTTTGGTAAAATAATTAACTTACACATTAGTTATTTACCTTGGAACAAAGGTGCAGATCCAAATTTTTGGAGCTTTTACGATAATACGCCAAAGGGCGTAACTATTCATCTAGTTGATGATAAGCTGGATACTGGTGATATTTTGGTACAATGTGAACTTGACTTTAATTTACAAAAAGAGACACTAGCATCATCATACGCGATACTGCAGAAGTCGATTTTAAATTTGTTTATTCAATCGTGGCAAGATATTGTCACTGGTAAACTTATAGCTAAACCGCAAATGGGTGCAGGTACTTATCATAACACCTCTGATAAAAATGAGATTTTTGAAAAGCATAATATTAGTTGGGATACACGATTATGCGACATCGTACTTTTGAAAAAGCAGTTAGAACAGAAGTAGGGACAAACTAGTTCATTTCATGTGATATTCATATAAACTATAATCTTACTTTCCTTAGTTGCAAATCTGTAGACACTTTAATACGTCCATTCTTAGCTATATGGTGGCTATTGTGAACTTCCCCAAATAGAAACGGGTAGGTAAAAAAATTAGATTGTGGCCACGATTAATTGACCACAACACTTATTAACCTATGACAAAGCCAAGAGAGATTAATTGAATGACTTCTATTTATTGGTGGAAGAAACAAAGGCAATGGTAGAGAGCACGCTCAAACGTATTGGGCTTTCGCTCATATTGAATGTGTGAACCGATTTCAGCATTGTTCCAATGCGCATATTTTGGACCGCGAAGTAGACGGTGAAGCAAGTTATGCTCTACCGTTAATCGAACATATGGCTGCGGTACCTGAGAGTCTTTGAATATTTGGGTAGGCTTTTTATCAAGAGACATAGTAAAACATACTTTCTCACTTTCGATCACTAAATAAGTAGGTGATGAGTAGTTAATTTCATCAGCTTTGGTTTTAAAGCGCAAATAGGAGTTTAACATTAAGTCCTCAAGCTCGTTATCATCCCAGACATCATTATCATAGGCGAGAGGTTGTTGGGTAATATGGTTCATATATTGCTTTAATGTTGGTACTGCCTTGGTGCTTTTTGTTAACTGCTGAATAGTTAAATCGTATTTATCATGCTGATTTAAAAGTAGACCCTTAGAGTTGCTAGGGGTGTTGGCTTCTAAATAGCAGGTGGCATCTTCTAGGCTCGGCACGCCACGATACTCATTCATATGGGCATAACGGGAGCCTAATACATAAGTACCGGCAAATGGTGCAAAGGCTTTAGGTTTAACAAGTTCAATGAAATTTAGCGCTTGTTGCAAAAATTGTATTTGTTTAGCCTTTACAGCATTATCTTTTAGTTCTATTGAGTCAAACTGAAAACATTGTGGATAAGGGCCTGCACCAGCATAGCCAACCATTAAAAGATCAATATCCAGTTGATCAAGACCATTCTTTAAAATTGTATGACTAGCTAATTCATAAGGGCAATCATTTAAATTAAGTAAATGTTTACCTCCATGTGAAAACAGTGCTAGGGAATCAATTTGAGTGCTGCCAAATTTAGTTTCAATATGTCCACACCCCAAAAATTTTGAGCAGAGCTCTGGATTACAATTATCAGCGGCATAAATAGTTAATTGACTACCATTCTTAAATTTATAGGGTGTGGTGTTGTCTAACTCGATGACCTCAAAACCCAATAATTCCAATTTACGTTTTAAGAACGGGGAACTGTATTTGTGAATAAGTATAGGTTTTTTATAAGGTAATTTGTTTAATGTCGCTTCACTTAAATGGTCCGGATGGATATGAGATACATAGATATAATCGTATTGAAGTAAGCTTAGCTCAGATTCAGCAAATGGTGGGTAATGATACCAACTGCCATAATATTCACCTTCCGTTAGCCATGGATCTGTTAAAACTCGGATTTCTCCCATCTCAACAATTTGTGTTGAGCTTTGCAGGTGAGTAACGATCATCTTTTAAGCCACTCGTCTGATTGCAACGGTAGGTTGTTTGCTTAAGGGGTTACTAAGCATTTCAAACTTTTTGTTTGTTTCTTTTAAAAACTCTTTCATTGCTAACGTTTCTCCAGGCCACTCTGTAGTACATGCTTCATCAAAAACAATTACACCACCAATACTAATTGAATCCGAGAGTAACTTTAATGCAGCACGAGTTGGCTCGTATAAATCAAAATCTAAGTAAGCGAAAGAAATTAAAGAGTGTGGATTTTCTTTTTCGTATTCGGGAATAGTGACTAGCGCATCGCCAGGGATAAGTTTTACCTTGTCTTCCAGTTCGAATAATGAAATCGCTTTTTTTAGTGTCTGCTCATCACCACAGTACTTGCCTGTTTGCGTGTTAGCGAACTCTCCGTCTTCTTTTACACCTGTCGGTAAGCCTGAAAAATTGTCGAACCCAATTATTGTTTTTGGCGCATATGGTTCTAACAGAGAGCTCATTTTTGCTAAAAACATTAAATTTGCACCTTTCCAACAACCAAACTCTATTATGTCTCCAGGGACTCCTTGAGTACTTTTCAGTAATTCAAAAGTCCAAAGTTTATTTGCTATTGTATGTACCCCAGCATACAAGGCATAGTGATCGATCATATCGTAAAGGTTCGGTTGGCCAATTTCTTCTGCGAAGCTGGTTCTATTAGCTATAAAGCTATCTGGTTTCATAATTTGATCCTGTTTTAGAACAATAATTGAATTTTAATTTTATATCGCCATTAAATGAAATTAGACTGAGCTTAATTACATTACGGTTGTATCTTAATATAGAGAACAGTCAGTCTTTTTTATAAAGTGCATTAAATAGGTCTATGGTATCAAGGCTTGATTCAATATGAATAAGCTTTGCTAACAACAGAGCCACAAAACCTGAAAGTAAACTGAATACCTTTGCCAATTGGCTGGAGTACAGGTTGAATGAGCCTAAGACAAACTTAAACCATGATATAACAACTTATATATTTGTCGTCTGTCTATTGACCATATCCCACGTCAATGCTGTAGCCGCTTCTATATCCATTGTAGCTTCCAAACCTAGAACAACACCTAGGTGTTTTGGAGCAAGTCCATAGCCCGGTCGAATGCAGCGAACATTGTCTTTGGAGAACACTTCTCCTTTCTTTATATCTTTGCTGATGTATAGAGAGCGTCGAAATATAAGGTTAGGCTGTTCTGATTTCGCTAGGGTGAAATTTGGTTTACCAATCGCGTGCCAAGCGTCACGAACATCCTTACATAAAGCTTTTAGTTCTTCGGGCTCTAGAGAAAATGCCGCGTCAGGCCCTCTGTCGGCTCGTGCCAACGTAAAGTGCTTTTCGATTACTGTAGCGCCCAAGGCTACAGATGCAATAGCGGTTGTATTACCTAAAGTGTGGTCTGATAAGCCAATTGGGAGATCAAATTTTTCTGCAAGCGCTTTTATTGTTGCTAAATTGGTTTGCTCAATTGGGGTAGGGTAGCCACTCACGCAATGAAGTAGTGTTACTTGACCGTTACCATAATTTAAGGCAACAGCAAGCGCCTCTTCAATTTCTTGAATATTTGCCATACCAGTAGACATAATCATTGGCTTTTTTGTTTCAGCAACTTTTTTAACTAGCTCATGATCAATTAACTCAAATGAAGCAATTTTGTATGCAGGTGGATCAAATTGAGTTAAAAAATCAACAGCAGTTTCATCGAATGGTGAACTAAAAATATCAATTCCTAGCTTATTCGCTCGATCAAATAGCGCTTGGTGCCACTGCCAAGGCGTATGTGCCCAATCGTATAATTGATACAGACTCTTACCTTGCCATAACCCTTCAGATATACAAAAATCTTTTTTATTAGAGTTTAACGTTAGTGTATCCGCGGTATATGTTTGTAATTTAACTGCATCTGCACCTGCTTCAGCTGCTGCATCAATTAGCTTTAATGCCCTATTTATATCGCCATTATGATTCCCTGACATTTCCGCAATGATGTAAGGAGGTGTGTTGCTTGATATTTCTCTTTCGCCAATTTTCATAGTGTTATCTGACCTTAAAGACATTCTCTATTTGTTTACCATCAAGATGTGCAGCTAAATCACCTTGTTTATCCAAATCATTTAATTGAGTAAACAATTCCTGATAATGCATTATCAGTTGATCTATGCTTTCAAAACTATGCGCGTAGGAAAGATTGTGTGTTCCTATAAATAAAACACCGCGTTTGCAGAGCTCTTGAATCAACCAAGATTTAATTGTGTCTGCAGAGTTAACTCTGTTGTTGGTAATATTTAAAAATGTCCAAGGGGCGAGTCCTTTTAGTTCAAACATTGTAAACTCTGAGCAATATTTTTGATATTGCTCTACTAAGTAATTACCTAACGTCCATATATATTGACTAAATTCAACTTTCTTCATCTTTTCGATAGTTGCTTTAGCTGCTGCCAGTGATAAAGTTTCGCCCCCAAAAGTTCCTGAAAAAAAGATCTCATTCATCAACAGCATAATGTCTTTTCTGCCAACAATGGCAGATAGCGGCATACCATTAGCCATCCCCTTACCAAAGGTTGCTAAATCGGGTGTTACACCAAAGTAGCTTTGAGCGCCACCTAAGTGATATCTAAACCCTGTGATGATTTCATCAAAAACAAGCACGATGCCATTACGAGAGCATAGTTCTCGTACTTTCTCTAAAAAACCGTCTTCAGGAGGCGCTATATTAAGTGGCTCCATAATGACTGCTGCAAGTTCATCAGGGTGATTTTCAATGAGCGCTTCTAGTGAAGAGATATCGTTGTAAGTGAAGCCATGAGTTAGCTTTTTAGTGGCTTCAGGCACACCCATATCACGTGTGGTCGAACCTATGTACCAGTCTTGCCAACCATGGTAACCACACACAGCAATGTGTTCTCGTCCTGTATAAGCTCGTGCTAGGCGCACGGCAGCACTGGTAACATCACTGCCATTTTTAGCGAAGCGAACCATTTCAGCACAGGGAACAAGGTCAACTAAGAGCTTTGCCACTTCAGCTTCTAATGTATGGGGAAGTGAAAAACTTATGCCTGATAAAAGTTGTGCTTTGATTGCATCATCAACTTCTTGGTCTTGGTAGCCCAAGCTAACGCAGAGCAAGCCATTAATGTAGTCGGTATAAATATTGTTATCGAGGTCGGTAACCTGAGCGCCTTTACCATACTTAATAAAAAGTGGTGCAGCTTTAAAAGGCAAAGCCATTTTACTTTTACTAAAGGTTTGGCTCGCTAGTGGTATGATGTTTTGCGTCTTTTCATACCAATTTAGTGATTCAGAAAAGCTGATAGTCATTAATTAGAAACCTTGTTCTTTGTCTTGTAACAGCGACAATTTGTAGCCTTCATTTAGCTCTATATCGGCATTGAGCGCATTAACTTGCGGGTGTGATTGTAAATACTCTACGATTTGTTGATAACCAAATTGTTGCCCATCGAAATGACGATAGATTGCTGAAATTACCTCAAAGTCTTGGGGATGGTCGACGCTAATTCGAAATTCAGAATAATCTTGATCTATGGTGAAATCTTTCAATGAAAACAAGTTAGAGTCGCGAATAAAAGGTGTTACGTGCTCTCGCTCTGAAGGCTTTTTTGCTTTCTTATGAGCGGTTTCTAACGCATTAAAGCTAAACACTTCGACATCTTGCCCATCGGGAAAGCACCTTGTGACACAGTTGCTAGTATAGTCTGTGTTATTTGTAATATGTGTGCTAACTATTTGGTCAATTAACACGGGGTCAATAAGCGGGCAATCTCCACATATGCGTACAATATGAGAAAAATGAAACGCTTTAGCGCAATGATAAAATCGTGCTAGTACATCATTTAAATCGCCACGGTAGCATTCTATATTAAGTTTTTGGCATAGTGTCTCGATAGGACTATCTAGCGCTTCATTTGACGTCGCCACAACAACTTTGTCCACAACTTTTGTCTGCGTAAGGCGCTTAAGTTGAATCTCTAGCATGGGTACGCCATTAATAGGCAGTAATACTTTTCCCGGCAATCGTGTGGAACTCATTCGAGCTTGAACAATAATACCTATCATACTTCCTCTATTTTAAAGGTGTGGCCAGTTACTTGGTATAATGAGCGAGTTATTGGTGCAAGCTAATTGGTGGTAACTGAGATTAACTTTGGTGTGCCAGGCGGTGTGAATTTGTGATAACTCTGATGCTGAACAACAGCCAACAACAACTCGATCAATTTCATCAATTGATTTTAGAAAACTTAAGCAAATTTCGAGCCTAGAGTGAGATACTGAATCAACAAAGTTGTCGAAGTCATTTAATTCGCTGAATTGCGAAAAACAATGACTGCGTGACTCTGGTGACATTAGGAGCAATCCTTGCAAAAATGCGGAACGTACGTGAATTTCAATACCTTGCTCTTTCATTTGGGCTAATAAACCATCTTGTAAAAAACGCTGGTCTAATACATTTAAAGGTATTTGAATTATATCGGGTTTAAGTATTTCAAATAGCTTTATTTGTTCTGGAAAGTAAAGTGACATTCCAATTTTATGTACTAACCCTCTTGCCTTTAATTCAGCGAGTTGCAAAGCGATTTCAAAGGACTGTGAGCTATTTAACACGTTTGCATCATGCAACATTACACCGTAAATTGATCGTTTTCTTAGTTTAATAAGAGATTCCTGAAGCAACTGACTCACGTTGATCGTTGCATCGGTGTCAATAGCAAGTTTTGTAACAAGCTTAAAACTATCTTTAGCAATTTGGCCTAAAACACGTTCACTACTGCCATACATTGCTGCAGTATCAAGCATATCAATAGATAAACTCTCAGCTTGCATAAGTAATTGCTTAGCGTTTTCAATTGAGACTCTACCTTGATTATTACTGATCCCGTAATCAAGTCCTAACTGTACTGTTCCAAGTGCTAACTTAGGCATCGCAAGTATTTAGTATTTTATCAAGGGTGTTACAAATATAGTTGATTTCTTGCTCCGTTAAATCAGGGTAGAGCGGCAAACTTATCGCGCTTTGGTAGTAACGCTCAGCATGGGGGAAATCACCTAATTTGAAGCCTAGTTTTTTGTAATAGGGTTGCATATGAATCGGAATGTAGTGCAGGTTTACGCCAATTTTATTGTGACGTAATTGCTCAAAGCAGTGCTTGTGTTTGGCTGGTTGATTTAAATTGATGATATAGAGATGGAAACTACTATAACATTGTTTATCACGCTGTAATTGAGTTACGTCGATGTGCTTTAAACGCGAATCATACAATGAAGCGAGTTTATTGCGCTTAGCAACAAACTCATCGAGTTTGCTTAATTGGCTAAGTCCTAAAGCTGCTTGAATATCGGTTAGGCGGTAATTAAAACCAAGCATGTGCTGCTCATAATACCAAGGGCCGTGCTCCTCGGTGAGTTCAGCTGGGTTTCGTGTAACCCCATGACTTGATAATTGTTTTAGCGTTTTCGCTAACACATCATTATTAGTTGTTGCGATACCGCCTTCGCCAGTTGTAATTATCTTGACTGGATGAAAGCTAAATACACATATGTCAGAAAACTTACAATTGCCGACTTTGCTATCTTGATAATCTGCCCCAATGGCATGAGAAGCGTCTTCAATAATATGAATGTCATATGGCGCTACAGCATTATAAATCGCTTGCATATCGCACGATTGACCCGCTAAGTGTACGGGAATAATCGCTTTTGGTAATTTATTTTGTTGCTTGGCGTCGGCGAGCTTTTTTGTGAGTGATTCAACACTCATAAGGCCCGTTTGCGGATCTACGTCTACAAAGTCAATTTGTGCACCACAATATAATGCACAGTTTGCTGATGCTAAGAACGAAATAGGTGATGTCCAAACGGTGTCGTTGTTACCGATACCTAACGCTAGACACGCAAGGTGCAAACAAGCTGTTGCATTACTGGCAGCAATCGCATGTTTTGCACCGACATATTCTGCAATAGCATTTTCGAATAATGAAACAGCAGGTCCTTGTGTAATAAAGTCAGACTTTAGAACATCAACAACAGCATTTATATCTTGCTGATCAATGTGCTGCTTGCCGTATGGGATCATTTTACAGCCTGTGCATTGAATTCGGCTATTTCATCGACACTTAAAAAGTGTGGATTATCTTTTGAATTGTATTCATAACCAGGTTTTACTGGTCGTCCTTTTTCACCAATTGCATTAATTGTGAAATCGTTGCTTCGGCTACTAAATTTTATGCCTGGCGCGATAACAAAATGGTCGTCATATTCAAATGTGTCATAGCATAGATCGGCAGGGCACATTACTTCGTGCAATTTTTCTCCTGGGCGAATGCCGATGACTTTTTGAGGTAAATTCGGGGCCATTGCAGATGCTAAATCGGTTATTTTAATCGATGGAATTTTAGGCACGAAAATCTCACCACCTAACATACGTTCAAAGTTTTTAAGAACGAAATCAACCCCTTCTTGCAAGCTGATCCAAAAGCGTGTCATATCTTCGTGGGTAATTGGAATGTGGTCTTTGCCTTCGTTAATGAATTTTTCGAAAACTGGTACCACTGATCCTCGTGAACAAACAACATTGCCGTAACGCACGACTGAAAATGTAGTTCTATGACCACCTGCAATGTTATTGGCGGCTACAAATAACTTGTCTGAAGCAAGCTTTGTTGCGCCATATAGGTTTATTGGGTTCGCAGCTTTGTCGGTTGAAAGTGCAATGACTTTTTCAACATCATTATTAAGTGCTGCATCAATAACATTCTCAGCACCATTGATGTTGGTTTTAATGCATTCCATTGGATTGTATTCGGCTGCAGGAACTTGTTTTAGTGCCGCAGCATGGATTACGTAATCTACGCCTCTCATTGCTCTATTTAAGCGCTCTTTATCCCTTACATCACCGATAAAGTAACGCATACAATCTTGATTAAACTCTTGTTGCATTTCAAACTGCTTGAGTTCGTCGCGCGAAAAAACGATGATTTTCTTGGGTTGGAAATGTTTGAGCAACGTATTAACGTACTTTTTGCCAAACGACCCCGTACCACCAGTTATTAAAATTGTTTTGTTATTAAACATAGTGTGTCCCATGCATCCAAGAGTTTTTAAATAAAAGAGTACTTTCATTACTTTAGCTTACTAAGCAGTATTTATGCCAATGGTTTGTCAATAATTCCTTGATTGGTGGTTAAAAAAACATCGTGCTGTACTATAATTAAACGAGGTGTTTTGCTCTCAATCTAATTTGAAGGTACGTAAACATGAAAGTGCAGAATCAAAGCTTTAATTTCTTGAATAAAGCAGAAGAGTCAAAAAAAACGATAACTGAACAGTTAGCTAGTGGTAAGCGTGTTAATAGTGCGTCAGATGACGCTGCCGCACTAAGTATTATTGAACGCTTGCAAGCACAGCAATCTGGGCTAAGCCAGGCAATTCGTAACGCCAATGATGGGGTATCATATTCGCAAGTGGCTGAAAGTGCGTTGTCAGGAGTAAATGAATCAGTGCTTCGTATTGAAGAATTATCACTGCAAGCTTCAAATGGCGCGCTTACAGATTCAGATCGCAGCGCAATTCAACAAGAAATTACACAACTACAAGACTCGATTACCGATACCTTTAATGATACAACCTTTGGCGGTCAAGCAGTATTTTCGGGTAACGATGTTGAGTTTCAAGTTGGTGACAATGCTAATCAAGTGCAGTCGATAAACGCAGGTGATAGCAACTTGGTCACTAATGTGCTCAGTATTGATGTCTCAACACAATCAGGAGCACAAGCTGCACTCGGGGTGACCGCTCAAGCCAGAGATGACATCAATGATACGCGTGCAAGTTTAGGTGCTAGTCAAAATCTATTTGAACAGTCAATACGCAGCAATACAAGCAGTGTAATTAACGTTGCTGCGTCACAAAGCCGTATTCAAGATACGGATTACGCACAAGCAATTTCTCAACGCACTGCTAGTGATATTCTCTCACAGGCATCGGTCGCGCTTGCTGGGCAGGCAAATCAGAATGCAAGCCAAGTACTTGGCTTGCTTTAATTTGCTTGTGATAAATCAAACTTTGGTGTCAATTTTTTGAATTGACGCCAAAATCCCGCCACTTGTACCTTGCAACATCGGTCTAAGCCGTTACAATAAAACAATAATTAGAATATCATTATAATTGTGCCCGTATATGAGCTTTACCAATTCCACTTGGGTTATTGACGAAAACGAGAATCGAGCAAATAAGTTAGTTGCATCACTGTGTTTTATTGGAGAACACGCGAAAGTGGCAACAGCAACAGACGTGCAAGAATCAGCATTGCATCATGTGGAAACGGTATGTTTAGGTGCGTTAACAGGTCATGACCATGAAACGCTGATAAAAAGCCAGCCAGAGACTCCTTTTATTCTAATTGGTGAAACGCTACGACCGCTATTATCGTTGGCTAATGTGATTGGCATTTTAGCGGAGCCCTTTGCTTATGCGCCAACGACTGAATTGCTGCGCGACTGCCAAGAATACAAACGTCATTTACCTAACTTAACCAATTCGCAGAATGAAAAACGCTTTGACGGCTTAATTGGCGCGACGTCTGAAATTGAGCATATTCGTTTTTTAATCCAACAAGTTGCAAAAACAAACGCGAATGTACTTATTTTAGGTGAGTCGGGCACAGGTAAAGAAGTTGTCGCACGCAATATTCATTTATTGTCTAATCGCAACAATGGGCCATTTATTCCGGTTAACTGTGGCGCAATTCCCGGTGATTTACTGGAAAGTGAGTTATTTGGCCATGAAAAAGGGGCATTCACTGGGGCTATTTCTACGCGCAAAGGGCGATTTGAAATGGCACAAGGGGGAACTTTATTCCTTGATGAAATCGGTGATATGCCAAGCCAAATGCAGGTTAAGCTACTGCGAGTTTTGCAGGAGCGTGTATACGAACGCGTTGGTGGCGGCAAGCCAATAAAAGCGGATGTTCGTATCATTGCAGCCACGCACCGCAATCTAGAAACCATGATTGAAGAAGACGCGTTTCGTGAAGACTTATATTATCGATTGAATGTATTTCCTATTGAAAATCCATCGCTGCGTGAACGTAAAAATGATGTTCCTTTATTATTGCAAGAGTTGATTAAGCGCAACGTTGCAGTTGGTGGTGCAAATGTAAAGTTTACCGAGCGAGCGCTTGATAGTTTAAAAGAACATAGCTGGCCAGGTAACGTTAGGGAGCTCTCTAATTTAGTAGAGCGTATGCAAATTATGTTTCCTGAAAAAGTGGTTGATGTGTCTGATCTGCCAAAAAAATATCAGCATATTGATGTGGAAGAGTATATTCCTGAGTATCCAGAAGAAATTTTAGAGCGTCAGGCCCTCAACGATATTTTTAGTGAAGGCTTTGGTGAATTTGAGGAAAACGACACCGATGCTTTTGATGCGCCACTTGATACAAGTCAACCCGCAGTACTGCCTGTAGAAGGTATCGAATTAAAAAGCTATTTAGCAGAGTTAGAAGTGTGTTTAATAGAACAAGCACTTGAGCGCAATGAAAACGTGGTAGCGCGCGCTGCTGAAGTGCTTGGTGTAAGGCGCACAACGTTAGTTGAAAAGATGAAAAAGTATAATCTAAACAACTAAATAAGTTCACAGTAATGGCTTGCTTGTTAATTCATTTTGGGGTTAACAGTCGGCCATTTAGTCGGCATTTCCCCTATATAAATATAAACGACAATTAGAGTCTAAACTCTATATTTCTTGTACCTAAGATAAATTATATTGAATTCAACTGTAATAATTGTTAATTTTTTGTATCGAGGTTGAGGAAGATAACAATTATAAGGTTGGTAGTATGAAACAATTAACAATTACGGCATGTTTAGCTTTGTCTTTACTTGGTTGTGGCGATCCCGATAGCTTGGATAACATTGAATTTGTTAAACGTAATTTAGAAAATAAAAACCTACACGAAAAGCTACTGACAATTGAGCTTACGAAAGATCGCTCGAAGCAGCACCAAGAGCTGTATCAAAAAATTAGCACAAGCTATAAATTACTTCAGCAAAGTAAAACTGAGAAAGACCGCTTTTCCTCGTACCACCATAGCTTTCTTGCCCGTGATGCATACTATACCGATGAGTCTGACTATCAAGCCGTAGTGAGTGCCAAGAAACTAGAGGATGTCACTGGGCTATATCGTCGCATTGAGCCCTATTTTAAAAATGAACAAGCTGCAGACTTTATGTATACCACTACCGCAGATACATGGGATATTTACTCGGTAATACAGCAAGTAAAATACAACGCGCAGGTTTTACATGCGGTTGACGAAGGTAAAAATGTTAAGAAGAAAAATAACAATCCAGAATTAAGAAAATGGTTAGATAGAGCCATCGCACGTGAGTATCAAGAACTACAAGAAATTGTTTTTATATTGGTTCAGGCTAGTGAGACCAATAAGGAAGATTTTTACGCGGATAAAAAACAAATAGAACAAGACGCCGACCGAATTCTAGCAGGTGTTCGTGCTGAAAAAGCCAGACAAATGTTAAAACCAGATATGTACGCTTGGCAGCAAAAGAACTTATGGCGCTACGAACTAGTTAATAATACGTGCATGGTACTAGATGAAAAAATTAGAGATTACGCCATCGCAAAAGATTGTCATCGCCTATTAAAGGCATACGAAGGTTACACAATTGAGCCTGATGAATTTTCAAACTTCGCGGCTAAGTCTCGTATGGCACGTAATAAGTTAGCGGCCGTGACCGAAGAGTTAAAAGAACGCTACAACTACAGCGAAAAAGTGCAGAAGTCTGATTTAAAACCGAATGACCAACTTAACTCACTGATGATTTCGTTGAAAAAAGATATGTATCGTGCAACGCCAAATATTGGCATCTTATAGCAGGTCGTGTTGAGCTTAGTCTTCGTTTTGTTGCCCGCACGCAGCGAGGCGCAAACCGTTTCTCGATGTTCGTTTAGATTGCGAGGCGATAAATCGAACGTTGCAATACAAATGCGTTAAAACAAAGCAAAAGTAGCGCAGCAAAGAGCGACAGATATTAATACAAGCGGCAATGGCCGCTTTTTTTATGTCATTTATTCAGCCAGTTGATATGATAGTAACTCTGTATTTTTGAATAGTAGGTGTAGTTTGAGTTCACATTATCCAATAGGTATTCCTGGCCAAAAGTGGAATGACGCAGAAAAGTCACAATGGTTAAATCAGCAACAAAAAAAGCGTGATTACAATCAGCTGGTGGTTTCACAAATAAACCAACTAACCGATGCATTTGATATTGAAAGCTATGGGCAGCTGCCTTACGGTGATGATCTTACTCTGTTTGCTCTGCGCTCTAAATCTTGGCAACAAGATAAGCCATGTGTATTAATTACAGGTGGAGTACATGGTTACGAAACTAGCGGCGTAATGGGTGCACTGGCATTTGCTAAAAACGATGTCAAAGACTTTGAAGATGCGTTTAATTTTGTGATTTTACCTTGTATTAGCCCGTGGGGATTTGAAACCATTAATCGTTGGAATTCCTATGCCGTTGATCCAAATCGGTCTTTCTTTAATGATTCACCTGCTCCTGAATCTCAAGCGGTATTAAATTACTTAAGCAAACTTAACTGTGACTTTTTGATGCATATCGATTTGCATGAAACCACAGACACCGACAATTCTGAATTTCGCCCCGCATTAGCAGCGCGTGATGGCGTTCAGCACACTAACTGGAATATTCCTGATGGGTTTTATTTGGTAGGCGATTCAAAACGTCCAGAAGCGGCGTTTCAAAAAGCCATTATTGAGTCAGTTGAACAAGTCACTCATATTGCGCCGGCGGATGAAAATGGTGAATTAATCGGCGTAGCGATTTCACAATTTGGCGTATGCAACTACGACTGTAAAGGTTTATCTCTGTGCGCTGGTATTACTGATGCGACATATGTTACTACCACAGAAGTTTATCCGGATAGCCCTAAAGCGGATGAGCAAAATTGCATTGATGCGCAAGTTGCCGCAATTCGTGGCGGGTTAAACTACTTGAACGCGTTGTAACGGAGAGAATTAGTGGCACTGATCACACAAATTCCCCTAATCAAAAAAATGGAGTTGGTTAACCGCCTGCCATTTTTTAAAACGCTTACATTAGCAGAAAGGCAAATGGTGGTTGAATCATTTTCTGAATTGCATTTGTTCAAAAAAGACAAAATGGTATTTAGACAAAATGAACACGATAATCACCTTTATATTGTGTTGTCTGGTGAGCTAGTGTTGTTTAAACAGCAGCATAAACCATCGCTTGTTTCTATTCAGCCTGGCGATTTTGTTGGCGAAGGATCATTTGTCGAAACACATAGTCGCAGTATTAATGCCAAAGCGAACACTGAAACTATCGTGTTGGCTATTTCACATACTGCAATGCAAAAATTGCCTTACGCAATTCGCGATAAGATAAAAGATCGCATTATTTTAGGCATGAGCCAACGCATTGAAAAACTTGGCGTAGTGATTGAAAAACTGCAAGGAAGTTAGCATGAAATTATATAAATTATTGGCTTTGGTAAGCGCGATTGTCGCGTTAAGTGCGTGTAGTACTGTGCCAAGAAATAGCAACCAAATCGAATGTAATGGTGAGCATTATCCTGTGACCTACATGAGCGAAATGCAGCAATATGAGGTAGAGCGTTTTGCAATGCGTCACGATTTCAGACCCGGTTGTGTATCGGGCAAGCTAAAAGAAATTAAAGCGCAAACTTGTCAGACAGCGTCATCTCTCAGCTATGAGCAATGGATGACATTGTATAACAGCTGTGTGGTTAATAAGCCTTAGGCTTTAACTTTTAGTAATTTGCTTTAACTTACTTTTTACAGAGCGCCAATGTGTCATCGGGATACTTGGCGCTTTTTTTAGTAAGTAATTAAAATCAATGTCAGCGAAATTTATTTTGCCATCATGGGCAAGTAGCACTGAGGTTGGCTTTAAAGTTTTTAGCATCAATAATGAATTAAGATAGCGCTTGGGGTAAAAAACTGGAAAAGGCGGGATCAGCTTTCCTTTTACATTCACCATAAGGTCGGCGACGTAAATCATATTGCTGGGAATGTGATGCAAGCAAATATCTCTGTCAGTATGGCCTGGACTATGATGTACTTGCCACTCATCAAAATCAGGAATGCTCACACCATCAGGCAAATAAATATCGGCCTTAAGCTTACGTGGGTACCACATAAAAGCTTGTTTTTTACCTTTACGATTGGCAACCCAACGCGCCAATAAAATATCGGTAATGTGCATCATAATGCCATCAAAGCCTTGATACCAATGACCAGGTGCGTTTGATGTGGCGATTTTTGCACCTGTCATACGGCGCAGTTTGTGTGCACCACCGGCATGATCAGGATGCATATGCGTAACCATAATCAATTTTAGATCCGATAATGGACGCTTTAGCTCTTGTGTAATAAAGCGTGCAACGAGTTCACAATCCGCGCGGCAGCAGCCGTCCAACAGCATTAATTTATCTGGATATTCTACTAAATAGATCGATTGTATGTGTCCATTTAAGTTATGTAGTTGCATAATAAGCGCATTGTTTAAACGTGATATTATTCAGCTTATCGCAACTCATCAGACCACTCAAGAGGTGTCTTATTAGCAGTCAGAAAATCTTTGTTTTAGGCTTACCCCGCACTGGCACAACGAGTGTGTGTGCCGCTGCGCTCGCATTAGGCTTTAAAACGGCGCATACAGTGTATATTCAATCAACGTTAGATAGTGCTGAGTTTGTCGCAGACACACCGGTTTTTAACGATTATGAGGCGCTGCTACAGCAATATCCTACGGCAAAGTTTATTTACCTTGAGCGGGATTTAGCAAGCTGGTTGCCATCAATCAAAGTATTGTTAACGCGTATGGCAGATAGGCTGCTAACTGAACATGGTGGTTTTTTTCCAAGCTTAAAACGCTGTTATGGCGAGGTTTTTTATCCGCTTAATAAGCAAACAATGTTAGATGATGCGCATTTAACACAGTGTTATTTATCGCATAAAACCAAAGTAATGGACTTTTTTCAGCGCATCGATAACCAGCACTTAGTGGTTAACTTGTCTGATGATAACAGTTATCAGCAATTTTGTTCGTTTCTGGGTAAACAAGAGAAAGGCGGTTTTGAACAGCTCAACGTAAACGGCAAAGTTACGGCGTGGAAGCAAATCAAAAGCCCACTTAAACTCGACTCAACACGTAATGGTAAAGCGGATTTAAAATAGACATCTTTGATGCTGACCATTAAACTGCGGCTAATTTGAATTACTAACATTAAGCCAAGTATGTTTGAACTGAAATACAAAACGCCATTTTCTTGGACTGAAGCGGTAATGGCCGATTTTGATACCTTTTTACAAGACCACGCAGCCGCTGAGAAAAAAGCATCGGGCATGGCACTATCAATGCTGTCGCATTACCCAGATCGCCGTAAATTAGTACGTGCAATGACTGACTTAGCGCTTGAAGAAATGATCCACTTTAAGCAAGTAGTGAAAATTCTGCTAGAGCGCGATATTACTCTAGGCAAAGACACTAAAGATTCGTATGTAAAAGATTTACGTGCATTGTTTCGCCAAGGTAAAGACGTATTTTTACTCGACCGATTACTGGTTGCTGCGGTGATTGAAGCCCGTGGTTACGAGCGTTTCTCTTTGGTTGCTGAAGCACTTGCAGAGGGTAAAGAAAAAGACTTTTACGTTACCATCGCAAAATCAGAAGAAAAGCACGCATTTTTGTTTGTTGAGCTGGCGTACGAATATTTTGATAAAGCTGAAGTGGATGCGCGTTTAGAAGAAATTTTACACGCTGAAGCAGAAATCTGTGCAAAGCTGCCGCATACAGCGGCGCTTCACTAATTAGTCTTACTTATCCGCACGAAGGATTAAGCAAATTTTCTGCAATATGCTCAAGTAAAAAAGTTTCGCGTACTATGCTGATGCCTTTTTTATCTGATTCAGCCATTGTTTGCTTGTTGTAAGCAATGGCTTTATTTATATCCACCCAGTGCACCGTCATGCCATTGGCAATTTCATAATCTTCTAAATTTTGCTGGTCAAATTCATCGTCAATTGTGCAGGTGAAGCAATAGGAGAGCATTTCGGTTAATTGATCTGTTTGTTTGTAATTAGCACGAAACTCACGAATTAAGCCATATGGCGTAATATTATCAATGTCCCGTGCGCCGGTTTCTTCGGTTAACTCTCTAATTAACGCTTGCTGCAAGCTCTCACCATGATCAACTCCACCACCGGGCAAAGAGTAATCACGATAACGTTCGGTGTGTAGTAATAAAATGTTTTGGCCTTTGGTTACAATAGCACGTGTAGCGGGGCGCAATATGCGTTGATGCTGATTGAGCGCGAGTTCATCAACAAAATTAAACTCTTTTATTACCTGCATAAAATTCACCAAATCGTTAAAAGGCACGCATAGTAGCACCGTGAAATTAGAATATAAACGCAAAATAAACGACACGTTAAAAGAAATTAAGTTTCCTTTATCGCCACATCGTTTATGATAAATTAGCAAGAATAATAACTATTAGGGAAATACCATGTCATCGAGTAACACTGATGCACAGACACAAAAAGTAAAACCCATAGATAAATTTCTTAATGGTATTGAGTATGTAGGAAATAAATTGCCAGATCCGGCAATGATATTTTTGTTCTCAATGTTGTTGATTTGGGTACTATCTGCAATTTTTTCAAATTACACGTTTTCAGCAATCGACCCACGCACCGGCGAAGCGATAGTTGTTAATAACTTACTTACTGGTGATAGCCTTGCCGCCTTTTTAGCGAATATGGTTAAAACATTCACCGGCTTTGCGCCGCTCGGTGTTGTACTTGTTGCAATGCTAGGTGTTGGGGTCGCGGAACATTCGGGCTACATTAACACTGGCCTAAAGTTAATGTTAAAACGCACGCCAAAGGCACTATTAACGCCTTGTGTAATTTTAATTGCGATCGTTAGCCACACCGCAACAGATGCAGGCTATGTATTAGTAATTCCATTAGCGGGTGTTATATTTTATGCTATGGGGCGTCACCCATTAGTCGGTATTGCCGCAGCATTTGCCGGTGTAAGTGGTGGTTTTAGTGCCAACTTTATTCCATCGGGTATTGACCCATTACTACAAAGCTTCACGCAAAGTGCAGCGCAAATTATTGACCCTACTATTGAAGTTAATCCGCTCAATAACTGGTATTTCACTTCGGCGTCGAGTTTATTTATCGTGTTACTTGGCTGGTATATCACGGATAAAATTATCGAGCCGCGTCTAAATAAGGTTGAGCTGGATGGTAACACTGATGACTTACCGAGCTTTGACCAAATTAATGACACCGAGCGTAAAGGCTTTTACATTGCCTCAGCTGTCATGATTGCAGGTCTCGCACTACTTGCTTATGCTGCGTGGGGCGAAAGCTCACCACTTCGCAGTAAAGAGGGTTCACTTACTGATTTTAAAGCGCCGCTGATGCAATCTATCGTGCCGATTATTTTCTTGGTTTTCTGGATCCCAGGGGCGGTTTACGGTTTTGTGGTGGGTACCTTTAAATCAAGTAAAGACATGATAGATGCAATGACCAAAGCAATGCATGGCATGGCGTATTATGTGGTTATGGCGTTTTTCTGTGCACTGTTTATTGCTGCGTTTTCGCAATCGAATCTTGGTGCATTACTCGCCATTGAAGGTGCCGAAGTACTAAAAGCAATGCAACTACCAAGTGCGGTTACTGTGGTGGGCATTATTTTCTTAACCGGTTTTGTGAACCTGTTTGTTGGTTCAAGTAGTGCAAAATGGGCGCTATTAGGGCCAATTTTCGTACCTATGTTGATGCAGTTGGGCATTTCGCCAGACTTAACGCAAGCGGCTTACCGTATTGGTGATTCAAGCTCGAATATTATCACGCCGTTAATGCCTTATTTCCCGCTAGTGGTGGTGTACTGTCAAAAGTATGTTAAGAATACCGGTATTGGTACATTAATCGCGTTAATGATCCCATATTCAATTGCCTTTATGATTGGCTGGACCTTGTTCTTACTTGCTTACTGGGGCCTAGGTTTACAATTAGGTTTACAAGCAAGTTATACCTATGGCTAATAGCGGTTCACTTAAATAGCTAATCATTCTAGTGGGCTAAAACGTTTTGCAAACTGCGTTGGCATAACGTTTAGCTTACAGCCCAAACAAAAACAGCAGGTTAATACCTGCTGTTTTTTTGCTTAAGTTACACTCTATTTTTTATTAAATGCGCCATTGCAGTGAATTTTGCAATTTGTCATTGTAAGGTGAGAGTGCTTGGCCTTTTTCGCCGAGTAAAATGAGATTTGCTTTATGACCTTGGTAAGTCGCACCATCAAATGATTCGTCCGAAAAGTAAGATTCGGTACGATATTGATTCTCGCTTGGGACAATAAACAGTGTCATCGGGCCTTGCTCTGTTTGAAACACCAAATGCAGGCTTTTTTGCCCTTTAAAATCACAAAACGTAAGGTAGCTTACTTGATTTGGTAATTCGCTAAAATTCCCACCAAAGCTGGCAAGTTTTGCATTTACTTCTTGTAAACTAAAGTTGTGATTTACATTGGTGAGTGAACTTGGCTCATGATAAACATGAGCAAGTGCGTGTTGCTCTAAATTAAGCGGTGCGCCCATATTTAAATAAGTGAACGACACGCCAAATAAAAACGCCACAGATGCTGCTAATGCTAAATGAACACGTGTTTTTTTACGCTGAGTTTGAAACGCATGCAATGACTGATTTAACACCAAGCGCTCAGCGAGATTCTCTGGCACAGGGATGTTAAGCGCTTGCTCAATGTCGTTATCAAGGGCTTTTAGCTCGTTACTAAATGCGTGTGCATCTGGGTCTGACTCAAGTGCATCGAGCACGTCTTTGTCGCTGGTATTAGGATCAGCATATAAACGACGTCGTAATTCTAATTCATCCATTGTTGATCCCCCTTTGTAAACTTGGTTGTAAATTGTCTTTCAATTGGTTGCGAGCACGAAATAGTCGTGTCATTACGGTGTTTTTGTTAAGTGATAAAATGGATGCGATTTCATCACCACTAAACCCCATTACTACTTGCAGAAGCAAGGGCTCACGGTACTCTTCATCGAGTTGCATTATGCGTTTTTGCAGCTGTGAACGCTCTGCGTTTTGTTCCATATCGAGGGTTTGCGTATCGCATAGCGTATCTTGCTCAACATCGCTGTAATCAAATTGTTTACGCTCAAAACGGCGCGCATTCTCACGACGTAAAATCGTGATTAACCATGCTTTAGCTGCTTGCTGGTCAAGTAGTGAATCAAGCGAGCGCCAAGCCCTCAAAAAAGTTTCTTGCACAAGGTCTTCGGCAACCGTTGGGTCACCTGCTAACCAGTATGCGAAGCGATATAGCTCTTTGTGATACACATTCACTAACGCTTCATATCGTTTTTGTTTATCAGCCATGTCAATTAAGACCTGACGTTGCTGTTTTTTCTTTCCAAACATTGAAACTATTTTAGTAGAGTTGGGTTAACTCATTCTCGCTTTTGGTTTTTTTATTTAAATTATTTATCTGCTGGTAAATAAACTTTAGGTCGACCGCGTGATTTTTACCTGCGTATAAATTTGCTTGTAAGTGATTTACCGACTCAGCAAATTGCGAGTTGTTCACCATATTGTTGAGTTTAGTTAAATCTGCGCTGCCTGTATGTAGCGTACACAGTTTTACCAATTGATGATAAAACGCGCGTTGATTATTTTGTTTTAACGCTTCTTTGAGTTGAGGCAAGGGGGTTATGCTTTGCTTAGGCGTTACATCGTTATTGCCTGTTTGCGTTGCCGGTTTGCGTTTTATCCACCAAATAACTAAGGTGATTAACCACAATACATAGCCCAGAATGGCTAGCGGCCAGTAGTAAAATGGGGTTTCAAACGTGGTTTGATTCGCTGTGTTTGTTTGCGTACTTTCAGGTAACGTATTGTTCTGAATTGGCGCAGAGATGGCTGGTTGCACAAAGTTAGGGTCACCAACCACAGTTAACTTGCGCTCAGGAAGTGTGGCGTACTCTGTGCGGTTGGTAATAATGTTAAACCAAGGTACGCGAACCTCAGGCAAAGTATAACTGCCCGGAGCTTGAGGCATAAGCGCAAATGACTCAACTTTTTGTGAAATAACTTTACCATTGCGTACTAGGTTATTGCTTTCCGCTTGGTCTGAATAGCTGCGCACGCCATTAATTGTTGGCAAATTGATTTCAGGCAATTGTTCTTTAGTAATGCCAAGTGCCGTAACAGTAATGGTACGGGTAATTGGTTCACCAATTTGATAGCTCTGCTTTTCTGGTTGCCACTCTTCATTTAAGGTCACAAGTTCACTTGGTAACCAGTTGCCAGAACTACTTTGTGGAATAGGTTTAATCGTTAACTGAATATCTTTACCCACAGCACTTGCCGCACGAGTGCGGTAATTGTCGCGAATTCGGCCTTTAAAGTAAGGCGACTTAATAGTGTATTGACCACTTTTTTGCGGTTGAATAAGGTAATTACGCTCAATAATTAAATAGCGAATGCCATCAATAATTTCGTAACTCTCTTTTTGTTTACCAAGCTGGGATACATTAGCGGTTTCTAGCTCTGGAGAGCCTAATTGCCCCTCAGTTAAGTCGTTGGCAAGGAATAATTTAACGGTATATACGCCAGCTTGCTGCACGTATAACGTGTCGCTTTGCATGCTTGTTTCGATATACACATCTTTACTTTGATTATCAGCGGTTGATGATGGCACGACTTTAACGCTAAGCGGATTAGATTGCATGTTGGCAACAGAAAAACTGGGTATTTCATACGTGCCAGGGTTACGTGCCATTAACTCCACTTGCCACTGTGTGGTGTGATTTACTTGGCCGTTAATTATGCTGGTGTTGCTGCGCACTGATGTAGGACCCACTACAAAGTTTTTTAATAGTGGTGTGGTATTGGGTTGCTCACCTTTTACATTTTGTTCAGCACGAATTGTCAAATTAAAGAACTCACCCGCTAATACTGGGTTGCGATCAACACTGGCAGTGAGTGCAGCTATCGCTTGCAAAGGCAGTAATACAAGGCTAACTAAAACAACTAAGCGACTTACCATGACTTCTCAACTCCTTGCTGCTGGATGCGCTGACGATATCTTTTTTGACTTTCTAATTTCATTTTATTGCGTAACAAAATAGCCGGATCATCCGGTACTTTGCGTAGTAGCTGATTAATAATCTGGACTTGCTCTTTTTCTTCTGGGGTTAACTCGGGCGCTGGCGTAGCCTGCTGTTGTGGCATTTGCTGCTCTGCTTGTTGCTGTTGTTTAGCTTGCTGCTCTGCTTGTTGCTCTGCTTCACCCTCTGGCTGTTGTTCAGACTCTTTATCTGAAGGGGCTGCTTGTTGCTCAGGTGGATTTTCAGCTTTCATATCCGGCTGATTGTTATTTTCTTGCTTTTCACCTTCGCTTTTTTCGCCATTTTGATTTTGTTGGTCTCGAGATTCAGATTGCTCACCATTTTGCTGGTTTTGTTGGCCAGATTGTTGGTCTTGTTGTTGCTGATTGTCGCCTTGTTGCTGTTTATCTTGCTCTTGGTTTTCACCATCTTGAGATTGTTGATTTTGCTGCTGTTGCTTCAAATCTTCTAATAAGGCTTTATTTTCTTGCGCTTGCTTGAATTCAGGTTGCTGGGCTAAGGCTTTGTCATAAGCGTCAATCGCTTCATCAAAACGATTTAATTTTGCTAAGGCGTTACCTTGATTATAAAGCCCCTCAGCGCTGCTATCTTGCTTAAACTTTTTGAGCGCGTTTTCGAAATCACCTTGTTGGTAAAGCGCAGAGCCTGATAAATTGGCGGTCTTAGCGTTACTTGCGGCTTTATAATCTTGCTGTTGATAGGCTTGATGCGCTTTTTGCTCGTCATTTAATAACCAGCTCGGTAGTGACAATGCGTAACTGACACTTGGTTTAAATATAAATAGGCAGCAAAGGCCTAATAAAAATTTAGGTTGGTGTTTTAACATCATAAAACCGAGTGGTATAAGTAAAAATACTAAGTAAATACCGCCATCAATGGGTTGTTGGCTGGTTTGCTCACGCTTTACCACATCGTCTTGGTTAGTGTTTGTAGGCTTAAATAGCGCAAGATCGGCATCGCTTACTTGATAGTAATTAAACTGACCGCCTGTATTTGAGGCAAGTTGTTGTAACAAGCTAAAGTTGGCTTTTGGAATGACAATCTGCCCGTAGTTATCTTTTAAAAAACCTTCGTTTGGCAATTGAATTGGCGCGCCTTGTTCGGTTGCTACCGCATAGATATTGAGTTTGATATTGTGCTTATTTAGTAGTTTCTCGATGTCACGGCTTTCATCAAAATCATCAATACCATCAGTGATCCAATAAATCTCACCATTGGTCACGCTTGCTTGGTTGAGTAACTCGACCGCTAAATTGATACCAGCATAGGTATTACTACCCGGCACCGGCATAATTTCTGGGCTTAAACTCGGAATGAGGTTGGCAAGTGTTTGGTGATCTGACGTGAGTGGTGAAATGGTGTAAGCATCGTTACTGTACGCCACAAGTGCTAAGTCACTTTCTTTCAAAATATCGGTCAGTGTAAGTGCTTTAAAACGTGCTTGTGTTAAGCGGTTTGGCTTTATGTCTTGGCTGTACATTGAGCGAGACATGTCCATTACTAACACGCGCGCATGTTTGCTTTGATAAACTGGTAACGGTTGTGATTGCCAGCTCGGTCCTGCAAGAGCGACAACACTGACAAGCAAAAATAAGCTTAACCACAGAGAATTGGTTTTGCTCTGTTTGGTTTCACCATCTAACAGAAATTGTGCAAGGTGTGGGGCGATGGGACTATTGCTAATATGTTTACGTTTTTTAATAAACTGCAATGCCATCACGAAAGCTACTAACGGTAATAGGTAAAAGGCTTCAGGGCGAATAAATTCTAACGTCATGCGCCACTCCGTGTTGTTAAACTGCGAATACTATTTACTAATGTTTGCGTGAATAGCAGTAGCACTGCGATAAATAATGGAATATAAAACAACGCTTTTTGCGGTCTTACGGTTTCACTGTTATCGCTAATGGGTTCTAACTGATCAAGCATTTGATAAATGCGCTGTAAACTCGCCACGTCGGTTGCGCGAAAGTATTGGCCACCGGTATCACGTGCAATTTCTGTTAATAAGCCTTCATCTAATGCGCTACCACGCTGCATTTGAAAGCCAAAAAAGTTTGATTGGCTGTCGGCACCTACACCAACGGTATATACTTTGATTCCCGCATCCTTAGCAAGGATCAGCGCTTCTTCAGGGCTTAAATTGCCAGCGGTATTTTGTCCGTCGGTTAACAAAATAAGTATGCGGTTACTGTCTTCTTTTAAAGCAAAACGCTTTACAGCAAGGCCGAGCGCGTCGCCTATTGCGGTGGCTTGACCCACCAAGCCAATTTGCGCTTCTTCTAGCATTTTAGCTACTGTGGTTAAGTCGCGAGTCAGTGGCGTTTGTAAAAAAGCGGTATCGGCAAATAAAATAAGGCCTAGTCGATCGCCAGTGCGGGCAGTAATAAATTCGTTAAGTACTGCTTTAACTACAGATAATCTGTCAATGTACTGCCCCTGATATTGCATATCTTGCTCACGCATTGAGGTAGATAAATCGACAGCCAGCATAATTTCACGCCCTTCGTTGGGTAACTGAATCGGCTCGCCATAGTACTTAGGGTGGGCGAGGGCAACACATAAACATGCCCAAATAAGCCAAGGCCAAAGTGAAAAACGTGTTGGTTGCGATATGTTACCGGTTTGCACTACTGGGTTATGGTAAAGCGCCGTTGTTCTGACGGTTGCGACTTGTTTGTTTTTTTGTAACTTACGCAGTAAAAACGGCAGTGGCAATAATAAAAAGGCAAATGGCCAAGCAAACTCAAACATTAATCGCTCCTTTTACTTTAAAACGATTAATAGCCTGTGTCAGCTTGTTATGGAAATCGGTAAGTGGTTCATTACTTTCGGCTTGATATAAGCGCATTAGCTCATCATTGCTGAGCATTGTTTTCGATGTTGCGGCGACAAGCTCAAGCCATTTTTCACCACTTTGACTGGCAGCTTCTGCACCATAGTAGTGTTTTACAAGACGTTTCAATAACAAATGCAATGCCTGTACATTATCTAAATTGCAAGATTGATATGCTTTACTTTCTTTAATAGCTTGTTTTTTAGCTTTATTGAGTAGGAGACGTTGGTAAATTGCATAGCTGGCAATAGCGAGTAGCAATAGGACTACTGCAATGATTGCTATAGCGGGCAGCGAAAGAGGCCACCAAGGCACTGTCGCAGGTGCGATAACATCATGCAAATTATCTAACGGAGATGCTGGTGTCGCCATTAAATCATTATCCCTTTAATTGTTCGGTGATTGATTGCGCTGCACTAAAAGGCATCAGCGCTAACCCTGATTTATGTAATAGCTGATAAAGCGTATTTTGCTGGGCATTGGCTTTTGCCGCGTAGCTTTCGCGAAATTTAGCATTAGCAAGCGGCAAACTTGCTTGGCGATTACCTGATTTTAGTGAAAGTTGCTCGCCAACATTCGGCAGCGCGCGCTCCATAGGATCAAAAATAGGGCAGGCAATTAACTCGCAGTGACGGGTTAATAACAGTAATTGCTTTGCCATATCTTCACTTAAATGATGAAAATCCGAAATGAGGTATACCAAGGAGCCTGGTTTTGCTAAGTGTACTAAACGATTTAATTGATCATTTAGTGTTTGCGATTCGCCGTCGAGTTTACTGCTTAACGCCGCGTGGTGGGCAAGCTGCAAATTATGAAACAGCTTTAATGCAGCGCTTTGGCGTGAGGCGGGCTTTAGCTCCCAATGGGCATTATGATTAAACACTAACCCGCCAACGCGATCGCCGCGCTGAATGGCACTCCATGCAATCAGTGCACTTAAATGAGCGGCTTGTACAGATTTTAAAAGCAGCTGTGAGCCAAAGATCATGCTGTCACTAAAATCGGTCAAAATAAAAACGGGGCGTTCTTTTTCTTCCTGAAATAGCTTGGTATGGGCGATTCCGGTACGAGCGGTAACACGCCAGTCGATGGCACGTACATCATCACCCGGTTGATAATGTCGAACTTCGGCAAATTCCATACCTCGGCCTTTATGTGGCGCAAGATATTGACCCGCATTGTGGTGCTTCACTTTGCGTTTTGGCGTTAGCTCAAGCAAGGTGGTTTTGTTGTGATACGCCATCAACTCATTGAGCGAGAGCTCCACACCATTACTTTGCAGTTCGGCGAGTTGTGCTGTTTGTGTATTCATAATGGGTTTAAGGTGCCACCACGCGCGCGATTATTTCGGCTAGTACATCATCTTTGCTTACGCCATCAGCTTGCGCTTCGTAAGATAAAATAATGCGGTGACGTAGCACGTTAGCAAATACACTTTGAATATCTTCAGGTGCGACAAAATCACGACCAGCGAGCCATGCATGCGCTCGGGCACAGCGATCAAGCGCAATTGTAGCGCGCGGACTTGCGCCGTATTCTATCCAGCGGCCTAATTCTGGGCTTAACTTTTCAGCTTGGCGTGTTGCGATTATTAGCTGCACAAGATAGCGTTCAAGTGGTTCTGATAGATGTAATGAAAGCACTTTTTTGCGCGATTCAAACAAGGTTTGTTGCGAAATTTGTGGTGCTTTAACTTGTTCTTCTGACAGCGCCTCACCGCGTGTTAGGCGTAATATGTCTAGCTCGTTTTGTGCGTCTGGGTAATCAATACTAAGGTGCAATAAAAAACGGTCAAGCTGCGCTTCTGGAAGCGGGTAGGTCCCTTCTTGCTCTAGCGGGTTTTGCGTTGCCATAACAAGAAATAGCTCTGGCAGTGGGTAAGTTTTTTTACCTACCGTGATTTGTCTTTCTGCCATGGCCTCTAATAAGGCTGACTGAACTTTTGCTGGCGCACGGTTAATTTCATCAGCAAGTACAAGGTTATGAAACAACGGTCCTGCTTCAAACACAAATTCGCTGGTTTGCTGGCGATAAATATCGGTTCCTGTGATATCTGCTGGCAATAAATCAGGGGTAAATTGTACGCGTTGGAAATTGCCTTCAACACCTTTTGCCAACGCATTTACTGCGCGGGTTTTAGCAAGGCCTGGAGGGCCTTCAACAAGTAAGTGCCCATCAGCAAGTAATGCTAGTAAAAGTGCTTGAGTAAGTTCTGGTTGGCCAATGATTTGGCTGTCTAAATAATTTTGTAGCTGAACAAACGCTGATACCGCCATGTTAGTCGCTATCCTTATTGTTTTAATTGGCTTAAATAGTTCTTAACCGCTAGATTATACTTAAGCTGTTAGTTAAGCCAAGGGCTTACGTTAATAAATGTATCGGGAAAAATTAGGTGTGTTGATCTTCGCATTTGTTTTATGAGGCAAGAACAACAGAGGCTAAGATGGTGGCAGTAATAAAAAGTTCAAAAAAAGCTGCATGGGAAATGCAGCTTTGCAGTGATAATGTCAACACATGTGCGCATTAGGCGCTTTCGTTGCTGTTTTGTTCGCTTTGCATTTTGCGGTATTTTAAACCGTCGATAACCAGTTCCAGAATGGGACGTTTTTCACCATTGTACCAATTATTAGCGGTACGCTTGCTAAGTGCACCTTGGGTTTGTTCTGAAATCGTGTTAGCGGTCCATTGCGTGCCTAGCTCCAGTTTTATGTATTGAGTTAGCTTCATAGCGCTCTCCATCTAACGTGTTTGTAATGTGGAAATTGTTACTTTTATTTCGGTGAAAAAACAGGGAGCCTCCGTAATCCTTTGTTTTAATTTGTGATTAAATGTTATTCAATGAATGTTGGGATTAAAGGCATAGCTGGCAGAAGACTTTTACCACGATCACACTAAAGGGAAGTCGGCAAGAGTGGTTGACAAAAACTTACGTTTTGCTATTGGCAAACAAAGATACCTTGTTTAGAATCAATAAACTTGATAACAGGTCAGACCTGTAACCAGAGGAACAACCTATGTCTGAACAAAATATACTAAAAACAACAAAAGGCGACCGAATTGCCGTTGTCAGCGGATTGAGAACTCCATTTGCAAAACAAGCTACTTACTTCCACCACGTACCTGCATTAGATATGGGTAAAATGGTTGTAAATGAAATGCTTGAACGCATGAATCTTGATAAAAATGAAATCGATCAGCTGGTTTTTGGACAGGTTGTTCAAATGCCAGAAGCGCCAAATATTGCGCGTGAAATCGTACTGGGTACTGGCATGCCAGTATCGGTAGATGCGTATTCTGTATCACGTGCATGTGCGACTAGTTTCCAAGCAGTTGCTAACGTAGCCGAATCAATTATTGCCGGTTCTGTTAATGTGGGTATTGCCGGCGGCGCGGATTCATCGTCTGTTTTACCTATCGGTGTAAGCAAAAAATTAGCAGGTAGCCTTGTTGATTTAAATAAAGCGCGTACTTTTGGTCAGCGTTTTAAAATTCTTTCTAAATTACGCTTTAAAGATTTACTGCCAGTACCACCTGCGGTAGCTGAATACTCAACGGGCCTTTCAATGGGTCAAACCGCAGAGCAAATGGCAAAAACTCATAACATTAGCCGAGCTGATCAAGATGCAATGGCGCATCGTTCACACTCGCTTGCGGCAAAAGCCTGGAATGATGGTTTACTAAGCAACGAAGTAATGACTGCACATGTGCCGCCTTACAAAGGTTTCTTAGATCGCGATAACAACATCCGTGAGAATTCAAACGTAGAAAGTTACGCGAAACTGCGTCCAGTATTTGACCGCCAACACGGTTCAGTTACAGCTGCAAACGCAACGCCACTGACTGATGGTGCGGCAGCTGTGTTAATGATGAGCGAATCAAAAGCAAAAGCACTTGGTTACCCAATTTTAGGTTATATTCGTAGCTTCGCGTTTAGCGCAATTGATGTACATGAAGATATGTTAATGGGTCCTGCACACTCAACGCCAATGGCGCTTGATAGAGCGGGTATCACGTTACAAGATCTTGATTTAATTGAAATGCACGAAGCATTCGCAGCACAAGCACTTGCTAACATGAAGATGTTTGGCTGTGATAAATTTGCCCAAGAGAAGTTAGGCCGTTCTAAGGCGATTGGCGAAATCGATATGGATAAGTTTAATGTAAACGGTGGTTCACTTGCTTATGGTCACCCATTTGCAGCAACGGGCGCACGTTTAATTACACAAAGTTTAAATGAACTAAATCGTCGTGGCGGTGGCCTTGCATTAACAACAGCATGTGCTGCAGGTGGTTTAGGTGCGGCATTCGTTTTAGAGGGAGCATAGTATGACAGCTGAACAAGCGAACTCAGTATTTGATTTTAAGGTTAATGATGACAACATTGCGATTGTCACCATTGACGTAGCAGGGGAAAAAATGAATACCCTGCGCGACAGCTTTGTTGATGACCTTAATGCGGTTATTAAACAAGGTGTTGAGCAAAATATTAAAGGCATGGTATTCATCAGCGGCAAGCCGGATAACTTTATCGCAGGCGCCGATATTAAAATGCTGGATAACGCTAAAACTCGCGATGACGCGCTGTATTTATCACAAACGTGTCACAGCGTATTTGCTGATTTAGTAAAACTGCCTTTCCCAACGGTTGCAGCAATGAATGGTGCAACCTTAGGTGGTGGTTTAGAGTTTGCACTGGCGTGCGATTATCGTGTTGCCAGTGATGCCAGCAATACCAAGTTAGGTCTGCCTGAAGTACAGTTAGGCTTATTGCCTGGCGGTGGCGGTACACAACGTTTACCTAAGCTGGTAGGGATTCAAAAAGCACTTGAATGGACACTAACAGGTAAACAAGTGCGTCCTAAACAAGCTAAAAAAGCAGGCCTTGTTGATGATGTAGTACCTAATAGTGTACTACTTGATGTGGCGCTTAAATTTGCTGTTAAAGGCAAGCGTAAGAGTATTAAGCCTAAGCTTGGTAAAGTGTCTCAACTACTCGAGTCGAACCCATTTGGTCGTAATATTATCTTCAAAAAAGCAACTGAAAATGTTGAGAAGAAAACAGGCGGTCACTATCCAGCGCCATTTGCCATAATTAAAGCAATTCGTGCTGCTGCTGAAATGGCACCAGCTAAAGGCTATGAAATTGAAGCGCAAGGCTTTGCTGATTTGGTAATAAGCAAAGAGTCAAAAGCATTACGCGGTATTTTCTTCGCTACCACTGAAATGAAAAAAGAGTGGAATGAGCAATCACAGCCAACAGAAAATGTAGCTGTGTTAGGCGGTGGTTTAATGGGCGCGGGCATTGCACATGTGAGCGCATGTAAAGCCGGTGCCCGTGTGCGTGTGAAAGACATTGCACAAAAAGGCATTTCTGGTGCACTAAACTACAGCTTTAAAATTCTAAACAAAAAGCAAAAACGCCGTATTTTATCTAAAGCTGAATTGCAGCTTCAAATGGCACGCATTACGGGTGGCACTGATTACGCTGGTTTTGAAAATACCGATATCGCTATTGAAGCGGTATTTGAAGATTTAAAACTAAAGCAAAGCATGGTTGCAGATATCGAAGAAAATTGTAATGAAAATACAATTTTCGCATCGAATACATCGTCGTTACCAATTGGTCAAATTGCTGAAAATGCAGCGCGTCCTGAAAACGTAATTGGTCTTCACTATTTCTCACCGGTGGAAAAAATGCCTCTGGTAGAAATTATTCCTCATGAGAAAACGGCGAAAGAGACTATTGCACGCGTTGTAAACTTTGCACGCAAGCAAGGTAAAACACCGATTGTTGTAAAAGACAAAGCGGGTTTTTATGTAAACCGTATTTTAGCGCCTTACGTTAACGAAGCGGCAAACTTATTACTTGCTGGTGAGCCAATTGAAAAGATTGACGAAGCCTTAGTAGAGTTTGGTTTCCCAGTTGGCCCAATGACACTACTTGATGAAGTAGGCATTGATATTGGCTCTAAAATCGCCCCAATTCTTGAAAAAGAGCTGGGTGAGCGTTTTAAAGCGCCAGATGCTTTCTCACGCTTAATTGATGCAGGTCGCTTAGGTCGTAAAAGTGGCCGAGGCTTTTTTGTTTACGATAAGAAAGATAAAAAAGTCGATGAGTCTGTTTATGAATTGCTTGGCGTTAGTAAAAACCCACGCTTGAATAAAGAAGAAATTGCAGAGCGTTGTGTTGCGCAAATGCTAAACGAAGCGGCACGCTGTTTGGATGAAGGCATTATTGCAAGTGCACGCGATGGTGACATCGGTGCGATATTCGGTATTGGTTTCCCACCGTTCCTAGGCGGTCCATTTAGTTACATGGATTCGTTAGGTGCTGGGCATTTAGCATCGCGCTTAGCAACATTTGCAGAATACAATAAGCATTTTACACCGTGCGAGCCATTAATCGCGATGGCAGAAGCTAAAGAAGCGTTTTATACAGAGCAGGCAAGCGCAAGTTAAGGTTTATTGTTCAGTAAACGTTTAGTATAGATTTCACCCTGAAAGCTCAATTAATCATCGATTTTTTGAGCTTTTTTTTGTAATATAGCGCCCCGATTTTATGTTGTGCTTGGTGAGAAGCGATGCTTTGGTATTTATTCGCGTTATTAATTATTAATGGTTATATGAGCGCTATTGTGGCGGGTCGCTTTGGACTAGTTGGCAAGCGCTGGGCGATCGCAGGGTTATTAACTGGGCCTGCGGTTTATAGTGTAATTAATGTTAAACAGCGAATGTTACTAAGAAAGTCGTTAGGCTTTGTTTTTACACGTATTAGCGCATAAATCAAAGTGCCTAGTACGTTATTGCACTAGGCTGAGCTTTACTTCTTGTTCTAAATCTCTTGGCGGCAAGTGAGCTTCTTTACAGCGAGCTAATAGAAACTGTTCAAACTGCTCATGTGAGAGCGGTTTCGAGAAAAAATAGCCTTGAACTGTCGCGCAGTTTAGTTCTTTTAATTGTTCCACTTGATCTTCGTACTCAACACCTTCAGCTACCACAGACAAGCCAAGGTTGTGGGCTATGGTGACGATTGAATCGACCATATTCTTACCTTTTTCATTGCCCATGTCGTCAATAAAGGCTTTATCGACTTTTAATGTGTTTAACGGAAATTGTTTAAGATAAGCGAGAGATGAATAACCCGTGCCAAAATCGTCGATTGCTAAATGAATGCCGCGAGCACTTAGCGTATTCATAATGCGAATAGCATCTTTTGGATCTTCCATGATAGTGCCTTCGGTGATTTCGAGTTCTAAGTAGTAAGACGCGAGTCCTTCGCGTTTTAGTATTTTATCAATACTGCCAATGAGATCTGGCTGCATAAACTGTTTTGCAGAAAGGTTCACTGCCACACGACCATCAAATAAGCCGCGGTTAATCCAGTCTTTTACATCACGACAGGCTTTTTCTAGCACCACTTCACCTACTTCAACAATTTGGCCTGTTTCTTCAGCGATTGGAATAAATTGGGCTGGGCTTATTAAGCCCTTATTCGGTGTAATAAAACGCACTAGCGCTTCCATGCCGACAAGCTCGCCGCTGTTAATGTCCATTTTAGGTTGGTAGAACACTTTAAAGTGGTCTTCTTTTAAGCCATAACGAATTAAGTTTTCGATTTGTAGACGCTTAACCGCTTGGCGGTTCATGGCATCGTTAAAGAATAAGTAACGATTACCATGTTGTTTTGCATGGTACATTGCTGTATCTGCGTTTTTAAGCAGTAGCTCAGGTGTATTACCATCTTCAGGGAAGAGCACAATGCCCACACTGGAGGTGATCACAAGCTCGTGCCCAGACATATGGAATGGCGCTTCAATCAGCGCTAAAAAGCTTTTGGCAGCTTGTGTAATGGTATGAATATCATTGGTATTTTGCATTACAAGCGCAAATTCATCACCGCCTAGGCGATAGAACTGGTCGCGCTCACGAGTGCGTTTGGATAGACGCGATGCTAAACGGCACAATAAAATATCACCTGCGTGGTGGCCTAAACTATCGTTAATTTTTTTAAAGTTGTCTAAATCAAATACTAATAATGCATGGCGGTTTTTGCTACCGACAAGGGATTTCATACTACTAAAGAACTGATTACGGTTTGGTAGGCCGGTTAAGCGATCGCGATTGGTCAGTTTTTGCAGTGCCAATTCAGTTTGCTTGTTGTCGGTTACATCGTTGTAAACCGCAATGTAGTGGCGCAGATTGCTTTTTTTATTATCAATGCGATCAATAGAAAGTGAGAAAAACGTGCTTTGCTTGTCTTTGCTAAATGTAAGTTCTTTATGCCAGTGCGATTTTTTTTGTATTGCTTTGTAAAGCTGGTTTGTTTTTGTTTTGTCGTAACCTGGAAGTCGGTAAGGGGTGCCAATGTAATTTGCAGTAGTGCCGCCAAAATAGCTTAAGTAGGCCTGATTTACTTCGACAATATTAAAATTCGCATCGAAAATAACAATAGGATCAGAGAGGTTTTCAATACAGTTTGCCAGCAAATTTAAACGCTCTTGGGTTTGTTTTACCGAGCCAATGTCTTTAACCGTGCCCATCATTCTAAGTGGTTTTATGTCTGCATCCGTTTCAATTACGCGGCCTTTATCGAGTACCCAACGCCAATCGCCATTAGCATCTTTCGCACGGTAACTCGCTTCGAAATGCGAAACTTCTCCTGACAGGTGCTTTTTAAGAATTTGTTCAACGTGCGGTAGATCAGATGGATGGATATTTGATTTATTAGGTGGTAAATCGGGAGTGTGGTCAATGGCATTAAATAAGCCGTCATTAATGCGCTCCAAACGATGCTCACTAATGTGCCAATCCCAAACAGCATCGCCACTTGCTAATATACTGTTTTTAAATCGATGTTCTGAACGTTTTAAGGCAAGTTGTGAGCGTCGCAGGCGCAAAACAGCAACTAGCGCTATCAGCAAACTCAATGTTGCGAGCGCAAGTGGGATCACCAGCTTGGAGTCTAGCAGCGTGGGTTGGTGTGCATCGCTTGAAAAAGCAGTAAACAAACCAGTAAACCCAGCAATTATTTTTATTATTTTATTGGGCATTGGCTTAACGCATTGTATTTAACCCCCTTACACTAAGGGATTGTCTTTATGGTGTCAAAGCTTGTTTAACCGATTCTGAATTAGTTGCTTGTTTTGCGGCCTTTTCTTTGGTTTTTAGCTCAAGACGTGTACTGTTTTCACTAAACAAACGTTTGCTATAACTTACTAATTGCGCCTTACTTAATTGCAATAGCGCAGTTTTTAACTGGTATTGCATATTAAATTGGCCATCACCATTGCCGATTGCAAGCCAAAATCGCTGTGATTTAAGGCGTAGGTTTTTATCTTTTTCAACAATTTGCATCATTAATGCTTGTTTAGCTTGTTGCCAATCTTCATCGCTCATGGCGTTAATTTGTAGATGGTAATTGGCTAAAAAGTGATTGCTATGTTGGGCTAAAATATCGGACGCGATTTCTGGCGACTGAATATAAAATGCGATACCAGCGCGGTTGTTTAAAGGCGCAAAGCCTGAGCCAACTAAATAGCCAAGCTGTTTTTCGGTACGCATATCGTGGAAGTAGCCTTGGCTGATTAAATGGTTTAGTGCCATTAACCTGATTTTTTCGCTGATTGAATCAGAGCTTGCTTGAAAGTAACTTACCAGCGCGTTGTCTGGGTGAGGCACATCGTGGGTTTGCTCTTGTTGGTTATCTAACGTTACGATAGGGCGGTTTAAATCAGCAATAGTGGTGCGCGTTTTTAGTTTTTCTCTGATTAGTGCCACACAATCGTCGGCTTCTAATGGTGTCCAGTTGCCATGCATTAAAATTTGACAGTGCAGGGCTTCAAATAACTGACTACAAAATGCGTTAAACTCACAGAAACTGATTTGTTCAATCGCTTCGGCGAGTTTTAACGGCGTTGGATTCCACGGTAGCAAAGTAGCGCTTAGTTCTGAGAATAAAAGACTAACCGGTTTACTTTGGTTGCCATTTTGCCAATGACGAACAAGCTGACGTTGGTATTCATAAAAGCGAATTGAGTCGAATTTACAGCTCAATAATTCATTTAAAATTTCACCGATTAATTCAATTTGATTACCGCTTAACCCCCAAGTGTGCAGCGTTAATCCACCTTGGTGAGCTGAAAGTTGATAATTGATACCCGCTAATTCTGCCGGATAAAATTGCTCAGCGACTTTATCCATAAAAAGGTCAGCAAACAGGCGTGTCATCGCCATGTTCTTAACGTTTTTCACCGTAATTTCACTATCTAACGCCAAGTAAAAATGACCTTTGGCGACTCTAAAGGTGGAATCTTGTTTATACCAAAATTCGAACGTGTCGCTTGAAACGCGTTTTTCCGGTGTTTTATGTTTGTGCTCTATCGGATGCAGTACAACCGGCTTTGTTAAATAAGGGTTGCTAGTTGGCAGTATTAATTCAACGGCATTCGCATCTACTTTTTCCAGTGAGTCTAACCAAGGTTGCGATATTTTGTTGATGCTATAAGGCGTACCATACCACTTTGCGTTGGCATCGGTTGGCACACCTGGGTGAATATGAATAAGGCGCATATTATTGGCATTTAGCAGCGTGAACACATTGTCAAACTGCGTGCGATTAAAGCCTGTCATTATGTAATCGCCATAAATTAAGTGTTCATCTGGATAGTGATGCATATTCACACTTAAACTATTAACCCAATCTAGTACGCGGGATTTCTCTTGATTATTAAAGGCGATGTCCATCAGCACTTTTTTATCTTGGTAAAGACGCTCTAATAACGGGGTTTCGGCTTTGGCAATCAGCCGCAGGTAACAAAACAGGTATTCCACAATGGCGGTTTTATGTTTTTCGCCTTCGTCGGTCAGTGCAATACTAATGTTAAAATCTTTAAAGTTACTGCCATTAATACCACCACCGGCACTGAGCCCGTTAATCCATCCCGCTTTTTTTAATACCGAATAAAGTGAGCCTACGCCTTCGTAGCCGATTAGGTGAGCGATAAAGCTTACTGTTTTTTCACGGTAAAAATTATCAATACTGGGCAGCGCAAACGATACAATGAGCTTTTGCATATGTTTGTGTGGCTCAATATAAATCGATTGGCACATGTTTTCAGGCAGATAAAGTGGTGCTTCAATATCGGGTTTCTTACGTTCAGGGTTGCCACTAAGGCAATTAAATAGTTGCGCTATTTTCACCTTCATGAGTTCGCAAGGCGTATTGCTTGAAATCACTAAGGTCATGTTTTGTGCTTGGTAGTGTTTTAAAAAGAAAGCGCGGATCTCTTCGCTAATGCATTCGTTTTTATTAATTAAGGTTTGATGGTTGCCGACCGAAAATTTAGCAAATGGGTGCGCACTGTTACATGTTTCTTTATGTACTTGGTAAATGCGACGTGAATCATCCTTCAGCTTTAATTTAAACTCTGCATCAATGGCATTGCGCTCTTTCTCGCATGCAGACGGTAAAATAAGCGGTGCATGAAAAATATCAGCAAACTGACTAAGCGCTTGTAAAAAATGTTCGTTTAGGACTTCAAAAAAGTAACTCGAATGCTCTGTGCCTGTCCACGCGTTACAATTACCGCCATGATGCGATAAAAATTGTGAAAAAGAGCCGGGCTCAGGGTATTTTTCTGAACCTAAAAATAGCATGTGTTCTAAGAAGTGTGCTAAACCTTGACGGCTGATAGGGTCGTCGAAATGTCCGCAATTTACGGTAAGTGACGCCGCTGATTTATCGCTGGCAGCGTCTTCAATCACTAAGATTTTTAGACCATTGTCCAGTTTTAGGGACTGATAAATTCTGCTATCATTGCTGCTGGTTATCAAGGTTTGCTCCGTATCTAATAAAGAAAAGAATAATCGCTTATCAACACGATTGAAGTGGATCTGGAAGCAACACAGCTAAACTAAAAACTACCTGAGTTTTTATTGCTTTAAAGCTAATATAGCGGACATATCATAGATTTGGCTAGAGCAAAGTCGTTATTTTTTGTAGTTTTACGGTTTTGCTTTAATGAGCATTGTTATGAAAAAAATTTTTATTATGCGTCATGGTCAAGCACAGTCTTTGACGGTAAATGACCAAAACAGAATGCTAACGGATATAGGTCGACTTGAAGTTGCCGCAATGGCGAGTAAATTACAGCAAGATTGTAAAATAGATGCTGTTGTAACAAGTACTTATCTTCGTGCTTTGCACACAGCCGAAATTGTTACGGCAAAGCAAGAAAGCATTCGTTATCAAGACAGTTTTGACGACTTTATTCCAAGTGGCGATGCTGAAAACGCTGCAGAACTGATTAAAGCAATGATCAGTTACAAACCTAATCTAAATAACTGGATTTTGGTCGCTCATATGCCAATTGTGAGTTATATCGTTGAGCAATTTTGTCCTGATAATATGCCCATTTTTGCAACAGCGGCGGTCGCTGAAATTCACTATAATGAAGAATCAGGTTTGGCTGAGTTAGTGGCAATGCATTTGCCGGATGTTGATGTAAAAGCTTCTTAAAACAAAAAATGACTCAATGGAGTCATTTTTTATTAGCTGAAAAACATTAGCGGAAAAACGGATCTTCCGGAATATCCACCAAAATAAGTAACGCGCCACGGCCACCATATTCAAGCGGCGCCTGATGAATAGCCAGCACATCAGGATGTTGCACTAAGTAATGCGGCACTTTGTGTTTTAATACACGTTCACCCACACCCGTCACGATACATGCGCAGCGTAAATGACGCTTTTTACACGCACTGATAAGGCTTGCTAACTCCAGCTTCGCCGTCTCTTTATTCATGCCGTGCATATCTAAAATTAGTTCAGGTGCAAAGTCACCGCGGCGCAATTGTTTGGCTAAATAGCTATCTGCACCGGGTTTAACAAAGTTAACAGTACCCGATGTGTCTATGTCTGGAATATATTCATCCGAGAAATAAAACTCAGCATCGAGCTGTTTTACCTTAGTGTTGGTAGTTTGCTCCGGTGCTTTTTGCGCTTTTTTAAAATGAACCGTGTCTTGGCTTATTTTCTTTGAGCCAGACATTTCACTGCGAAAAAGGGCAATGTCATCATCGGAAAGTGAGTGATCTTTTTTCATGGCGCGATTGTATCCAAAAATATGTAAAAAACCTAGAGTATTGCGCCTTTAAACCGTTACAATAGTGCTTTTAAACACTAGTGAAACTTGATTATGGAACAGGCATTTTTAGATTCGGCAATGCAAACAGAAGCCGTTACAGAGCTTAATACAATTAATGATTGGTTACGTTGGACGACCAGTCAGTTTGCGGCGTCAGGTATTTTCTTTGGTCACGGTTCAGACAACCCGTGGGATGAAGCAGTACAGTTAATTATGCCAGCATTAAGTTTGCCGATTGATGCGCCAAAAGAGCTTGCAACCAGCAAACTAACTACGTCTGAAAAAGAAACGCTGGTGGCGTTAATTGCAGCGCGCATTAATGAACGTGTGCCCGTTGCTTACTTAACCAATCAAGCTTATTTCGCAGGCCTACCATTTTATGTTGATGAGCGCGTATTAGTGCCGCGTTCACCGTTTGCTGAGCTTATCAATAAAAAGTTTGATACTTGGCTCGACCCAGAACAAGAAGTTACCCGAATTCTAGATATGTGTACTGGCTCGGCATGTATTGCGATTGCACTGGCACAAGCATTTGAAAATGCCGAAGTCGATGCGGTTGATATTTCGTTCGATGCATTAGAAGTAGCGGATATTAATATCTCAAATTACCAGTTAAACCATCGTGTTTTCCCAATTCAATCGGATGTATTTTCGGGTGTACCGGGTCAAAAATACGATTTAATTGTGGCAAATCCTCCGTATGTTGATGCTGAAGACATGGGCGATTTGCCTGATGAATTTCACCACGAGCCGGAGCTTGGCCTTGCTTCAGGTGAAGACGGCCTTGATGTTACGCGCACATTATTAAATGAAGCGGCAGAGCATCTAACTGATAACGGTTGGTTATTTGTTGAAGTGGGTAATTCTATGGTACATATGGAAGCGCTTTATCCTGGCGTGCCATTTGAGTGGATTGAATTTAAACACGGTGGTTTAGGCGTGTTTGCAATTAATAAGCAAGACTTAATTGCACACTTAGGGTAATTACTAAGTATAACAACGCAGTTTGGCGGCACTGTATCTACCAACGCTGCCATTTGGGAATGAGGAAATGAGACGTTATGGCCGGAAATAGTATTGGTCAATTATTTAAGGTGAGTACCTTTGGTGAAAGCCATGGTATTGCACTGGGTGGGGTGGTCGATGGCTGTCCGCCGGGGTTAGAAATTAGTGAAGCTGACTTACAAATCGATTTAGACAGACGTAAGCCTGGCCAAAGTCGTTACACTACGCAGCGCCGCGAAGAAGATGCCGTTAAAATCTTATCGGGTATTTTTGAAGGTAAAACGACGGGCACCAGCATTGGTTTGCTTATCGAAAATGGCGATCAGCGTTCAAAAGATTATTCAAAAATTGCTGATGTGTATCGTCCAGGTCACGGTGATTATACCTATTGGCATAAATACGGTATTCGCGATTATCGTGGTGGCGGTCGTTCGTCAGCACGCGAAACAGCCATTCGTGTTGCTGCAGGCGCAATTGCTAAAAAGTATTTAAAACAATTTCATGGTGTTGAAATTAATGCGTGTTTATCGCAACTTGGGCCAATTAAAGCAGAACAATTTGATTGGTCTGTGGTTGAAGAAAACCCATTCTTTTTTCCTGATAGCACTAAGCTAGATGCGCTTGATGAATATATGCGCGTACTGAAAAAAGAAGGTGATTCTATTGGTGCCAAAGTTACTGTGATTGCGAAAAATGTACCAGTGGGTTTAGGTGAGCCAGTGTTTGATCGTTTAGATGCTGAAATTGCCCATTCACTTATGAGTATTAACGCGGTAAAAGGCGTTGAAATTGGTGATGGCTTTGAAGTGATTGAGCAAAAAGGATCAGAGCATCGCGACACCATCACTCCTGAAGGTTTTACTTCAAATCACGCAGGTGGTGTACTTGCGGGTATTTCAACCGGACAAGATATTGTCGCATCTATTGCGCTTAAACCAACATCGAGCATTACAGTGCCAGGTAAAAGCATTAATACGCAAAATGAAGCCGTAGAGATGATCACCAAAGGGCGTCATGATCCGTGTGTGGGCATTCGTGCAATTCCAATTGCCGAGGCCATGTTGGCAATCACCTTGATGGACCACTTATTGCGTCATCAGGGTCAAAATAAGCATGTCAATGTGCAGCCTGGCCCAATTCTAGGGCAAGCGGAATAATTACCGTCGATATTTAAAAAAGGGGCTATTTCAGCCCCTTTTTATTTTTGCTAAAATGCCAGCAATTTTTTGCTGTACCTATTGTTATGCATCGTTATCAAGATTTAATTACCATCTTTAATGGCTGTTTTGAACGCACCCTAAACACACGTTTAGTGAAAGGCGATGGCGAGCCGATTTATCTGCCTGCAGATGACAATACAGCATTTCATCGCATTGAATTTGCCCATGGTTATTATGCCAGTGGCCTGCATGAAGTAGCGCATTGGTTAGTGGCAGGTGACGCTAGACGCTTATTAGAAGATTACGGTTACTGGTATTGCCCAGATGGTCGTGATGAAGCTCAGCAAGCTGAATTTGAAAAAGTGGAAGTGCATCCACAAGCCATTGAATGGGCACTCAGTGTAGCCGCTGGCTTTAATTTTAATGTATCAGCAGATAACTTAAACGGTGCGCAAACATGTCGCTTTGCATTTCAGCGTAAGGTTTACAAAAAGGTATGTGAGTTACTTTATAGCGGGTTTAATAAGCGCACGGAAACCTTAATCAAGGCGTTATGCGATTTTTATCACACACCATACCCGTTAACACGCGCACAATTTACTTGGCAGGATGAATTAATCAATGATGAAGCAGTTTAAACTAGGCCTTATTATCAACCCTGTTGCTGGTTTAGGTGGCAGTGTTGGCCTAAAAGGCAGTGATAATGTCACTGAACAGGCGCTTGCCCTTGGTGCAGAGCCAAAATCGCACAAACGCACGCAAGCGGCACTTGAAGTACTTTTACCGTATAAAGAACAGATTCAAATATTCACCCCAAGTGGCAAAATGGGGCAAACCCTTGCTGAAGAAATGGGTTTTGCTACTCAGGTTGTGTTTACGGTTGGTGAGAACACATCGCCTGCTGATACAGAATTAACGGTTAAAAGCTTAATTGAACAAGGCGTTGATTTAATTTTATTTGCTGGTGGTGATGGTACAGCGCGCAATGTGTGTAGTGCGGTTAGCGATAATACAACCGTACTCGGTATCCCCGCAGGTTGTAAAATTCATTCTGGCGTTTATGCGATTACCCCAAAAGCAGCAGGGCGCGTTGTTGAAATGCTGATAAACGGCGAGCTGGTTACACTTTCAGATGCGGATGTAATGGATATTGATGAATCTGCATTTCGCGAGGGTGTTGTAAAAGCCAAGCGTTATGGCGAAATGCAGGTGCCAAGTGAATTACGCTATGTGCAAGCAGTTAAAAGCGGCGGCAAAGAAACGGATGAGTTAGTACTTGCTGACTTATCGGCCTATGTTGTGTCAGAAATGGAAGATGACGAATATTATGTAATGGGCTCGGGCTCTACCGTTGCTGCAATTATGGATGAAATGGGGCTTGAAAACACCTTACTCGGTGTTGATGTTGTGCTCGACCAAGACGTTATTGCCGCAGATTGTACCGCACATCAGCTAATTAATTTAACCAAGGACAAGCCAACAAAAATTGTGATCACCTTAATTGGTGGGCAAGGTCATATTTTTGGCCGTGGTAATCAGCAGCTTAGCCCTGAACTTATTCGCCAAGTAGGCAAAGAAAATATTATTGTGGTTGCAACTAAAAGTAAACTGCAAGCGCTGAATGGCCGTCCGCTTATTTGTGACACAGGCGACAGCGTGTTAGATGACGAACTATCAGGTTTTATAAAAGTGGTAACTGGATACAACGATCATGTGATGTATGCAGTGGGCCTTGAAGAGGAAAAATAAATGCAATTTTTAGCGTATGTTGATAAGGCCAATGAGTACTTTGACAAACTAATTGAAACAGCGACCGATGATGAGCTGTTTGCAAGTGGTTACTTACGTGGGCACTTTGATTTGCAAGTAGGGTACACGCAAGTTGAAGGTGATGATTTAAGCTGCGAAGAGTTAAACGAAAAAATCGAAAAATCACTGGTTAAAGCGTATCGCAATGGCGAACTAACCGATGAAGACCGTGATCATGTAGTTGCAATTTGGGAAAAAGTAAAAGAACTTGTTTAAGTATTTAGTGTTTTCTCAAAATCAAAAAAAGCAGCTAATGGCTGCTTTTTTACTTTTTAAACATATTAGTGTTGATAATTACTCTGCGTATAAGCCTAAGTGCTCTTTTGCGTATGCTTCAAAATCGGTAAAGCCGCCAATGTGTTTTTGATCTAAGAAGATTTGAGGTACTGTTTCACATGGCTTGCCAGCTGATTTTTCTAAATCCGCTTTAGATACGCCTTCTTTAATAATATCTACGTAACGGAATTTAAAATCATCACGTTCTTGAGTTAAACGCTCTGCTAATTCTTTTGCACGAACACAGAATGGGCAGCCATCACGGCCAAAAATTACTGTAAACATTATTCTTTCCTCTTTAAATTTAATGAACCCATTGTGTCAGCGAAAGATGAGTTTGTGAAATTGATTAACTCAATCGCATCATTCGCAAATAACGATGGATGGTTTTAAATAAACTATTTCTAGAGAATTAAGTACGGTAAACCGTTTTAATTAAGTGATAACCAAATTTGGTTTTTACAGGACCATGCACTTCAAATAATGGCTTTTTGAAAACCACATCATCAAATGCTTTTACCATATCGCCTTTATTAAATTCACCCAAGTCACCACCGCGTTTGCGCGACGGGCACGTTGAATGTTGTTTAGCAAGCTTGTTAAAGTCAGCTCCTTTTTTAAGCTTTTCTTTTAGTTCTAAACAGAGTTTTTCATTATTAACTAAGATGTGATACGCGCATGCTTTAGGCATTGGATTCTCGAATGCAAATTAAGATACGCGTATTTTAATGGCTAGTTGCTATTTTGTCTAAAAGCTGCGAGCTCTTAGGCCTAATTCTGTGGAATAACCCATCGACTTGGCAATAATTTTTAAATCTTCTGAAATCACATAATAAGTGGGAAACGCAGAAATTTTATAATTACTCGCGGTGTGATTATCGGCTAATAACACCGGCATGCTAAGTGATAATTCGTCTACAAACGCTTCAACTTGTTGTTTGCTCTCATAGTCAGCGGCAATTGCTATGGCATTGATACTGCCGTTTTTAGCCAGTTTATCGAGGTTTGGCATGCTGAGTTTGCATACGGTGCACCAAGGGGCAAAAAAATAAACCACCGTTTGTTGGTTTTGTAACGATTTAATGGATACTCGTTCGCCAGTTTCTAGTGTCTCTAAACTAAAATAAGGCGCAGGTAGGTCGTTACTCAGTAAGTTTCTCTGCTGAAAAGTAGTAATTACGAAAAAAATCACAGAAAAAAATAAAATATTTGAAATTATGCTTTTTATCTTTAATTTCATAGGGTTGAATTGTTCTCTAAAGATGAAGTCTAGGTAGTTAATTAAAAAAATTTAAATTAATACCTTGAAAAAGAATTTAGCCACCACATATCTAGTTATGAAGACGCCATAAGGGTTTTCTACTCAGGTAACAATTTGAATTGCCTGACTTTATTTAAGACTTGTCCGCTTTAGGAGAGTCGTTTTTAAGACAATTATCGCTTTATGAGGATATATACTATGCGTAATTTAGATCTATCTCCACTTTATCGTTCGTTCATCGGTTTTGATCATTTAGCTCAAATGATGGATAACGCGAGCCGCAATACCAAACAATCGAATTTTCCGCCGTACAATATTGAGCTTTTAGGTGAAAATGACTATCAAATCACCATGGCTGTTGCAGGCTTTTTAGAATCTGAGTTAACCATTGAAACAGAGAAAAACACGCTAAAAGTATCGGGCGTGAAAGCTGAAAAAGAGTCGCAAGCTGAGCGTAAATTTATTCACCAAGGTATTGCTGAGCGAAACTTTGAGCACAAATTCCAGTTAGGTGATCATGTTAAAGTTGTTGGCGCAAATTTAGAAAACGGTTTATTGAACATTACTTTGCTTCGTGAAATTCCAGAAGCGCATAAGCCACGTAAAATTGCCATTAACTCACCGCAAGAGTTACTTGAAGAAGCATAAACTTTAAAACAGATTTCCCAACCACAAAAAGCGCCGTAAGGCGCTTTTTTAGTTTTATACCAATTCCTTTTAGGATTGGTTTAAAGCGTCGAGCGCGCGCTGTAATTTTAATTGGGCGAGGTGATTAAGGTTTTGCGCTTTTTCAATACTAATCGCATTAAACGCCACTTCATCACCTGCGCGCTTTTGTAATAAGTTTGCGCAATCTAATGCGGTGACTGAACCGAGTTTCGGATAGCCGCCAATGGTTTGGCGATCATTTAAAAGTACGATGGGTTGACCATCGGCGGGTACTTGTATGGCACCTAGGTTAATACCCTCAGAAAAGCGTGCACCGACTGGGCTTTCTAACGCTGCGCCTTGTAAACGATAACCCATGCGGTCACTTTGCCCAGTTACGGTATAACTTGAACTTAGCAAGCGGTTTAAATCAGCCGCTGAAAATTCATGATGTTGCAGCGCAAGCACCATATTAAGCGGTGTGTTTTGGCAATAATTAGGTATTAAGTTAGCAGGTAACCTCTTTCGCTTTGTAAAACGAGGTGCTTGCTGTTTTATTAGTGAGTTAGCTTCAATTTTGCAGCCAAGTCCTTCACGCATGACGGTACTAACACTTGTAAAGTGTGACTGTGCTTTGACACCACCCGAAATTGCAAGCGTGTGCCTTAAACCAGTGTGGGGCGTTGCAATTTCAATTAAATCACCCCGTGTTACTTGAATACTTTGCCAAAGCGCGTGGCTTTTATTGTTAATTGTAAACCCGACGTTTGGCCCTGTGAGTGCAATCGTTATTGGTGCTAGTACTTCGGCGCGAAAGCCGCCTAGCGTTAATTCAAGTGCTGGGCTATTAATTGGATTGGCGACAAGGGCATTGGCAACTTTAAAGGCATACGGATCGTGACAGCCACCTGTGGTTAGGCCTAAATGGTTTTGTCCAAATCGCCCTAAATCTTGCACGCAGCAATAGAGCCCCGGGTTTATCACTTTGAGTACGCTAGTCAATGTGGCCTCCTAAGCGAATAAATTCGTTTCGCTCAATCGGTATAAACTTCACGCTATCGCCAATATTAAAAGGCAAAGGTGGGGCATTCGCTGCATCAAAAAGTGATAGAGGGCAGTTACCAATAAGATTCCAACCACCGGGTGAAGCAGCTGGATAAACCGCCGTTTGCCTATCCGCGATGGCGATTGAACCCTTGGCGACTTTTTTACGAGGAGTCGCAAGGCGAGGAGTGGCAAGTATTGGGTTTACTTCACCTAAAAAAGCAAAACCGGGGGCAAAGCCAATAGCAAACACACTGTAAATTTGTTCGCTATGGTATTTGATAATATCAGTTACAGTCAGTTTTTTTGCTTTTGCCATGGCGTTTAGATCAGCACCCACTTCGCTATGGTAATAGGCGGGTAACTCGATTTGTTTTACTGAAAATGCAGTATCGTTTAGCTGGGTTAGTACGCTTTTAATTTTTTGCTTTATTGAGAAGTGATCAATAGTCAGGCTTTGATAAGTAACTAACGCACTGGTGTAGGAAATGGTCACATCAACAATTAATTCACCTAGTGAGGCCTTTAAAGCGTGTGAAAAGGCAGCGATTTTTTGCGTTTGCTCGCTTGAAAGAATATCACTAAAGTAAACTATTACGGCATTTTCGCTCGCATCAAAAATGCGATAGCTAGGGTTACTCATTGCTACCAATAATCTGTTTGATTTTTGCTATTTGAGCAACTGCACTAGGGTTATCACCGTGAACACATAACGAGTCACATTGCAGTGTTAACTTACTGCCATCACGGGTGGTGATCGTACCAAATTGCTTTAACTCACTCACTTGCTCAAGTAACTTGGTTTCATTGTGCACAGAACCTTCAAGATTACGTGATACCAGCGAACCATCTGAGTTGTATTGTCTATCAGCGAAGACTTCAAAGAGTAACTCAACACCAGCGTGTTGAGCAATATGGATGGTTTGACTGTTATCGACTTTGCTTAGCACCATTAGCTTTAACTCACTGGGATAACTTGCGATTGCCTTTGTAATGGTGGTAAGTAACTCAGAGTTTGACATCATATCGTTATAAAGAGCGCCATGCGGCTTTACATAGCTAAGGCTAAGGCCTTGAACTTTTGCCATACCCTCAAGCGTTGCGATTTGATAGTGCAATAAATTGGTAAGCTCGACATTTGAAAGTTGCATGCTGCGCCTGCCGAAGCCTTGCCTGTCTGGATAACTTGGATGAGCACCTATCTCTACACTATGAAGCTTGGCTAAGCTCAAGGTCTGTGCCATTACATCTGGATCACTTGCGTGAAAGCCACAAGCAATGTTAGCCATATCAATTACTGCCATGGCTTGTTCATCACAACCTAGCGAGTACTGACCAAAACTTTCCCCTAAATCGCAATTGAGCTTCATGGTTTATCCTTGGCAGCGTTTAATGTTATCGAGAATAATGCCGCTAGCCATAGCAACGTTGAGTGATTCAGCCTGACCAAACGCAGGAATGGTTACTTTTTTGCTAATCGCACTGGCAATATGTTCGCGAATGCCATGTGATTCGCTGCCCATCACTAAGATTAAATCGCTTTCAAACTGGGTTGCGTGAATGTTTTCACCACCCAAGTAGGCGCCGTAAACAGGGCGAGTTTGCTTACTAAAATAGTCAGTTAATTCAGTTTGAATAATGTTGACGCGGGTAAAGCTGCCCATCGTCGCGCTGATTACTTTTGGGTTGTACGGGTCTGCACAGTCGGGGCTTAAAATCAGTTCATTAATGCCATACCAGTCGGCTACGCGAATAATGGTGCCTAAATTGCCTGGGTCGGCAATGCCATCAAGTACAATGGAAATACCTTGGCTATTTGGCTCACTTTGTTTTGGCGTTTCAACAATCGCAATGGCGGCATTATTACTAACTAGGGTACTTGCCTTTGCAAGCTCTTCTTCTTCACAAGTGATAATGTTAAGGCCAGTTAATTGTGATGCGTGCTTTTCGCAAAAAATTTGGGTTGCAAAAAGCTGTTCAATAACTAAATTGCTATTGAGTAATTCGAGTACGTTTTTTTCACCTTGCACTAAAAATAAATTTTGTAACTTACGTTGCTTTTTTTGAGATAACGCACGTAATTGTTTTAGCTGGTTTTTAGAGATCATAATGTACCCTTCTTAATTCTTCCAAAATTATATCACTCATCGCTTTAGGCGGAAGGGTTTTGACAATAAGAATTTTTGGCCTATACCTAAAAGTGTAAGGCAAACGCTTTATATCTCTCACAAACGTTCAAATGGTTTGAACCTCAACGCAAAGGAGCGCGTAATGAAATTACTTTCACTGCCAGTACTTGGCGCATTCTTATTAGGTATTACTTCAATCACTTTTTCTGTGAACGCAGAGTCACAAGCGACAAAGCCGACAAAGAGCAACGTTGAAGAAGTTGTTAAAGTAGAGCTCGTAAATGTAAACACTGCGAATGCAGAAGAGTTGGCAACCTTGCCTGGCATTGGCGAATCACGAGCACTCAGAATTATCAACTATCGTGAGCAGAATGGAAAAATAAAATCCTTTGAAGAATTGAATGACATTAAGGGGTTTGGTGAAAGGTCAATCGCCAAGCTAAAAGGCAGAGTAACGTTTTAAATAAAAAAGGGGCGATTGCCCCTTTATTTATTGTTGTTTTCGAACTCAGCTCGCGTCTCTTTAAGCAGCGGCTTAATAAACATTAGTGTAAGTGGTGTAGTAATAAGTGGATAGCACAAACCCACTATTAGTAAGTATAAAAGCAGCCACCAAGATTCGATATTTGCTAACAGTAAAAATATCGGTGTTAAACACGCAATTTTTACTACATTGAGTGTTATCTTTTTACTGGCTGGCAAGTTCGCAACGGCTAAGTGAATAACTTCTTGTCGTTGTCGAACTGATAAACCATCTAATTCAGGAATGTTTTTTGTTGAGAAATACATATTAAATCTTTTTAGCGAAAAGCAAACGCGTAATTAACACAACAAACAATACCGCACTGGCAATCGCAAAGATCACTTGCATCCAACCAGGCATACTCAAGCCAAGAAATTGCCAGCTGATATTTCCGCAATCACCGGTGACTTCAAAAAACCATGGCATCCATTGATGCAGTGGTAAAAACTCAGGAAAATTTGGCTCAAACGCACAACCTGCAAAAGCAAATGGATCGGTATTATTTTGCATAGCGATATGTTCGGCAGCAATTAAGTAACCCCAAATTGCCGAAATAGCCCAAAGCGAAAACCCGATAACACGAACAAAGACATTTTGCGGTTTAATAGCACCTGTAATACCTGCAAACAATAGCCCCAGCATTGCGGTACGTTGATAAATGCACATTACGCATGGCCCTAAATCCATTGCATATTGGAAGAAAAGTGCAGCACTTTCTAAGACAAGTGCGATGCCTGCTAATAGAAGCCAAGGTAAGCGTTGTTCCGGCCAATGAGCAAGTTTTGAAAACATAGGCGTTACTAAAAATTCGTTAATAATGGGGCACACTATAAAAAAAACGCCACTGCTTCGCACGAATTTTCGTTGGAATTTTGTAAAACGGCGTAAATACCAAGGTTTGTGTGATTTTTAGATTGTGAAATGCGTTACAAACATTAACAGAGCTTTGGTAAAAACAGTTTACAGACTATTTTATCTTATGCATTTATTTGCTTGTGCAAACAATCGCATCTGGTACAATCAGTTTGATTAAAAAAGCATTAAAAGAACGACTGGACACTTCATGAGAATTTTTAAAGCCAAAAGCCCTGCGGGATTTGCTGAGGAATACATAGTTGAATCGATTTGGAACGGCGAATTTGCGCCAGGTTCAATTTTACCAGCAGAGCGAGAGCTTTCAGAGCTTATTGGTGTGACACGTACAACTTTACGTGAAGTGCTACAGCGTTTGGCGCGAGACGGCTGGTTGACTATTCAACACGGTAAACCAACACGCGTTAATAATTATTGGGAAACGTCGGGTCTTAATATTTTAGAGACGCTTGCTAAATTAGACTCAACGAAAGTACCCGAGCTAATTGACCAGTTGCTTTCAGCGCGTACCAATATCAGTGCTATTTATACGCGTTCAGCGATTAAAACAAATCCAGATAGAGTAATCGAAACCTTGTCCCGTGCTGATGATTTAGCTGACACTGCCGAAGCGTTTGCAGATTATGACTACCGCATGCACCACGAACTTGCATTTGCTTGTGGTAACCCAATTTATGTATTGACGTTAAATGGTTTTAAAGGCTTTTACGCACGCATTGCACGTCATTACTTTGCCGATGAGCGCACGCGTAAGTTAGCGCTTAAGTTTTTCGCAGAATTAAAAGCACTAGCAGAGCAAGACAAATTTGATGAGTCTATTTTCTTAGTGCGTAAATATGGTTTAGAGTCAGGCGCATTATGGCAAGAAATTAGAGAAACTATGCCTGAAGATATTATGGAGCAAGATGCGTAATTAACTGCGCGCTTATCCAACGAAAACCAGCACAATTGCTGGCTTTTTTGTTTTTATTGCTGACATAGCAAGGTAGGTGACACTTCCTACCTACCGTAAGAGAAACGTCGTGTAAAAACAACAATGATTGATAACCTAGAACACACAATTGTGTGATTTGTATTATAATCGTTTTTATCGAACGGCCTTATCGTTTTAATTGATTATCTTTAACTACATCGATTCGTTAAACTTTCTGCAGTATAAAAATAAAAGCCAAGCCCTCTTGGTTTTTTTTATTTTGGCATTATATTTATTGCCAGAGATGATGATAAATCATCAAAACTGGATATTTCATTATAAATAATTGGAGAAAATAATGGGCGTATTAGTAGGCCGCAAGGCACCAGACTTTACAGCTGCAGCAGTTTTAGGTAACGGCGAAATCGTAGATAGCTACAACTTACACGAAGCAATCAAAGGTAAAAAAGCAGTTGTTTTCTTTTACCCATTAGACTTTACATTCGTATGTCCTTCAGAGCTAATCGCTTTCGACAAGCGTTTTGAAGAATTCCAAAAGCGTGGCGTAGAAGTAATCGGTGTTTCTATCGATTCACAATTCTCACACAACGCATGGCGTAACACGCCAGTTAACGAAGGCGGTATTGGTCCAGTTAAATACGCACTAGTTGCTGACGTTAAACACGAAATCTGTCAAGCATACGATGTTGAGCACCCAGAAGCTGGCGTTGCTTTCCGTGGTTCTTTCCTTATCGATGAAGAAGGTAACGTACGTCACCAAGTAGTTAACGACTTACCACTAGGTCGTAACATCGACGAAATGCTTCGCATGGTTGACGCACTAGCATTCCACTCAGAGCACGGTGAAGTATGTCCTGCTGGTTGGGAAGAAGGTAAAAAAGGTATGGACGCAAGCCCAGCTGGCGTTGCTGCATTCCTTTCTGAAAACGAAGGCGACCTATAAGTCTTTTTCGTTAAAAGCTGCTTTTGAGCAGCTTTTAAAAGATATTAAAAAATCCGGCAATTGCCGGATTTTTTATAATTAGAACTTGTATTTAGCACCTAACATAAATACAAATGGGTCGATTGCAACGTCTGACGTTAATACCTTGTTGCCACCTGCAAATACTTCAGCATCTGTATCGATGTCGATGTAAGAAGCCATTGCGTGAATACCCCATTTTTCATTGATCATGTAGTTTGCACCTACTTGACCTGCTAAGCCAAATGAGTTTGATAGCTCAAGTTTTACATCATCAGTACCTAATACTGCTTTTAGGTCTGCACCCGCTTCGCTGTCAAAGAAGATAGTGTAGTTAACACCAGCACCTACGAATGCACGGAATTTGTCACCAGCGCTACCGAAGTGGTATTGTGCAAACAGTGATGGTGGTAAGTGTTTAGTTGAACCGATGCTTGCGCCGCCGATAGCTAAATCACCAATTTTACCTTCACCAGAAATATCGTGGCTAAATGGTGTTGCTGCTACTAACTCTACTACCCAGTTATCATTAATTGCGTAGTCAAATGTAATACCTAGCTGAGTGTTGCTGTCTACTGAAACGCCTGCAGTTGGGATTTCATTTAAGTAGCTTGTACCGCTGTCAGGGTTTACGTTGATTGCACCTACGTTAACGCTTAGTTTTGCCATTGCTGGTGCTGCGATTAAACCTGAAGTTAGTAATGCTGTAGTTAGTAATTTTTTCATCGATAATCTCCCGAATCATCTTTTGTTTTGATGTGGCTATTATCGGTAGCTAGAAAAATTAAAAGCTGTTCTAGATCAAGTTTTGATAGTCAAATACGGTCTATCCACATTAGAATTTGATTTAGATTAAGTTTTTGACTGCCTAGAGTTCGTTTATGAGTATTTTATTAGTAATCCCCAACCGTAAACTCGATAAACTCATCGAAAAATTTCACGGTGTATTGCCTGACGTTAAAATTCAGGTGTGGCCAGAAGTGAGTGATGCACTCGCGGTTGAATACATTGTTGCATGGCAACCACCGAAAGGATCGTTGGCACCGTTTGTTAATTGTAAGGCGATTGCATCGTTTGGTGCGGGCGTAGACAGTTTATTGCAATACGATGGTTTACCCAATGTGCCAATTACCCGTATTGTTGATGATAACTTAGCGAGTGATATGAGCCGTTACGTACTTACGCATATTTTAGCGTATCAACATCGAATCGAATTATACGTTAAGCAGCAACAAGAAAAACTATGGAAGCCAAAACGCGCAAGAATGGGCAATAAAGTAACAGTTCTTGGCGCAGGGCAGTTAGGTACTGCAAGCGCAAATTTACTGCAACTAAATGGCTTTGATGTCAGTGTTTGGTCGCGCACCGCTAAATCACTAGAGGGTATTACTAGTTATGCGCAAGATGATTTAACTCGAGCGATAAGTGATGCCGACTATATTGTGTGCTTATTGCCCTCAACTAAAAGTACCCACAATATGATTGATCATGCATTTTTATCAAAAACCAAAAAAGGCGTTGTGATTATTAATGTTGCACGAGGCGATATAATCGATGAGCAAAGCCTCTTAGCGAATCTCGATTCAGGTCAGGTAGCGCATGCAATTTTGGATGTGTTTAGCATTGAACCCTTGCCGCAAACGCATGCATTTTGGCAGCATAGCGCAATAACTATTACCCCTCATTGCTCGGCGCTTAGCAATGTTGATACGGTGACACGTCAGTTGTGTGATAACTATTTGAGATTAAAAGCGGGGCAAGCGCTTATGAACACCGTAGACTGTGGCTTAGGTTATTAAACTACTGGTTGTAAAACCAGCATTTTAATGGGTTGTTAAAATTTGTAAATTGTTTAGAATGATTCTCCAGTACAGTTTATGTACTAAAACAATAATAAAAAACAAAATTATTGGGGGAGTTATGCACCGCGCAATGGCAAAAGGGATCAAATTAAGCTCAGTCGCTTTATTGGTTGCTTTTTTAGGAGTGAGTGCTTGGTTCACTCAGGCTGATGAAGCCGTAAACCAAAATACAGTAGTAACAAATGCAGAATAAGGCTCAATAGAGCCTTATTTTTTTGCGTGAATTTCTTTGTTTGCAAGCTTCGCTTGTTCGTTTTTACTCAACAGTACGTAAACTGCGCCGTAGCCACCGTGGTGAGTTTGTGCTGTGTGAAAACCAAGTACAAACGGGAAATGCACAAGCCACGCATTTACATGGCTTTTTAATTTAGCTGGTTGTTCGCTATTTTCTTTGCCAACACCGTGTTTAATAAGCACAACACGTATGTTGCGGCGATGACAGTCCGACAACTCTTGTATTAACTTATCCTGTGCTTCTTTGATGGAGTGGCCTTGAAGCTCAATTTTTCCATCGATATCATATTTGGCAAGTCGCAAATTTTTAAATACGCCAGCCTGAAGGCCAGAAGATTTGTAGCTAATGTAATCGTCGGGTTCAACGTATTCAACAGTTGCACTACTTAATGCATCATTTAACAAGCTTATTTGCTTTGAACTTTGTTGCTTGTAGAAATTACTTAGCGCGTTCTTGGCGTTAGAGGTTGGGGTTGAAACAGCGTCTTGTTTTAGTGGCGTTACATCAGCCATTTGCTGTAAAAAAAGGTCAGAATCGGAATGTGACATGATATGGCCCCAAATGGTTAGGAAATCATGTCACTATTGTATCGCTATGCTTAATTCTGTTCTAGTTGATACTGGGTATAAACTTTAAATAGATAAAACGCATTAATCAGAATAAGCGTGATATTTGACAAATGCTGCTGTGGCGCAGTATTCATACTTTGCATAACAAAAAGAGCAACTAATGAAATTGCGGCAAATAGCTTGATAACCTTAGTATTATTAATAAAAAATGCACCAATACATAAAGCGACAATTGTTAGGTTTGTTGATAAAAAAATTAAGTTTTCCACTTTGGTGCCTCCGATAATACTAAGTGGCGCGAATTATCGGAGCATTCCAGCTTTTCTTCAAACGAGAAAATCTACAATTTTAGAATAAAAAAAACTAATCCGAAAAAAAGCTCAAGATCACAGAAATAAAACCTTCTTGCTTAACTACTTGATATTTATGACAACCTACATTTTGATTAATGTTATCGCATAAAAAGATCTTTCCTTGGTCTATTTCGCCTGCAAGAGTGAGGTCGGAATCAAAAATGGTTGCTGATAGACCTAAAAAACCAGGCCAATAGATACTTGTACCTACCACATTAAGCTTTTGGTACGAGATTAATTGTGGTTTGGGAATAATTAAAGCGGCGAGGGCAATAAAGGCTAAACTTAACCATAAGCCTTTTTTTGGCCTAGCTTCTACCTTAGCTGCTACTTGTTTTTGAGCGGCTTGAATTTCAGCCTGCGAAGGGCTTTGAGCTGGTTGTTTTTTTGTGGCTCTTTGTTTAACTTTTTTTTTGCTGGCCGAGTCGCCCATCAGCGACTGGCGCTTAATTTTAATAGACATATGTATAATTTCGTTTGACAATAGTGTCATTAATTTGTGATCTGAATTATAAGTATATAAGTTTAACATTATAATTCATTAATAAATACGGGACGATTTATGAGTGGTGAGCACGCTATTTTAATAGTTGATGACGTAGGGACAGTGAGAAACTTTCTTCACCAGACACTGATTCACTTTGGTTTAGCAAACATAGACGAAGCATCAACTGCACAAGCGTGTTTGGAACAGATTAAAAACCATCAATACGACGTGATTTTTTTAGATATTGAATTGCCAGATGGTGATGGTAAAGAATTGATCAAATCAATCAATGAGATTTCACCCGAGGCAAATGTGGTTATGGTTTCGGCACACTCAACGGTTGAAAACGTCAAGGACGCGATTGAGCGTGGTGCAAAAGGGTTTGTGGTAAAGCCGTTTTCACCAAAAAAGATTGCAGGTATTTTGAAGAAGCTACTGCCTGAGCTGGCAATTTAGTTGAGATACAAATTTTAGGCATAAAAAAACCGGTGTTAACCGGTTTTTTTATTTGCAAAATAAAGTACTAATTAAAGTGCTTTAATTTTTGCAGCAAGACGGCTCTTGTGACGAGCTGCTTTGTTCTTGTGAATTAGACCTTTAGTTGCGTAACGGTCTAAAACTGGAACTACTTTTTCGAAAGCTGCTTGCGCGCCTTCTTTGTTACCCGCTTCGATTTCAGCAACTACTTTCTTGAAGAAAGTACGCATCATTGAACGACGGCTTGCGTTGTGCTGACGACGCTTTTCGCTCGTAATAGCACGTTTTTTTGCAGACTTGATGTTAGCCAAGGTTTGCTCCTAACAATCTTAAAATAAGCTTAATTTAAAGGCCGAGGAATATGCCAACATTAAGAGCAAAAGTCAATGACTTTTGTACTTTAGTTTAGCTTAATTGCTGTACTGGCTTGCCTCAACCGAACAAGTGGCGGGAGTATATCAAATAAGCACTTAGCAATACTAGTACTTCACAAGATAATTTATCGTTATAAACTGCATACGCGTGTGTCACCACATAAGCAGTTTGTGGCATACTGAGCAACTTAATTTTATTGTCAGTTATTAAAGCGTAGGGGGAGCAGTGGCAAAAGGCCTATTTCGTTCGGGAATGGTTGTGAGTTTAATGACCTTTATTTCCCGTATTTTAGGATTGGTGCGCGATGCGGTTACGGCTCATTTACTCGGCGCAGGAGCTGCTGCTGATATTTTTTTATTTGCCAATAAAATCCCCAATTTTTTACGTCGCCTCTTTGCCGAAGGGGCGTTTGCACAAGCGTTTGTACCCGTATTAACTGAAGTAAAAGAAAAAGACGGCGACAACGGAGTACGCGTATTTGTAGCTCAAGCAGCAGGCACCCTCGGTACGGTGTTATTAATTGTCACAATTCTGGGGGTGTTAGGATCAGGTGTGGTTGCCGCGATATTTGCACCGGGTTGGTACAATGAATATGTTACTGGCGGTGTCGAAGGGTTTAAGTACGAACTATTCAGCCAAATGCTTAAATTAACCTTTCCTTATTTGTTTTTTGTTAGTCTTGTAGCGTTATCTGGCGCAGTACTCAATGTCTACAATCAGTTTTCGGTTGCCGCTTTTACACCTGTTTTATTAAATATCTCTATTATTGGTTGCGCATATTATTTTCACGATAAATTTGAGTTTGGTGCATTTGCTATGGCACTTGGTGTGTTTATCGGTGGCCTAGTACAGCTTTTGTTTCAACTGCCATTTTTACGAAAAAATAATGTGCTGGTAAAACCTACATTTGCGTGGCGCGATAAAAATGTAAAGAAAGTGCGCACGTTAATGTTACCTGCAATGTTTGGTGTTTCGGTAAGCCAAATCAACTTGTTGTTAGATACAGTGATTGCGTCGTTTTTAGTTACCGGCTCAGTTGCTTGGCTTTATTATTCTGACCGGTTAATTGAATTTCCACTTGGTTTGTTTGGTATTGGTATTGCGACAGTTATTTTGCCTACCTTGTCTAAGCTACATGTCAATGATGATCCTAAGCAGTTCCAAGCCACGGTCGATTGGGGCGTACGTTTTGTTGTTTGGCTTGGTATTCCCGCCTGTTTTGGTTTAATTGTGTTAGCGCCTTTGATTATTAATGTGTTGTTTGGTCATGGGGAATTTATGGCCAGCGGCAATCATGTTGAAAAGGTGGCAATGGGTGTGACTGCGTATGCGTTTGGCCTGTTAAGCTTTATGTTGATTAAGGTATTAGCACCCGCTTTTTACGCGAAACAAAATACCAAAACACCAGCCAAAATTGGCGTAGCCGCAATGGTATTAAATATGGTATTTAATTTAATACTAGCACCAATGTTTGGATATTTAGGTTTAGCGCTGGCAACATCGCTTTCCGCTACCTGTAATGCAATTTTACTCTATTATTTTTTGCACAAACAGGGCGTTTATGGGGTGTCGAAAAGCACCGTGTGGTTTTTCGTTAAGTGTTTAATCGCCAGTATTTTAATGTTTTTAGCTGTTTATCAATTGCAGCACTATTTCCCATGGCAGCAGCAAGGCTTTATGCAACAAGTAGCTTTGTTAAGTGGATTTATCGTGGTCGCAGTAGTTGTTTATTTTTTATTGCTTGTGCTCATGGGTGTGCGATTCAGACAAATAAAAAATATTAACTGATAATCGAGTAAAAAAAGTCTATAATCGGGCGCTTAAATTTTAATTCACTTTTTTTGAGGTTTGCTAGTACGTAATGGAGTTAATCCGCGGTATACACAATATAAGGCCAAAACATAAAGGCTGTGTATTAACCATTGGTAATTTCGATGGTGTGCATTTAGGTCACCAAGCGGTTATCAAAGGGCTAATTCAAGATGCAAAACAATATCAATTACCCAGTACGGTAATGATATTTGAACCTCAGCCACAAGAGTATTTTAGAAAAAGTGATGCACCAGCACGTTTAACACGTTTACGAGACAAGCTAGCGTTATTGTCTCAATTAGGGGTGGAACGTGTTATTTGCATAAAATTTAACGAGAAATTTGCGAATCAATCTGCTGACGAATTTGTTGAGCACGTGCTGGTTGAAAAACTTGGCGTAGCAGCGTTAACTGTGGGCGATGATTTTCGATTTGGTAAAGGTCGCAGTGGCAATTATCAAATGTTACAAATAAGCGGTGCAACGCATGGCTTTAATGTAAAAAGTACCGCAAGCTTGCGTCAAAAAGATTGTCGCGTGAGTAGTACTGCAATTCGCTTAGCACTAAGCCAAGGTGATATTCATCTGGCAAATGAAATGTTAGGCCGAACTTACAGTGTTATTGGTAAAGTGGTACATGGCTGGAAGAAGGGTCGAGAACTAGGCTTTCCGACGGCAAATATTCCGCTTAAACGACAAGTTAGTCCGTTAAGTGGTGTGTACTGTGTACAAGTCACAGTAGCGAATAAGATTTATTACGGGGTTGCTAATATTGGCACTAAGCCAACATTTAACGGCAAGCGCACCCTTTTAGAAGCGCACCTTTTTGATTTTAATTGTGACCTTTATGGTCAGATTATCGAAGTCGCACCTGTGCATAAACTTCGAGATGAAATAAAGTTTGATAGCTTTGCCCAGTTAACAGCGCAAATTTCGCGTGATGTTGACGAAGCAAAAGCCTATTTTGATTTAATTTAGTAGCCGATACGGAAAGTAGAATTAAATGAGCGACTACAAACATACCTTAAATTTGCCGGAAACTGAGTTTCCAATGCGTGGTAACTTAGCACAACGCGAACCACAAATGCTTAAATCTTGGTACGAGAAAGACTTATATGGTCAAATTCGCACCGCTAAGAAAGGCAAAAAATCTTTCATTTTGCACGACGGCCCTCCGTATGCGAATGGCAATATTCACCTAGGTCACTCTGTAAATAAAATTCTTAAAGACATTATTATTAAGTCTAAGACGCTTTCAGGCTTTGATGCACCGTATGTTCCAGGTTGGGACTGCCACGGTCTACCAATTGAGCTACAAGTAGAAAAGAAAGTAGGCAAGCCAGGTAAAAAAGTGTCTGTTGCCGAATTCCGCGAAAAGTGCCGCGACTACGCTAAAAAGCAAGTTGAAGGGCAAAAGGCAGACTTTAAACGCCTTGGCGTATTCGGTGATTGGGACAAGCCTTATTTAACAATGAACTTCGACTTTGAAGCAAACGCGATTCGCGTATTAGGCCGTATTATTAAAAACGGTCACCTTCATAAAGGTTCTAAGCCAGTTCATTGGTGTACAGATTGTGGTTCAGCACTCGCTGAAGCTGAAGTTGAGTACCAAGACAAGCAATCGCCTGCAATTGATGTTAAGTTCACCTTTGCTGATCAAGCAGCACTTATCTCTAAGTTTAACTTAGCGGATGGTCATGAAGGCGAAGGCGATATCAGCATTGTTATTTGGACTACAACACCTTGGACACTGCCTGCTAACCGTGCGGTTGCAGTGCATGAAGGTCTTGAGTACAGCTTAGTTCAAATTGAAACTGAACAAGGTAAGCAGCGTTTAGTATTAGCATCTGACTTAGTAAAAGATGCAATGGATCGTTACGGCGTGGATAAGTTCCATGCACTTGGTTATTGCCAAGGTTCAGACCTTGAATTATTGCAAACAAATCACCCATTCTACGATTTCACTGTTCCTGTGATTTTAGGTGAGCACGTTACGACTGATTCTGGTACGGGCGCGGTTCATACTGCACCGGGTCACGGTCAAGAAGACTTTGTTGTGGGTCAGCAATATAACTTAGAAGTAGCTAACCCAGTGGGTGCCAATGGTGTGTATTTACCTGATACTGAACTATTTGCAGGCCAACATGTATTTAAAGCGAATGCGAGCGTAATTGACGTATTAACTGAGAAAGGCGCATTAATGCATCATCATGCGCTTAATCACAGTTATCCGCATTGTTGGCGCCATAAAACGCCAATTATTTTCCGTGCAACACCGCAGTGGTTCGTAAGTATGGATCAGGCGAATTTACGTCAAGATTCATTAAGCGAAATTAAAAAGACTCAGTGGCTACCAGAGTGGGGCGAAAGCCGCATTGCGAACATGGTTGAAGGCCGCCCAGATTGGTGTATTTCACGTCAGCGCACGTGGGGTGTGCCAATTGCACTATTTGTTGATAAAGATACTGGTAGTCTACACCCGAATACTGCCGAGCTTATCGAGCAAGTTGCTGCAAAGGTAGAAGAAAAGGGTATTCAAGCTTGGTATGACTTAGAAGTAACTGAGTTACTAAGTGCTGAAGATGCAGCGCAATACGTAAAAGTACAAGACACGTTAGATGTTTGGTTTGATTCAGGTGTAACACACGCATGTGTTGTCGATGCACGTGAAGAACTAACAGGCCCTGCTGATTTATATCTTGAAGGTTCTGACCAACACCGTGGTTGGTTTATGTCGTCAATGATGACATCAGTTGCGATTAATGGTCACGCTCCATATAAGCAAGTGCTTACACATGGTTTTACGGTTGACCAAAATGGTCGCAAGATGTCGAAGTCACTGGGTAACGTAATTTCGCCGCAAGATATCATGAACAAAATGGGTGCAGATATCCTGCGTTTATGGGTGGCTTCTACTGATTACACAGCAGAGATGACAGTTTCGGACGAAATCTTTAAACGCTCTGCAGACCGTTACCGCCGTATTCGTAACACTGCACGTTACTTATTAGCGAACCTAAATGGTTTTAATCCAGAAACAGATATGGTTGCAGCAGATGAAATGGTTGCCCTTGACCGTTGGATCGTAGACCGTGCTGCTGTATTACAAGACGAGTTAGTTGCAGCATACGATGAATATCAAATGCTGGTAGTAACACAAAAGCTAATGAACTTTTGTACCGTTGAACTTGGTTCATTCTACTTAGATGTAATTAAAGACCGTCAGTACACAGCAAAGGCTGACAGTGTTGCACGTCGTTCATGTCAAACAGCGCTTTACCATATTGCTGAAGCAATGACACGCTGGATGGCACCAATTATGAGCTTCACAGCGCAAGAAATTTGGCAAGTACTACCAGGTAAGCGTGATGAATTTGTATTTACAGGCGAATGGTACCAAGGTCTGGTAAAAGCTGATTCTGCTAAGCTAGATAACGCTTTCTGGCAGCAACTCTTAGAAGTGCGCGCTGAGGTAAACAAAGTACTTGAAGCTGCACGTAAAGAAGAGAAAATCGGCGCAACATTGCAAGCAGAAGTTACCTTGTATGTGGGAACTGAGCTTGAAGCGCAACTGAATGCGCTTGGCGATGAGTTACGCTTCGTATTGCTTACCTCAAAAGCTGCTGTTGAAAATAAAGATAACCGTCCAGCAGATGCGGTTGCAAGCGAAATTGACGGTTTGTTTATTTCGGTAGCAGCAACATCAGCAGAAAAGTGTGAGCGTTGTTGGCATTACTGTGATGATGTAGGCACTCATGAAGAACACAAAGATATTTGTGGCCGCTGTGTAACCAACGTAGATGGCGAAGGTGAAGTTCGTCAATTTGCATAGGGGAAAAGTGTGTTAAAAGGACGTAGTGGTCTAATTTGGTTAGTGCTCAGCATCATTTTGCTGGCACTAGACCAGATTACTAAATGGGTAGTGAGCACAGAAATGTCTCTCTACCAAACAATTGATATTCTGCCAGTGTTTAACTTCACTTATGTGCACAACTATGGTGCTGCATTTAGCTTCCTAAGCGAAGCAGGTGGATGGCAAAAATACTTTTTTAGTATAATCGCAGTGACGATCAGTGTACTGCTGATTTATTGGCTAAAAAAATTACCAGCAACTAACAAATTACTATGCAGTGCGTACGCATTAGTGTTAGCAGGTGCAATTGGTAATTTGATTGATCGCTTAGTACATGGATACGTAATAGACTTTCTACATGTATATTACCAGCAATATGATTTCCCTGTGTTTAATATTGCTGATGTTGCAATCAGCATTGGCGCAGCGTTGCTGTTACTTGATGCGTTTTTTGAGCAAAAAGAGAGCGATAAATGACAGATTTAAAGATTGGTGAAAACTCAGAAGTAATTTTTCACTTTTCAATCAAATTAGAAGATGGCTCAGCTGCCGATTCTACGAAAGTTCACAACAAACCAGCTAAATTAGTGATGGGTGATGGTAGCTTAACTGCAAATTTTGAAAAGTGTTTGCTAGGTTTATGCCAAGGTGACGAAAAAAGCTTTAAGCTAGCACCTGAAGATGCGTTTGGTATGCCAAACCCAGATAATATTTACTATGTTGACCGCAGTAAATTTGGTACAGATACACCGGCTGAAGTAGGCGCAATTATCGCGTTTACACAACCTGATGGCACTGACCTTCCTGGTTTAATTCGCGAAGTTGCGGGTGACTCTGTAACGGTTGATTTTAATCATCCATTAGCGGGACAACAGGTTGAGTTTGAAGTTGAAATTTTAGAAGTGCGAAATTAATGAAAATTTTGTTAGCAAACCCTCGTGGCTTTTGCGCAGGGGTTGATAGAGCGATTAGCATTGTTGAACGTGCTTTAGACTTATTTAAGCCGCCTATATACGTGCGTCACGAAGTTGTGCATAACAAATATGTGGTTAATCGTCTCAAAGATCGCGGTGCAATTTTTGTCGAAGAATTGCACCAAGTACCTGACGATAACATTGTTATTTTTAGCGCTCACGGTGTGTCGCAAGCCGTACGCAAAGAGGCTAAACGCCGCGAGCTTAAAGTGTTTGATGCAACCTGTCCACTTGTTACAAAAGTGCATATGGAAGTAACACGCGCTAGCCGAAAAGGCACAGAATGTGTGTTAATTGGTCACCATGGTCACCCAGAAGTAGAAGGTACTATGGGGCAGTACGACAATGAAGATGGCGGTATTTACTTGGTGGAAACACCAGAAGATGTAGCAACACTTTCAGTAAAAGATGCGAATAACTTGTTCTACTGTAGCCAAACAACACTGTCGGTGGATGATACTGCCGATGTGATTGATGCGCTGCGAGTAAAATTCCCAAACATTCATGGTCCGCGCAAAGACGATATTTGCTATGCAACACAAAATCGCCAAGATGCGGTGCGTGATTTAGCCGACAAGAGTGATTTAGTATTAGTGGTTGGCGCTAAAAACAGCTCTAACTCAAATCGTTTACGTGAGCTAAGTGCAAAAGTAGGAACACCTGCACACTTAATTGATGATGCAAGCGTAATGGAGCAAGTCTGGTTTGAGGGTGTAACGAGTGTCGGTGTAACCGCAGGAGCATCTGCACCAGAAGTCTTGGTGCAACAAGTGGTAGACCAACTCAAAGCATGGGGTGGCACGGAAGCAATTGAAAACCCAGGTGAAGAAGAAAATATCATCTTTGCGGTACCTGCCGAATTGAGATAACTACAAGGCTTGCTAATGATTTCGATGAATCAAATTAAAGGCGATTTATTAGCAAGCTTACTTAATGACCGCGCACTGTTAGCAGTAATTATTGTCGGCCAACTGTTGGCCGTTATTTTAACCTTCTCACCTCTTATTCACCGCGACCCTTGGCTTGCCCTCGCACCCGTTAGTCTGTTTATTCATTTTGTTTCACTCACCAGTTTAACGTCAATTTATTTGCTTAAAAGTCAGTTGCAAAAAGCGAGCTATCAGCAGCAACTTATTGTACTTGTTCTCCTTATATGCGGTTTTACAGTTGCAACCAGCTACTTTGTTTATTCATTTGAGATTTTAGATGAAATTTCGCTGCTCGAATTTTTAACACGAAATTTGCTTATCGCGTTTATAATCGCAATGCTTTACGCGCAATTTAGCATTATGCATGCGGAGCGCAGCCATTCAGAACAAGTCGCCACTAAGGCGCAGTTAAGTTCATTGCAAGCGCGGATCAGACCACACTTTTTGTTTAACAGTCTTAATATGGCAGCTGAACTGGTGTATCACGATGCGCAAGATGCTGAAAAAACCATTTTAGCGCTGGCAGATTTATCCCGTGCTGCAATGCATTGCGATGAAGCGATTTTACTTGAAAAAGATGTGTTATTAGCCCAACAATATATGCTGGTTGAGTCGTGGCGTTTTGGTGAAAGGTTAACGGTTGATTGGCAAATTCCAGAGCAATTACCTGTACTTAAAATACCTGCGTTAACTATTCAGCCTCTTTTAGAAAATGCGATTTGCCATGGCGTTGAGCCAAGTGTGAATTCATCACATATTTCAGTGCAATTATTAGTAAGTAATAGTTCGGTGTCGCTCATTGTCGATAATCCGTACTTGCCTGAAGCATCTAAATCGAGGCCTAGCAATGGTATTGCGGTAGAGAATATTAAAGAGCGGCTGCATATGTATTTTGGCAAACGAGCAAAATTGACTCATTTTGTTCAAGGCGATAGTTTTCGCACTAAGTTAGTGATCCCGAGATAGCAATGAATGTACTGATTGTTGATGACGAACCGTTAGCGCGCGCGCGGATCGCACGTTTACTGCAAAAATTAAGGCCAGACTTTCACATAATGTCGCTTGCGGAAAACGCTGAACAGGCGTTACTGGCGTGTAGCGACTTAGTGCCAGATTTAGCATTACTTGATATTGAAATGCCCGGATTATCAGGAATAGAGCTTGCTGAAAAATTAAAACAATTTAATCCACCGCCTGCGATCATTTTTATCACCGCTTACCCTGATAAAGCGCTTCCTGCGTTTGCCGTAGCACCGCAAGGTTATTTAGTTAAACCGATTGATGAAGTTGCACTTGCAAAAGCGATAGATGGTTTGAAGACTTCTCATCGCGCGCAAACTGCTTTAAAGCAGCAGGCTGCTATTGAATATATCGAAGGTGGAATCCAGAAAAGTGTGTTGGTATCAGATGTTCGACTCGTTCGTTCAGAAGACAAATACTTGCGTGTCATTACGCCAAATACAAGCGTGTTAATTGAAGGTTCGTTAAAAAAACTCTTATCAGAATTTGAATCTTATTTTGTCAGAGTGCACCGCAACACAATTGTTAATCAAAGCTACCTGACCGAAATTGGTCAAGACCACAACAAGCACTGGCTTAAACTATTAGATTTTAATGAAAAAGTAGAAGTTAGTAGGCGCGAGTGGCCATATATTAAACAGCTAATTCAGCAATAACTACCGTTTATCTGAAATCTTAACCGTTAACACTCTGTTAATTGAGTTTCATTTTTCGTTCAGCGATTATTAAGCTAGAAAATTTTCAGCTTAAAGGATGAATGAAAAATGAGAGTAAACTCGTCACCTTTTTCCTCATTACCAAGGCAACAAGCAAACAAAGGCTTCACACTTATAGAGGCACTTATAGCTTTTATTATATTAACAGTGGGGCTATTGGGCACAATTGCGTTACAAAGCAGTGCAAAAAAAGCAAGTTACGATGCCAATCAACGCAGTGCAGCGTTAGCATTAGCGAATGATATTGTAGAACGCATACGCTCAAACGATAGTGTCAATTTGGTTAACCAATATGATGTCGATTTTAATTTTCAAACAGCATTGCGAAATACAAATTGTATGAATGCGGTTTGCTCCTCAGATCAAATGGCCCAGTACGATATATTGCAATGGCAAAAAGCACTTAGGGTTGCAGATAACACCGGTGCGTTAGCTAATGGTTTCGTCTGCATTACACCAACTGCTGAAGTAACGCCGGCGGGGGTGCAGCCAACAAGTGTGGACCTTCAAGTAGTGGTTGCTTGGCAGGGACGTGCTGAAATTAAGCAGTCAAATGAAAATTCAAGTGTGGTTTGTGGCAATTTGTCAAATCGTCGAATGGTTGTAGTTAATAGTTATATTTTCGTGAGGGCATAAAGATGAAATTTGGTTTTACAAAAAAATCAAACAAAGGCTTTACATTAATAGAGCTGATGATCTCACTATTTGTTGGTGCATTTATTCTGGCAGGCGTTATGTTTACTTACCTTGGAATGAAAGTCACAACATCTGAGACGATGGACTTGGGAGAACTTCAAGAGTCAGGCCGACTGGCCATGGATGTTTTGAAGCGAGATATTGAGTTGTCCGGCTTTTGGGGAAACTACAGTTTAACGCCAGACGCAGATACATTATTGGGTGGCTTACCGGCAGCGCCTGCAAATGATTGTTCCGCAGGTCAAAACAACGCGTCTTTTCCGGTCGTTAGCAATAGAAAATTTATCTCGTTGTTCGCCTCTGATGATGCTATGAACTGTATCGGTACAGCAAATGGCGATAGCGATATATTACAAGTGAAACGCGTAGTTGGACAGGACTCAACTGGACAGCCCACATCTGCAAACCAACAGTATTTTATCGCTAACCCTCAAGCTGCAAGAATAGTAAATGGAACTGGCGGTGTTATTCCAACTACTGGTAATGAAAAGGTCTGGGAATATCTCCATAATGTGTATTTTATTCAAGATCAAAACTATACCTTGAACGGTAAAACAGTTTCTATTCCTACGCTACGACGCATGCGCTTAACTAGAGGGCGAATGACAGCTGAAACAATAATGGAAGGCGTTGAAAGTCTTCGGTTTTTGTTTGGTTTAGATACTAATGGCGACGCTCGCGTTGATATTTATCGCAGCGTTGACAATATGAATCAAGCTGACTGGGAGCAAGGTACGTCGTCCATCTTAACGGTGCAAATCTTTCTTCTTGTTCGAACGTTTGAGCCTAATCCAAGTAACTCACCGGGAGAACAGACGTTTGTTTTAGGCGGTGATACACCTGCAACCTTGAGGACTTTGACTTTTAACGATGACTTTCGTCGGAAATTGTTAACATCAACTGTAAGACTAATGAATTCAGGAAGTGACAAATGGGTAATTTAAAAATTAAGCTTCAGAAAGGCGTAGTGCTCATAGCAGCAATGTTGATGTTACTTATGGTATCTGGGATTGCAATTACGGTAATGAGTGGTAGTGCCCTTGATAGTAAAATGGTAAATGCAAGTCAAGACACGTACCGTGCAGAGTCACTTACTAAGGGAGACACGGAGTTAGCGATTAAGAACGAATTGCAAAGTGGTGCTGGAAATAGATTTATTATAAAACGTAGTGCTTATCCAGTTAGCCAGCAGTTTGTTATTAACTCTAACGGCACAACTATAGTAATGACGAATGAGAACACTAACCCTGTTGTAGATTTGCTTGATTGCCCGCCCAAATTTGCTGCAACGTCAGGTATCAAATGTAATTATTTGAGGCTCAACTCAACTCAGAATTACGGGAAAAAAGACAGACATACAATGAACATTAATACCGGTATTCAACAAGAAATGATGGGTAACTAAGATGAAAGATATATATCATTTTTTAAAACTTAGCACCTTGTTAGCAACTTGGCTAATATGTGTTAGTACACCTTCAGCTTTGGCTGAAGATATTGAACTATATGTAAATAACCAATTAGAAGAAACTGAAAATGCCAGAGTAATGCTAGTTTTTGACACATCAGGCAGTATGGGGTGGTCAATAAATGATGGTAAAAGGTGTTACGATCGATATGATAAAGATGAAATGGATTGTGTCGAAAAACTTTACAGTAACGGAAGTCCGTATAAATGCCGAGTTGGATATGAGGATGCACCTGTTACCACTTGCCCTGCAAGCCGACTACAAGTAGCCAAAGAAGCAATAACTAGCTTGATCGATAATTTAGACGGTGTTGATCTAGGCTTATCTCGTTTTTACAGTGGTTCTGGTGGCTACATTGTTGCTGATATTGGTTCAAGTAAAGAAAAGTTAAAGACGCAAGTCAACAATTTTCCATCGTCAGGGTCAACCCCTTTAACAGAGACAGTTTCTGAAATCTATCGTTACTTTTCTGGAGGTTCAGTTAATTATGCGAAAAATCGTGATGGGCGCGATAAAACCATTGAAAGTAACGGTAAGTATATTTCTCCATTTGCAAATTTAGTGGATGGAAAGTATCAACCACGCTGCTATAACGACGCATTTGTTGTAATTATTACCGATGGTGACCCAACAAGCGATAGTGGTGCTAACACGACGATTAAAAACTGGCTTTATGCCAAGGAAAATGTTTATCCAAGCGAATATAAAGGCAGTCACTTACCCAATCTAGCTCGCTATATGGCGCAGTACGATGTTTATTCGTCAACTGCAGATATTGAAGAGAAGGTAAGAACATTCACTATTGGTTTTGGTACCGGTATGAGTGATAACGGTAAGGCTATATTAGAGAAAGCTGCTGACAAAGAGTACGGTAATGGTGACTATGTTTTAGCAGAAAATGCGAATCAATTAAACAAAGACTTAAAAGCAGTTTTTAATACAATTCGAGAAATAAATGGTACCTTTTCATCACCTTCAGTTGCAACTAGCCAGAGTGATAATACTCGTTCAAAAGACTCGATTTATTATGCGATGTTTTTACCAAACTCTACATCAGCGTGGAATGGTAATATTAAAAAGTTGAAAGTGTCTGGTACGTCGATTATCGATCAAACTAAATCAGCAGCAATTGATGCGAATAACGGGGCAATTAAACAAGACGCAAAAACATTTTGGACAACTTTCGGTGCAAGTCAGCCGGGAGATGGTAGCAATGTAATGAGTGGTGGTTTAAATCAATGGATTAAGGCCCCGAATAGCCGTGCTGTTTTTACAGATATTGGTAAACAACTACAGCCATTCGTAGACTCTTCAAGTGATGTAGTGAGTTTGATGAAAACGGCTGCGGGCGTTGATGAGCAAGGCGCAAAAGAGCTTATAAATTGGAGTAAAGGTAGTACAGGTACTAAAGATAGTAGCGGAAATTGGCAAAAACGAGATCATATAATGGGGGATCCGTTACATTCAAAGCCAGCTGCGATTAACTATGACATTAATGGCGAAGCCGTTACCCATCTTTTATTTGGTACGAATGCTGGTTATGTTCATATGTTCTCAGATGACAGCGATACGCAAGCTACCGAAAAGTGGTCATTCATCCCAAATGAGTTGTACAAAAACATTCCGAAACTAAAAGATGAGGTTATTGGTAAGGTTTATGGTATGGATTTATCACCAACTGTTCATTTTAAGGACAGCAATGGCGACGGTATGGTGAATGGTAGTGATAAGGTGTGGGCATTTTTTGGTATGCGCAGAGGTGGCAGTAGTTATTATGCGTTAGACATCACGAACCCTTCATTGCCAACATTTTTATGGAAAAAAAGTAATGCTGATACCGGGTTTTCTGGTTTAGGACAGACTTGGTCAGAGCCCAAAGTAATTTATGTTAATCATTCTTCTTATGCCGATAAGCCATTATTAGTCTTTGGCGCGGGTTTTGATAATGAATACTATGAAGAAGGTGCTGGGCAGTCTGTAGGAGCGGGTATTTATCTTGTCGATGCGGAAACAGGAGATTTAGTATGGAGCTCGATTCCTGGGAATGGTATATCAAATACTAACTTTCCGGGTACTGACAGTATTACGGGAAGTATCGCTACCCTTGATTCGGACTATGACGGATATGTTGACAGGTTATATGCATCGGATGTAGGCGGCAATGTTTGGCGTTTTGATTTACCTGGCAGTGAACCATTCGGCAGTGAACCTTGGTCCGTGTTTAAATTAGCGTCGATTGCTAGCACCGGGTCAAATGAACGTAAATTTTTCTATCAACCAGAAGTATCTCGCACTTACTTTAGTAAAGTTACTGAATATGCAGTAAATGGTGAATTAGTAAACGTGACTCGTAAAGAAGTTCCGTTTGAGGCTGTTGTAGTTGGTAGCGGGGACAGAACGAATCCTTTAGGTAAAGATATTTCAAACCACCTTTATATGATTCGAGATGAGAATGTATTAACCGAATCATTCAAGTCAGGGGCTCCAGATACAATTCAATTCACTGATCTTATGAAAATGACGCCGGATACTTTTGGTAATTTATTGAGTGATTACAACGCTTTTGTAGAGCAAGAACATCGTTTAGCAAGTTTCAAAGGTTGGTACTACCAGTTAGGTGCGACCGAGAAGGCTTTAGCTAGTCCATCGGTAATTGGTGGTGTAGCGTATTTCCCAACATTTACACCAGGAGTATCAACTTCTAATTGTTCACTTACGGGTGGCTTGGGAGCTTTATACGCATTTAATCTACATTACGGTGTAAAAGTGTATAACAATATTAAATTCGATGCGGGCGACACTATTCCACCAACACCTCAGCTTGTTGTAAACGACAATAGTGATGGAAAATCTCAGTTTTTATTAATTGGCGTGGGTACAGGTGATGGAAGTGGTGTTATTAAAGCAAAAGCGATTAGTGATAGTGCAGTGCCGAAACAAAAATGTGATGCAAACGGTGCAAATTGTGAGATTGATTTAACAGGTGAATTTGCTGGTTTCGAAACTCGAAGAAGTTACATTTATAGAGAATCAGAAAACAAGGTTAATTAATAATGAAAAAGAACGGATTTACTTTAATCGAAATGATGATAGCAGTAGCAATTATAGGTATATTGGCTGCGGTTGCATATCCTATGTATAGTCAATTCGTATACAAAGGCGCTCGTGCTGAGGCTATGTCTGCTCTATTAGATATTGCTAATAGGCAAGAGCAACACTATGCAGATAACCATGAGTATACGAACAACTTACAACGTTTACGGGTCGCGACTACCACTGAAAAGGGCATGTATGCGATAAAGATAGTATCAGATGGCTCGTCATTTACTGCGACAGCAACTCCAAATGATACACCAGCAACCAAAGACGAAGAGTGTACTTCATTCTCTATTAATGACCTCGGGCAAAAGCAGGCTACAGGTACTATTGATTCCTCTAAATGTTGGGGTAAATAGAGAAAAATAGCTGTATCATTATAAAAAAGCCGGAATGCAATTCCGGCTTTTTTATTGTAAAGGGAAAATACACTAAAAACTAAACTATCCACCAAATTTAGAGATTATTATCAAGTCTTTAAATTATCGCTTTCTAACTTGTGATAGATCTCGTTAAAATGTCATCAAATAGGATGGGTTAATTAAGTTAGATCTAGCTCACAGTGCATATAGTTTTAGTTTTCGCACATTTCAGAGTCCCTTACCCTTATTCTGCCAACCTGGCTGATGGTAAGACGGTTTCCCGTTAGTTCAGGGTATAATGGATTGCAATATAGAAAACTACCTGACTGCATAAAGTTTATTGATGCATCGGGGCGATAAGTAATAGCTAATCTTGGGTAGGTTAGACTATCCTCATGAAAAGTACTTTCAATTTCGAATAATATAGCTTCGTCTGAATCTAATGTTAGGTCAAGATTCTGGTCAATAAACACCATGATTGGCTTATTCCAGTCCTTTTGGCAGCGGTTGTTAACTAATGGGCATAATGTAACATTTGTAGAATGTGAGATTGCATAATGCCGAGCAAGATAAAGTGATTTGAATAATCGGGTGATTTGGTTTTCTATACGGTGTTGTGCAATTAATATCTCAAAGTTTGGAATTGCAATACTTGCTAGAATTACAATAATAGACACAGTAATCAATAACTCTACAAGACATATCCCTTTTAGCGTAGCTTTCATCCTTGAAAGTCCAGTTAAGCTCAAATTGTAGAATTAAGTATAGTTTAGTTAAATGCCACTACAAGTTAATACGTCTTCGCCAAGCTTCCAAGTGTTACCCGAAACATTGACTTGAACTGCAGAGGTGTGGTCATTCTTACCATTTGTACATATCACAAATTGATGTTGTTGTGCCAAGCGACCCTGACCATCAAATGCGATACTGCCATTCCCAGCTTCTTGTTCAATAATGTCTTTGTCACTTGGAGGATCCATTACGCGTAGTGTTAATTCATTAGCACTATCGAGTGTATTATTATTGTCAGCGTCAACAAATGCCACTATAGGGTTTTTACTCCAATCGGTTGTGCATGCACCACCACTTTCGGGAGTTTTAATTGGGCAAATTACTACAAGTTCATCAGAAGTACTTGCTGTTGCTCGTGCGTACTTTATCGTTCGACTAAATTCATCGATAAAGTTGTTTGCTCTCTCTGATTCTAACATGGAGCCATAGTTAGGTATCGTAATGGCCGCAATAATACCCAGTATAGCGACAGTTATAAGTAACTCTAATATTGTGAATCCGGTTTGAGATTTTTTCATCTTTTGTACCTCCTTTAGTAATTATACGCTTTTGAAAAATCCAGACTAGTAGATTGTATAATTCTTTTAGAACAGTTATTTATATTGATGAAAATATTTACCAATATGTCTATAAGTAAATACCTTGAATTGATTAGTTAACGCGATAGAATGGTGGCATTAAGCATATTGGAAACATATCTATGAAAAAAATAGAAGCAATCATCAAACCATTTAAACTCGATGACGTTCGTGAAGCGCTGTCAGAAATCGGCATCACAGGTATGACGGTATGCGAAGTGAAAGGTTTTGGTAGGCAAAAAGGGCATACCGAACTGTATCGCGGTGCCGAGTACATGGTGGACTTTTTACCAAAAGTAAAATTAGATATTGTACTTGCCGATGAAGATGTAGACCGTGCGGTTGATGTTATTGTAGAAACGGCGCAAACAGGCAAAATTGGTGATGGTAAGATATTCGTTTCTGATATTGAGCGCGTGGTACGTATTCGTACACAAGAAGAAGATGAAGCTGCTATTTAAGCTTACTTTTCAATATTTCAAACATAAAAAAGGGGCTGAGCTAGCCCCTTTCTTGCGTGCTAAGTGCACGTTTATTTGTTTGCGTCTAGCACGGCTTGTGCATTATTTTTTAACTCACTCAGCCCAAGTTTTTCGTAGCTTTTTACCATTAGCTTAAGGGCTTGTTTGGTATAACTGCTTTTTGAAAAGTGCTCTACCACATACTTACAGCGGTTTGCCGCCGCAAGGTAGGCCTCACGATCATAATAATAGTTTGCTACTTTTAGCTCGTAACGTGCCATTTTATTAAGCAGCCACGCCATGCGTTTTTTGGCTTCGTTGGTGTATTTACTGTCAGGATAATTTTTAACAAGCGTAGCAAAATCTTCGTATGCAATTCGTGTGCGCTTGGTGTCGCGATCAGCGCGGTCAATACCAAAATACTCTTGGAATGCATTTTCATGAGCTTTAATATTTACTAAACCACGCATGTAATACATGTAATCTAAATCTTTGTGATTTGGGTTTAATTTAATAAAACGGTCAATGGTTGCCGTAGCCTGCTCAGTATTATTTGATTGATAATAGGCGTAAATAAGGTCCATCTGAACTTGTTTTGATAGCGGTCCAAACGGGTAGCGTGAGTCAATCGCGCTTAGTAACTCGATTGCGCGTACATATAAACCTGAATCAAGCGTTTCTTTGGCATCTTGATAAAGTGCCTGTGGCGATTTATTAGGAACTCTTTGAATGTCTTCTTCGTCCGGCGCTGAAGAACATGCTGATAACACTGAGATTGCAAGCGCTAGCGCTAATGAACGTTTACTAAGCGAACGCTTCCCAACTACGTTTGTCATTAAAATACACCTTTTTATTATCTTGTTTGGGATTCCACCCTAGGCTCAGTCAGCAAAACCGAGTAAACTATGCATATTAGCGATTCTAACCGAGTAAGCAATAGCTTGCATTGGATTTTACATAATTAAGCGGAACAATGGCAGAGCAAATTACATTATCAGCTGAAGTACCAATTGAACTGGGCGGTAAACGTCTAGACCAAGTTTTAGCAAAAATGTTCCCAGATTATTCGCGTTCGCGAATTAAAAACTGGATCCTCGACAATATGGTAAAGGTCGATGGTGAGGTACGTAACGTGCCGCGTGAAAAATTAATGGGATATGAGCAGATTGAAATCCATGCTGAACTCGAAACCGAAGTGGTGTTTGAAGCACAACAAATCGATCTCGATAAAGTGTATGAAGACGATCATATTTTAGTTGTTAACAAACCTGCAGGCTTAGTTGTGCACCCAGGTGCCGGCAACCCAGATGGCACTATGCTTAACGCATTGCTACACGATTATCCCGATATCGACTCTGTGCCGCGAGCCGGTATTGTGCATCGTCTTGATAAAGACACTACGGGGTTAATGGTAATAGCCAAAACAGTTCCTGCACAAACTCATTTAGTTGCTAATCTTCAAGCAAGACGCAACTTTACGCGTGAATACGAGGCGATTTGTAATGGCACAATGACCGCTGGTGGCATGGTTGATGCGCCAATTGGTCGTCACCATACAAAACGTACGCACATGGCGGTAACTGAATTTGGCAAACCTGCCGTAACGCACTACCGTGTGGCAGAAAAATTTAGAGCGCACACGCGATTACGTTTGCGACTTGAAACCGGACGTACGCACCAAATCCGTGTGCATATGGCGCACTTAAATCATGCCTTGATTGGTGATCCGCTATATCACGGCAGACCGCGTCCACCTAAAAATGCGACTCCAGAGTTTATTGAAGTGCTTCGCAACTTTAAACGTCAAGCACTGCACGCGGTAAAATTGGAACTCGAACATCCAATTACCGGTGAAATGATGAGTTGGCAAGCGCCTATTCCTGACGATATGAAGTTATTAACAGAAGCGCTTCGTCAAGATACCAAAGCTAACCCTAATATTGGGTACTAGTGGACACGCTTTTAGCAAAATGGCAAGTACCAAGCAAGGTAGTTGCCTTTTCCACAACGCGACAAGGTGGCGTTTCTAAAGCGCCGTTTGCGTCGTTAAATCTGGCTCAGCACGTAAATGACAACTTGCTAGATGTAGCAGAAAACCGCAAGCGTTTAACAACCCTTTTACCACAAGCCCCTTTTTGGTTATCACAAACCCACAGTACTCGCATGGTGTGTGTCGATGAGCAAACTGATTCGAATCAATTGTATGACGCTGATGCACTTTACACGCAACAGGTTAATCAACCTTTAGCGATTATGACGGCAGATTGCTTGCCTGTATTTGTGTGCTCAAAGCAAGGTGATGAAGTGGCGGTAATTCATGCCGGTTGGCGTGGTTTATTAAATGGCGTGATTGAAAATACACTAACTTGTTTTAAATCGAGCAAATTAATTGCGTATTTAGGTGCAGCAATTGGACCGCAAAAATTTGAAGTAGGCGATGACGTAAAGAGTGCGTTTTGTAACAAGCATGAAGACGCTATTAGTTGTTTTCAGCCTATTGATGGCAAGCCTAATAAGTACCTTGCGAATATTTATCAGTTGGCACGTATTGTACTTGAAAAGCAAGGTGTTAGCTCAATATCAGGTGGTGAATACTGCACTGTAACGCAACATGATTTATTTTTTTCCTATCGTCGTGATGGCGTCACTGGTCGTAATGCACACATAATTTATATTACTGATTGACCTTACTTTTTGTGTAATTATTTTTTACCTATTTTTACCTTTCTCTTGATCTTAAAAAAATTTATACCCATTTATAATTACAGTTAAGTTTTTTAAGGGTATCAAGCATGCGATTAGATCGTTTTACTAGCAAATTTCAAGCTGCACTTGCTGATGCGCAATCATTGGCACTAGGCCGCGACCATCAGTTTATTGAGCCAATTCACTTAATGTACAGTTTGCTTACACAAACTGGGTCAAGTGTACGAGCATTGTTGGCACAAGCCGGTGTAAATGCCGACGAAATGATGACCAAGGTATCTGCGGAAATCGACAAGTTATTTAAAGTTGACGGTGTAGGTGGTGATGTTCAGTTGTCACATAATATGGCTAATTTGTTGAACTTATGTGATAAGTACGCACAAAAACGTAAAGACTCCTATATTTCTAGCGAGATCTTCATTTTAGTTGCCTGTGAAGATAAAGGGCCGTTAGGCAGCTTATTTAAGCAATTTGGTTTAACGCAAAACAAAATTGAAACCGCAATAAGCGCGATTCGTGGTGGCCAAAAAGTTGATAGTCCAAATGCCGAAGACACCCGCCAAGCGCTTGAGAAATTTACGGTAGATTTAACTGAACGCGCCGAGTTAGGTAAACTCGATCCTGTGATAGGTCGCGATGAAGAAATTCGCCGTACGATTCAAGTATTACAGCGCCGTACTAAAAATAACCCTGTACTCATTGGTGAACCAGGGGTGGGTAAAACGGCGATTGCAGAAGGGCTCGCACAACGTATTATTAATGGAGAAGTGCCTGAAGGGCTGAAAAATAAGCGTGTATTATCACTTGATATGGGCGCGCTTGTAGCCGGTGCAAAGTACCGCGGTGAATTTGAAGAACGTCTCAAGTCAGTTCTCAACGAACTTGCCAAAGAAGAAGGGCAAGTTATTCTATTTATTGATGAAATCCATACTATGGTGGGAGCTGGTAAAAGTGATGGTGCAATGGATGCCGGTAATATGCTCAAGCCTGCGCTTGCTCGTGGTGAGCTTCATTGTGTTGGTGCAACAACGCTTGATGAGTATCGTCAGTACATTGAAAAAGATGCAGCGTTGGAACGCCGCTTCCAAAAAGTATTGGTTGAAGAGCCAAGCGTAGAAGACACCATAGCGATTTTACGTGGATTAAAAGAACGCTACGAACTTCACCATACGGTAGAAATCACCGATCCTGCGATTGTTGCTGCGGCAACACTTTCTCATCGTTATATCAGCGACCGTCAATTACCAGATAAAGCGATAGATTTAATTGATGAAGCGGGTTCACATATCCGCATGCAAATTGATTCAAAGCCTGAAGAGTTAGATCGCTTAGAACGTAAGATTATTCAGTTAAAGCTTGAAGATAATGCACTGGCAAAAGAGACTGACGACGCATCAAAGTCACGTCAGGCAGACATTCAAGCCCAGATTAAACAACTTGATAGCCAGTATAATGAGTTAGACGAAGTATGGAATGCGGAAAAAGCCTCGCTGCAGGGCACGCAAGTAATCAAAACTGAGTTAGAACAAGCGCGCTTAGATTTAGAAGTAGCAAGACGTGCTGGCGATTTACAGCGCATGAGTGAATTGCAATATGGTCGTATTCCTGAGTTAGAGCGCAAACTTGATTTAGCCTCGCAAGCTGAAATGCAGGATATGAGCTTACTCGTTAACAAGGTTGGTGAAAACGAAATTGCTGAGATCCTCTCTCGTTGGACTGGTATTCCGGTGGCGAAAATGCTGCAAGGTGAACGCGATAAACTACTTTTAATGGAAGCAAAACTGCATGAGAAAGTAGTGGGGCAAGATGAAGCTGTGGTGGCGGTATCAAATGCGATACGTCGCTCGCGCGCAGGCTTGGCAGATCCCAATCGTCCAATTGGTTCGTTTTTATTCTTAGGCCCAACAGGGGTTGGTAAAACCGAGCTGACTAAAGCTCTTGCCAACTTTATGTTCGATACAGAAGAAGCCATGGTGCGTATTGATATGTCTGAGTTTATGGAAAAACACTCAGTCGCGCGCTTGGTAGGAGCACCTCCAGGTTATGTCGGCTATGAAGAAGGTGGCTATCTAACAGAAGCGGTTCGTCGTAAGCCGTATTCAGTTGTATTGCTTGATGAAGTTGAAAAGGCGCATCCAGATGTTTTCAATATTTTGCTGCAAGTGCTTGATGATGGTCGTTTAACTGATGGGCAAGGGCGCACTATCGACTTTAAGAATACGGTGATTATCATGACCTCCAACCTAGGTTCAGATGTGATCCAAGAGCAAGCAAGTAATAACGACTACCAAGGACTTAAAAACACCTTGATGTCGGTGATTGGTCAGCACTTTAGGCCTGAATTTATTAATCGTATTGATGAAACAGTGGTTTTCCACCCGTTAGCACAAGCGCACATCGAAAATATTGCGAAGATCCAATTGCAACGCCTCGAACAACGTTTGCAAGATAATGGATATCAGCTTGAACTTACGGATGCGGCGCTGGCTAAAATCGCAGAAGCGGGCTTTGACCCAGTGTTTGGTGCACGTCCACTAAAACGTGCCATTCAGCAAACCATTGAAAACCCATTAGCACAAACGCTGTTATCGGGTGAGGTTAAAGCGGGAAGTTGTTTTGTTGTCGATTGTTATGACGGTGAAATAGCCATTGCTTCAAAGTAAAACACAACAAAGAAAAAACCACCCAATTGGGTGGTTTTTTATTCGCAAAATGCCTTTATACGCTGTTGTGCTTGTTTTTTGTATTTATCTTTAGCACTACCTGAAATAGTCACTTTTTGGCCGTTTTCATCAACCTGACTAACTTGGTCGTAATTCTCTAATACGCTTAAATTATGTTTTGCGTTTTCACAGTATTCTTTTTTTCGTGAAATTAGCGGATCTGCATTGTCTGAAGTTGTATCGCTACCGAGTTCTAGTTTTCGTTTTTCGGCACCAAACGACGTATGATCTTTTAGCTCAAATGAGCGAACACCACTTTTGTGCGATGGTTCTACATATGAAAAATGGGCAATGCCTTTTTCATCAACCCAACTATAAACGGTTAACTGTTTCGCATCGGCCTTGGCGATGAAGCAGCTAAGGGTTGTTAGTAGCAGGGTTATGATAGTAAACCTGTACATAGTTTAACTTTCCTTTGACTAAATATAATGTAACTATAGCGCAAGCTTTTGGCTAAGGCTACTGCCTTTTTAAGCGCTGGTTATTTACCTAAGCTACTAATCTCATTATTATTTTAGGTAGAGTAAATAATCTTGTACTAATGCTATTAAAATCTAGTTACGAATAATTTTACCATCGCACCTTGAGGTATCGTAATGTTGACCATACATTGTTAAGATATTGAAAAAGCGACCACCTTACTAGGACTCGCGGTGAGAGGACTGAATTTTTGAAAACAGTGTCAATAGATTCGATACTAAGTACCTTATCTGAACAAGGCTCAGCGAGCGTATTAAAGGGTATCAAACGAGGTGTCGAGCGAGAGTGTTTACGTATAGATAAGCACCGTCTTGCAAAAACGTCACATCATAATGCGCTTGGCAGCGCGCTAACGCATCCATATATCACAACCGATTTTTCCGAGTCTTTACTTGAATTTATTACGCCTGCCTGTAGTGATATCGAGCAAACACTTGCACAGCTTGAAGATATTCATAAATTTACGCTAGCAAATATTGATGGCGAAGAGTTGTGGCCGTTGAGCATGCCTTGCTTTATCGAAGACCAAGATGAAATTCGATTAGCAGACTATGGCAGTTCAAATGTCGGTAAAATGAAGACTTTGTATCGCCAAGGGTTGAAAAATCGTTACGGCAGCATGATGCAAGCAATTGCCGGTGTACATTTTAACTTATCGTTTCCTGAAGCGTTTTGGACTCAGTTGCAGCAAATTGAAGGCAACAGCGATAAATTAAGTGATTACATTTCAGATAAATACTTTTCGTTGATTCGAAATTTCAAGCGAGAGTTGTGGCTGATCAGCTATTTATTTGGTGCATCTCCAGCGCTGTGTAGTTCGTTTTTAGGTGGACGTAAAACCAATTTGCCTTTTGAGTCACTAGGTAAAGGCACATTATATTTACCTTATGCCACGTCATTGCGACTAGGTGATTTAGGTTACACCAACAGTGCGCAGTCAAGCTTGCGTGTTACCTATAACAGTCTTGCAGAATATTTAGAGGGCTTTAAGCAGGCGATTTCAATGACTTCTGATTTGTATCAGCAGTTTGGCGATTACCGCGACGAGCCAGCAAAGCAGCTTAATCAAAATATTTTGCAAATTGAAAATGAGTTTTACTCACCGATCCGACCAAAACGAAACGCGCAATCGGGGCAAACGCCAAGCGAAGCACTCGCTGAAGGTGGTGTAGAATACATTGAAGTGCGAGCACTTGATGTTAACCCGTTTTCTAAAGTTGGGATCAGCAAAGAACAGATTCAGTTTTTAGATGTATTCTTACTTTATTGTGCAATCAAACCAGCAAACGACCTTGAGTGGCAAGAACAAGTAGAAACGCAGGCAAACTTAGACCTTGTTGTTAATCAAGGGCGTGAGCCTGGTTTAGCATTGTCTAACAAAGGTAAAGCGCATTTACTAAGTGATTGGGCTGGCGATATCTTCACTGAGCTTAAGAAAATTGCGAAACTCTTTGACGAGGCGTTTGGTAATCAAGAGTATAGCGCGGTTATTAACAAGCTTGAAAAGTCAGTTGCACACCCTGAATTGACTTATTCAGGACAGTTCTTAGCACATTTGCTGGAACAGCAAGAAGATAATGGTCATTACGCGCTAAAATTGGCAAGTGATTATAAACAGAATACGCTTGGCAAAGGTTATCAAGTATTTGATCAAGACTTGTTTGAACGTGAAGCAGTGGCATCACACAACAAGCAAAAAGAAATAGAGGCCAGCGATACACAAAGCTTTGTTCAGTTCTTAGATGATTATTTTAAGTAATAAAAAACGCGGCTCAATGGCCGCGTTTCACTTTCAGGGATGAAACAATGTGTTTTGCTTAATAATTGAGATAGGGTTTTGACGCAAAAGTTCAAAATTATTATGAAAAAAATTATCCCACTTGTACTTACCGCCACATTAGCCGGTTGTGCCACGCCACCACCGCAAAATCCGAATAACCTATGTGATATATTTTTTGAACATCGAGATTGGTATTTTGATGCCAAAGATGCGCAGGAAAAATGGGGATCGCCAAAGCACTTACTGATGAGTATGATGTTTCAGGAAAGCTCTTTTAAGCATAATGCAGCGCCACCGATGGAATACTTCCTTGGCTTTATTCCAACGGGTCGAGCGAGCTCTGCTTATGGATACTCACAGGCAAAAACACCAACATGGAATGATTATGTAAGTAAAAGTGGCAATAGCGGCGCAGACAGAGACGATTTTGCCGATGCTATCGATTTTATGGGCTGGTTTGTTTACAACACGCATAAAATAAATGGTGTATCGAAGTGGGACGCATACGGGCAATATTTAAATTACCATGAAGGGTGGGGCGGCTATCGCCGTGGTACCTACAAGAAAAAAGCATGGTTAATGAAAACGGCGAAAAAGGTGAAAGTGCGTACCGGGAATTACGGTGTGCAGCTTAAAAAATGCGAAGAGGATTTAAATAAAAATTGGCTACAACGTTTGTTTAGTTAATTAGAGATTATAGCCTTCAGACATCAGGTTTTAGACTATCGCTAAAACCTGTTTTCTACTTTTGTTCAAACTCGCTTTAAACTGCTGAAACCTGAAACCTGAAACCTGAAACCTGAAACCTGAAACCTGAAACTCTTAGTTCTTATACTCAGGCATAATTCTCGCCAGCTTGATGGTGTTTTCATTTACCTCAACAATTTCGATAGGGTAGCCTGAAATACGCATACTGACTTTTTCGCTTGGAATATCTTCTAAAAACTCGATAATCAAACCACTTAAGGTCTTCGGGCCATCTGTAGGAAAATCCCAATCCATTTCTTTATTGAGGTCGCGTACGTTGGCACTGCCATCAACTAAGAATGAACCATCTTGTTGTGGGTGCACGTTTTCACTCAGTGTTGGTGTCATGCTGGTGGTAAAATCACCCACTACTTCTTCAAGAATATCTTCTAGGGTTACGAGGCCTTGAATATCTCCGTATTCGTCTACCACAATACCAATGCGCTCTTTTGCTTGTTGAAACTTAAGCAGTTGTACGTTTAACGACGTGCCTTCTGGAATGTAGTAGATTTCACGTACTGCGCGAAGCAAAGTCGCTTTCGTAAACTGCTCTTTAGTCAGTAAACGTAGTGCGTCGCGAGCATGAATAAAGCCAACTGTGTCGTCAATATTTTCACGGTATAGCAAAACACGAGTATGTTGTGCATGGGTTAGCTGACGCATAATCAGCTTCCAATCGTCGTTAACATCAATTGCCACAATTTCGTTGCGCGGAACCATTACGTCTTCAACTTTCACCTGCTCAAGGTCGAGAATCGATACCAACATATTTTGGTGACGTTCAGGTAATAAAGCAGCAGATTCGTTCACTACTGTTTTAAGTTCTTCTTTACTTAAACTGTGCTCTTCAATTTGCTCAGGACTAATGCCAAACAGTTTTAAAATACCATTGGTTATAAGGTTTACTAAAATGACTAGCGGGTAGAGCAACTTAAGCAAGAAATTAAGAATAAATGAACTTGGGAAGGCCACTTTCTCAGGATACAGTGCTGCCAATGTTTTTGGCGTTACCTCAGCAAAAATCAAAATGACAAAAGTTAAACCAAAAGTGGCAACGGCAATACCAATTACGTCGCCAAATAAGCGAATACCGATAATAGTTGCAACAGATGACGCAGCAATGTTAACAAGGTTATTGCCAATTAGGATTAACCCTATCAGTCTATCTGGACGTTGTAACAGCTTGCTAACCCGTTTGGCGCCTTTATGGTGTTCTTTTTCAAGGTGTCGTAAACGGTATTTGTTTAGCGACATCATGCCCGTTTCTGAGCTAGAGAAATAAGCTGAAAGTAGTATCAATACACCAAGAATGATGAATAAAGTACTCGTCGATATGGCGTCCAATGAGGGATCCTTTAAAAACTGTCGAAAGAGTATTAACTCTTAGTTGAGGTGATTAGTCAAGTGCTCTATTTGTATAAGCTAATTCGTACCAAAGGTACTAAAACTTACCCAAAATAATTTCTTGAACAAAGCGGCTACCAAAATACGCAAGCGTAAGTAATGTTGCCGCGCAAATTGTCGTAATTACACTGCTTTTGCCGCGCCAGCCGCGGTACTTGTGGCCCCACGCAACGGTAACAAATAACGCCCAGGCAAGTAACGATAATACTGTTTTATGGATGTAGCCTTTATCAAACATATTATCGATAAATAAAAAGCCAGTTGCGAGAGCAAATGTAAGTAGCAACGAGCCCATTGAAACCAGGTGGAATAATTGCCTTTCTACCAGCATTAAAGGCGGTAAGTGACTGGTCACTATCGACATGTCTTTTTGCTTTAAACGGCGATTAATAAAGTAAAATTGAATTGCGTATAAAGTCGCAATAATCAGCACGCAATAGGCCATAAAGGCAAGTGAGATATGCGACACCAATCCGAATTCAAAATTAACCGACTGCAAAACAACATGATGCGGAATAAACAAACTGGCGATCAATAAAATTGCGGCAAAGCCATAAACAACGGGCAGTAATAAGGTGGCAGGAAAGCGTAGCGAAACGGTCGTTACCGACACCACAATTAGCCAACATATTAATAGTGCAACGTTGGCAAAGCTGAGGTCTTGCCCGCTTTCAGTGAAAATCGAATTAACAATCACAGCCAGGTGCAACAAAATAGCAACAGTGCTAAGCAACAAAGTCTTCTTTTGGTTCGGGCCTTGCTTATCGAATAACTTACTCACCACATGCATAGTGGAAAGGCTATAAAACAGACTCGCAATTACAGTTAAAACAATTAAATTCATGACTTTGTTTAAAATCGGTTTCGATTAAAATTTTTACCTCATTGTATTTTATCAATCGCTAAAAGCCTAGCCCAGAATAGGAAAATAACCTTTAGTTACCGTTGCAAAGCTTTTTTATTCCTGTTTCTTAGGTATAATTCTCACAAAATATTAGTTTGGATTAACGTGAATGTTTCAGAACTTACAGGAACGCCTTGGTAAAACCCTGAAAAATATCAGTGGTCGAGGCCGATTAACTGAAGACAATATAAAAGATACGCTGCGCGAAGTGCGTATGGCACTACTCGAAGCAGATGTAGCCTTACCGGTAGTGCGTGAATTTGTAAAAACAGTTAAAGAACGTGCTGTAGGTGTTGAAGTCACTAAAAGTTTAAGCCCAGGTCAGGTTTTCATTAAAATTGTTCGTGAAGAACTTGAAAAAGCCATGGGTGAAGCAAACGAAGAGCTTAACTTAGCGGCACAACCGCCAGCGGTTATCATGATGGCAGGTCTGCAAGGTGCAGGTAAAACCACCAGTGTTGGTAAGCTTTCTAAGTTCTTAAAAGAACGCAAAAAGAAATCTGTGTTAGTTGTGAGTGCCGACGTGTATCGTCCTGCCGCGATTAAACAGCTAGAAACCCTTGCTAACGAAGTTGATGTGGAATTCTTCCCAAGTGATATTTCACAGAAACCAATCGATATTGCCAATGGCGCAATTGACCACGCGAAAAAGAAATTCATTGATGTCGTGATTGTTGATACCGCAGGTCGTTTGCACGTTGATAACGAGATGATGGAAGAAATCATCGAGTTACACGGTGCGATTAAGCCGGTAGAAACACTCTTTGTTGTTGACTCAATGACAGGTCAAGATGCTGCGAACACCGCAAAAGCATTTGACGAAGCACTGCCACTAACCGGTGTTGTACTGACTAAAACTGACGGTGATGCCCGTGGTGGTGCTGCACTATCAATTCGTCATATCACAGGTAAGCCAATTAAGTTTATTGGTGTCGGTGAAAAAACCGATGCGTTAGAACCATTCCATCCAGACCGTGTTGCGTCACGTATTTTAGGTATGGGTGATGTGCTTTCTCTCATTGAAGAAGTCGAAATGAAAGTCGACAAAGAGAAAGCTGAGAAAATGGCGAAGAAGGTAATGAAGGGCGATGGCTTTACATTAGAAGACTTTGCTGACCAATTACGCCAAATGAAAAATATGGGTGGCATGATGGGGATGCTTGATAAACTGCCAGGTATGTCAAACTTGCCAGATGCGGTTAAAGACCAAGTAGGTGATAAAACCTTTAATCAAATGGAAGCCATCATTAGCTCAATGACGCCAAAAGAGCGTGAGCGCCCAGACATCATTAAAGGATCTCGTAAAAAGCGTATTGCTGCAGGTTCTGGTACGCAAGTACAAGACGTAAATAAGCTATTAAAGCAATTTACGCAAATGCAGAAAATGATGAAGAAGATGAAAGGCAAAGGCGGCATGATGAAAATGATGCGGAATATGAAAGGCATGATGCCACCTGGCATGATGGGTGGCGGCGGCCCTAAATTCTAAACTTTGCAAAGTTGTTAAAAAAGCACCAGTTTTGGTGCTTTTTTTGTGTTGATGTTGGTATAACTGTCACAAAGTAGCCAAAAGAGTGCATTTTAACTTGCAATCAGAGTAAAAATTCGTACAATTCTCGGGCTTCCCGTTAGGGAAGTAAAATTAGTTTTTATGTTAATGAAATCAATCAATCTATGTAGAGGACGGTATGGTAACTATTCGTTTGCAACGTGGCGGCGCTAAGAAGCGTCCATTCTATCAAATCGTGGTTGCGGATAGCCGTTTCTCGCGTGATGGTCGTTTCATCGAGAAAGTAGGTTTCTTTAACCCACTAGCTCGTGGTCAAGAAGAATCACTTCGCCTAGACCTTGATCGTGTAGATCACTGGGTAGGTCAAGGTGCAGGTCTTTCTGATCGTGTAGCTAAGTTAGTTAAAGACGCTCGTAAAGCGGCTTAATAGGCGTAATGTAACCATGAGTCAAGAGCAAGCCAAATTTATAGCAGGCAAACTCGGCGCCCCTTACGGCATTAAGGGTTGGCTTAAGGTTCATTCATTTACTGATGATCCCGAAGGGATCTTTGATTTCAGCCCATGGTTGATAGGGCAACAAGGAAACTGGCAAACCGTTGAAGTGGTCGACTGGCGTCGTCACAACAAAGGTTTTATCGCCAAGTTGGCAAATGTTGAAGACCGTGACCAAGCAAATGTGTTAACAAATGCTGAAATCGCTGTTTTTGAAGAACAATTGCCAGACTTACCTGATGGTGAGTTTTATTGGCGAGATCTCATCGGTCTTACTGTAGTAACTGATAAAGGTTACGATTTAGGTAAGGTCGACGACATGCTAGAAACAGGTTCTAATGACGTTTTAGTGGTTAAAGCTAACCCTAACGACGGATTTGGAAAAGGTGAACGTTTAATTCCATATTTAACCGAGAGCGTAGTGTTAAAGGTGGATTTAGATGCTAAAGAAGTTACCGTAGACTGGGATCCTAGCTTTTAAATGTCGCAACAGGCTCACATGTGGTTCGGTGTTATCTCACTGTTCCCTGAAATGTTTGATGCGGTTACAAAGCAAGGTGTTACTGGTCGCGCAGTTAAAAACGGTTTGATCGATTTTAACTGTTGGAGTCCGCGTGATTATGCTTTTGATAAGCATAAAACTGTGGATGACCGTCCATACGGCGGTGGCCCTGGTATGCTAATGATGGTGCAACCATTGCGAGATGCCATCGATGCAGCGAAAGCTTCAGCGGGTGAAGGGGCAAAGGTAATCTATCTATCACCACAAGGTAGAAAGCTAGATCAACAAGGTGCGCAAGAACTTGCAAACCACAAAAAGTTGATTTTAGTGGCAGGTCGTTATGAAGGTATAGATGAGCGGTTAATTGAATCACACATTGACGAAGAATGGTCAATTGGTGACTTTATATTATCCGGTGGCGAACTCGCTGCAATGACATTAATCGATTCAGTATCTCGTTTAGTGCCAGGCGTGTTAGGTCACAATCAGTCTGCCGAGCAGGATTCATTTTCTGACGGCTTACTAGACTGCCCTCACTATACACGGCCAGAATTATTGGATGGTAAGCAGGTGCCCGCTGTATTGCTCAGTGGAAACCATAAAGAAATCGCTCGCTGGCGCTTAAAGCAACAGTTGGGTAGAACTTGGCTTAGACGTCCGGACTTGTTGCAAAACCTAGCTCTGACTGAGGAGCAAGCAAGGTTACTCGCTGAATTTCAGCAAGAACATAATGTTTGTGGCTAGAAGACAGTTACTCCTAGGAAATGTGAGAAATATAATGGCAAAAGTAAACCAAAATATTATTAAAGTGCTTGAAGATGAGCAACTTAAATCTGACGTACCAGAGTTCGGCCCTGGTGATACAGTAGTTGTTAAAGTACGTGTTAAAGAAGGTAACAAAGAGCGTCTACAGGCGTTCGAAGGTGTGGTAATCGCTAAGCGTAACCGTGGTCTTCATTCTTCTTTCACTGTACGTAAGATCTCAAGCGGCGAAGGTGTAGAGCGTGTTTTCCAAACACACAGTCCACTAATCGACAGCATCGAGCGCAAGCGTCGCGGTGCAGTTCGTCGTGCGAAGCTTTACTATCTACGTGAGCGTTCTGGTAAGTCTGCACGTATTAAAGAAAAACTTAACTAATACGTCTGAACTTTCAGAATCTAAACAGGCTGAGCTTTGCTCAGCCTGTTTTGTTTTTATAAAACAAAAAGTTACCTATCAAACAAAGAACGTATCTACGAAAGCCTACCAAATTCAACTCCTTATTAACTTCGATAAACTCTTTCTTGATGTGTGTCGTGGGCATTCATGAATTATACGCCAAGCGTTGATGGTAGCAGTGGCGCAAATATACTTAACAAGCCTCTAATTCTTCGCACACTACTAACTATGCTGTAGAGTGGTCTGCTGATTCACTCACTTGAAATTGTGATATTTATATTATCTGATTTAGGCCACATCGTTGGTGAGCTGAATATTTGCGTGCGATATTCAGGTTTATTGACGTGGAATAGCCTCTTAAAAATAGCGATTCCAGAACTTAATGCCATAAGTCTGTTAAGAATTCCGCGCTGTATCTAACATGACAGCTAACACCATCGAAAGCCTTCTAAAATGGGCGCTAAATAGCTAACTTGTATAACGTATTTAATTTTAACACTTTTACTCAGCGAGATAGCTTGATATTATTTTGTATATATTAATTTACTTGCTGTAAATAAAGGTTTACTTAGAGATGGGCGCACTGAATACGTTAAGAGATCAAATTGATGAATGCGATAGGCAACTTGTTGAACTATTAGCCAAACGAAATCATATCACAGCTCAAGTTGGCGCTTATAAGCAACAACAAGGTCAACCCGTTTATGTACCGTCGCGAGAAACTGAATTAATTGATGCACGGCGATCACAAGCAATTGCTGCTGGGGTAAGCCCTGAATTAGTCGAAGATGTATTACGTCGACTTATGCGTGAATCTTACCAAAATCAACAACTCGGTTTAGCGTGCGTTGCGCCTCAGTTATCGCCAATGGTAATAGTGGGTGGTAAAGGTGCAATGGGTCAATTATTCAAGCGTCAGTTAGAGCGCTCGGGTTATCAGGTGAACGTGCTTGATAAAGATAATCAAAGTGAACGTGATAGTTTGTTATCTGAAGCTCGTTGTGTGATTGTTTCTGTGCCAATTCATGCGGTTGAATCAGTTATTGCAGATATGCCAAAATTGCACCCTGAGTGTTTATTGGTTGATATTACCAGCGTTAAATCATCTCCACTCAAAGCAATGGAAACTCACCATCAAGGACCGGTATTAGCATTACACCCGATGTTTGGTCCCGATATTCCTCATTGGGTGAAGCAAACCGTTGTTGTGTGTCAAAATAAGCCCTGTGACGTAGCTAGTTCCTTACTCGAACAGCTTACTGTGTGGGGATGTAATTTAGTCTCTATGGATGCGAAGAAGCACGATGAAGCGATGCAAATTGTGCAGGTAATGCGCCACTTAACGACCTTTGTTTATGGTCAATTTTTGGCGAAACAAAGCCACAGCCTTGACGAAATAGAATCTTGCTCTTCGCCTATTTATCATTTGGAATTAATGATGGTAGGGCGCTTATTTGCACAGTCGCCAGAGCTTTACAGCGATATTATGTTAGCGCAATTTGAAGATGTCGCACCTTTGATGAAAGAGTACTGTGAGGTTTTCCAGCAAACCTTTGAAAAATTGAAGGAGAATGATAAAGCGGGATTAATTGATGACTTTGCCGCTGCAAAAACCTTCTTTTCAGACTCTGCCAGTACTTTTTTAAGTCAAAGCAAAGCGTTATTGAGTAAGGCAAATGACGCGAAAGTGTTAGATTATTAAAAAGGGACTAAACGCCCCTTTTTTATTCAGTTGCAACGCTAACGGCGCTCAACGTTTCACTTTGGTAACAACCAAGAATACGAATGTAGGCAGTCACTTCTTTAAGCGTATCTAGCGCTTTTTTAACTTCTGGTAGATCGATGTTCGCTTCTAGGTCAACATAGAACACTTCTTCCCATGGATTTCCCGGTACAGGGCGAGACTCTAGCTTTACTAGGTTAATGTTATGCTGTTTGAAGATCATCAGTGCATCAGCAAGCGCACCGGCTGACTGCTTAGTTGCCATAATTAATGTTGTTTTAGTCGGGATCTGCTTAGATACTTTAACGGCTTTACGCGCAACAACAATAAAGCGGCTGTGGTTATGGCTTTGATTGGCGAGGTTAGGCTCAAGTACCACTAATCCAGCCTTGCGAGCTGCGTCTTCAGATGCGATTGCGGCACCTGCATCATCTTGTAACGCCTCTCTCAGTGCGCTTGATGTTGAGTCGCTGTAGGCCAGTTGTACGCCGCTTAAATTACTAATAAATTGGCTGCATTGAGCAAATGGCTGCGGGTGACCGTATATTTTCGTCACATCTTCAATGGCAACGCCTGGGCTTGCTACCAAACAATGTTCTACCGCTTGTGTTAGTTCGCCAACAATCGATACCTGTGTGTGCTGCAGTAGGTCATATACTTCGTTAATACTGCCAGAGCAGGTATTTTCGATTGGTAATAAACCAAAATCGGCCTGCCCAGTTTCTACTTTATTGGTGATTTCATTAAAGCTACTGCATCCTAGTTCAACAAGTTTGCCTGGGCGACGGCTGAAGTACTTATGGCATGCAAGCTGGCTGTATGAGCCCTGACCACCTAAATAAGCAACGCGATTTGTTTCTGTGTGCAGATCTGGATTTAGGTTCTGCTGTAACATTGCTTGTTGATGCAGTACAGAATCTTCAATGATGGTTTGAAACACGCGATTTACGTAATAACCGTCAAGCCCCAGTGAACTGCCATAACTAATGAGTTTTTCTAGTAACGCCTGTTCACGTTGCTCATCACGGATCGGTTTGTTGTTGGCAATTTTATACTCAACAACACCGTGGCTGACGCGGCGTCTTTTGGCGAGTAAGACTAGTAACTCCGAGTCTATCTCATTGATATCCCGACGTAGGGACTCAAGCGCATTGGACATTTTCTTTTCCTCATTCCCAATTGCAAAAAAAAACCTCCCAGTGGGAGGTTTAGTTTGACTTTAGCTTGTTCGTGACAAAGTCGCCTCCCGAGTTACGGATGGTGAAAAAAGAAGCTAAAGTTAAAGATTAATTTGTTCATATACACGAATTTAGAAATAAGTGTTGTTAAAGTCAACAGTAAATTGAGAGTAACTTATGCCAAAACAGATTTTTTCATTATTTATTATGGCTTTTTTGCAATAAACCGAAAAAAAGGTGTAGAAATTAGTGAGATTCTTTTATAGTTCCAAGCACCACAATCAACGAGTTGCAGCAGAAGTAAGGTTACATTGTGAACTCTAAACATTTGGATGCGAGTTTTGGCATTAACGCTCTTAGTACCAAGTTATCCATATTAATATCAGCCATTTGTTTAATAGCTGGATTGTCTGCTGCGTACTTGATGGTTAAATCTGAGCGCAAACAACTGCTTTTTGAAGAGTTTGGTGTGCTAACAGAGTTATCTAAGCCGTTTGTTAGTCGTTTTGAAAATTTACTCAATGAAAAAAAGCGCATCGCCATTGATGCCAATACCATAGTTACAGAAGCCCTTTATTCCGAAAGCGCGCTTGCTGAAAAAATCGTGCCGAGTAAGTTGGTTTTTGGTAAAGACGGCAGTATTCGCAGTTCTTCAAGTACTAATGTTGCGGGTGTACGTTCTGCGGCTTTCCTTCCTCAGCAAAGCTATAGTCACGAATATAAACGTATTTTTTCGCAAACAGAAAAAGTATGGTCGCAAATCGCGCCAATTTTAACCGACGAAACCTTTTTTAATTTCTACTTCATTAGCCAAGATCGTTTTATTCGCATATCGCCACCAAACTGGGCGTTAAATGTGCCGGCAAGCCATGACTTTAGGCAGGATGTCTTTTACGAAATTGGTACTCCTGAATTTAACCCTAACTTAGAAGCAACCTGGACCCCTATTTATTACGATGATATTTGGGAGCGTTGGGTTATTAGCCTTATTGTACCGTTACATTATGGCGGTGAATTTAAAGGCGTTACTGGCAGTGATATTGAGTTGCCAAAGCTGCAGGCGATGTTTCCTGACAAAGTGGGTGATGCCAAGCTGTTTGTTTTAAACGGCAAAGGACAAATTATTCAGTTTGAAGGTAAAACAGATATTATCAATCGCTTCAGCGGCAGCATGAACGATTCGTTGGATACTAAAAACCAGTTACCAGATGAATTGCGAAATCAAGTAGATCAACTATTAACAAGCCAGCGTCATGAGTTGCAGGGTGAATTTGCCATTGACGATAGCAAGCATATTTTCAGCATCAAAAAGTTTAGTGATTTTGATTGGTATATTGGTGTTTATAAAACCCACTCTGAAGCACTTTCGGCGATTGATGAAATAGAAGTAAAGTTTTTTGGCTTGTTTATTTTATATGCCGTGTTGGTCGTATTGTTGTTGCATCAAACACTTTCTCATTTAGTAATTAAACGCATTAAAGCATTGGTTGCAAGCTCGCGAGAAGTTGCAAGAGGGCAATTTACTACGGCGCAAAACCTAACGGTTAACAAAGACGAAATCGGCTTGCTCAATTTTGAGTTTGGCGCAATGGCAGGCAAGCTCGAAAAGACCATGCGTGATTTACGCCAAGAGCTAGACGAAAAAGAACAAGCAGAGCAGCGCGCAAGAAGATTATCAAAAGCCGTTGAATTCTCTGGTTCAGCTATCGTAATTACCGATGAAAATCTCAATATTGAATACGTGAACCCTAAATTGCTTGAAATGACAGGGTTTGAGAAAAGTCATTTTATTGGACAACCATTACTTGTATTAATGGAACCCGATATGATGATTTTGGTTGAGGATATCGTTCAGGACTTACTTTCGCGCCATCATTGGAAAGGTGACACGTTACTGCATAACAATGACAAACGTGCACTTTGGGTGTCGTTATCTGTTTCACCAATTCGCGATGATAACCACAAAGTGTATAGCTATGTTGCCTCTGCGCAAGATATTTCTTTTGTAAAAGAAAGTCAGCGCAAAATGGAACAATTGGCGTATTACGACACGCTAACAGGGCTTGCTAACCGTGCGTTATTTAGAATGCAGCTTAAAAAGTCTTTAGCCTTAGCATCGCGCGGTCATTACTCGTTTGCTCTGTTCTATTTTGATTTAGATGAATTTAAACGTATCAATGATACATTAGGTCATGATGCGGGTGACCAATTGCTGTTGGAAGTAGCACAACGCCTACAAAAGCGTCTTCGAGCTGAAGATACCATTGCCCGTCTTGGTGGTGACGAGTTTGCCGTGTTGCTCAGTGGTATTGATGAGCGTGAGAAAGCCACAGAAGTGGCGCTCACCATCCAAAATACCTTAAGCCAGCCAATTCGCTTAGGTAGTAACGAGGTGATTGTTAGTGCCAGTATCGGTATTACAATGGCATCGGATCAAAGCCCTGAAGAAGATGTGTTACTGAAACACGCCGATCTTGCAATGTATGAAGCAAAAGCTTTAGGTAAAAACACGTATTACTTCTATAACGACACCCTTGATGCAGCGGCAAAAGAGCGATTGTTTATTGAAAATGAACTGCGCATAGCGATTAAAGAACAACAGTTCGAGCTTTATTATCAGCCGCAAATTGATATTACCAACGAGAAGATAGTCGGTTTTGAAGCACTGATCCGCTGGCATCACCCAACACTTGGGCATATTGCGCCAGATAAGTTTATTCCAATTGCTGAAACAACAGGGTTAATTGTTGAATTAGGCGAGTGGGTATTGTGGGAGTCATGTGCATTTGCTCAGCGTATGGCGCTTAAAGACCATGAGAGCAGCATCTCTATTAATTTATCAGCACGCCAATTTAAGGATACTAGCCTAATTCCTTTACTAGAAAAGGTGATTAAGAAAACGGGTATCGTACCTGAGCGCGTGCACCTAGAGTTAACTGAGAGTATGCTAATGGGCGATGTTGAAGGCTCTATTAAGCAAATGCATCAATTAAAATCGCTTGGGCTATCGCTGTCGATAGATGACTTTGGTACGGGATATTCGTCACTCAGTTATTTAAAACGCTTCCCATTGGATATCTTAAAAATTGACCGTTCATTTATTAAAGATATTCCAGAAGATAGCAATGATATGGAGATCACCGCTGCAATTATCGCGATGGCGCAAAAGCTTAATTTAGAGCTGGTTGCTGAAGGCGTTGAAAGCGATGAACAAATTGAGTTTTTAAAGCTGAATAAGTGTGATGTAGTACAAGGTTATTATTACAGTAAGCCGGTACCAGAACATGAGATTTCGTTGATGATAGATAAAATGAAAGGGATACACTTTTAGTGTTTAATTTGGTGATGGCTCGCTGCCATCACCAAGCAATGTCTATTATCCGCCTGCAATTTTCACCTTGAAGCCTTGCTGCGCAAGCAAACCCTTCAACTTATCGCGGTCATCGCCTTGAATTTCAATGATACCGTCTTTGACTGCACCACCTTGACCCATTTTAGACTTTAATGTTTTGGCTAGCTTCTTTAAGTCATGGGCGCTTGGATCAATTCCCACAACGAGCATCACTCCTTTGCCTTTTCGTCCTTTTGTTTGGCGTTCAATACGCACCGCACCGTCTTTAAATAATTTTACATCGAGCTCAGGTGCTTCTTTTGGCTGTTTTATTCTTCCGGTTTCTGTGGAATAGACTAAATTTGAGTCTGACATAATAAATCCAAGTAAATACGCATGACGCGAGTTTATCATAATTTTGCAACCATATTATTGTTCAATTTATTTTTAGTTTTTTTTAGATAATATTTGCAAATTAGCGGGTTAAGTACTTAATTTAAATAAAGCGAATGGCGTAAATTTAGCAGGCATTAGGACATTCCAAGGAGAATTAAATGAGTTTGAATAAGGCTCTATCGCCAGATGGCAAATTATTTACGATTGAGATTAAAGGCAAGTTTGACTTTAACTTAGTTCAATCATTTAGGAGCGCATATGCCGATGTTGGCGTAAGCACGCCAAAAGTAATTATCGACTTACGTGAAACCGATTACATGGATAGTTCGGCACTGGGAATGTTATTAAATATGAAAAAGTCGTTAGGTGACTCTGTGAGCAGTATTCATATTACAAATTGCAGACCTCAAATTAAGAAAATTTTACAAATCTCTCGTTTTGATAAAAAGTTCGACATCGACTGAGCCATGAAAATTCTGGTTGTCGATGATCAGGAGCTAAATCGTAACTTACTGCGTTTTATGCTAGAGCAAGAGCAGCACCATGTTGCCCTTGCTTCGGACGGAGAAGAAGCACTAACGGTTTTTGATGAGTTTTCTCCCGACTTGGTTTTGCTTGATGTTGTAATGCCTAAAATGGATGGCTTTGAAGTAGCGCCGTTGCTTAAAGCCAAATCTGCAGATGTATATCTTCCCATCATTTTTATCACCGCATTGGATGACAAAAGCAGCCTAGAAAAATGTTTACAGGTTGGCGGTGATGACTTTTTGAATAAGCCTTTCGATAAAGTAATTCTGGCGGCAAAAATTAAAGCCCATGCGCGGACACGCGAATTCAGTATAAAAACCTACAAACAAAACCAAGAACTTGCTTATTATCAGCTGCATACTGAACGCGAACACGAGTTAGTTGAACATATTTTCGAAAATGCACTGGAAAAGCGTTTTTTGTTACCTGAGCTTGTTGAATTTAATTTATCACCGGCATCCATGTTTAACGGTGACTTATTTTTAATGGCACCGAGTTGTACCGGTGGCATTTATGTATTGATGGGGGACTTTACCGGCCATGGATTAGCAGCAGCGATGGGGGCGCTTCCAGCATCAAAAATCTTTTACTCAATGACGCAAAAAGGATTACCTGTTGGCGATATTGCCGCTGAATTAAATTCAACTCTCAGTGAGTTATTACCAGGCAACATGTTTTGCGCGGCAACGATTCTTGAGTTAAATAGCTCGGGTCGATCATTTTCAGCTTGGTTGGGAGGGCTTCCTGATAGTTTTCTGTTGAGTAAAGGAGGAAAGGTTAAACAGAAGCTAACATCGCGCCATATGGCATTAGGTATCCTTGAAGATTACGAATTTGAACGCGATACCATTTATGTGGAAACGGAGTTGGATGACAAAATTATTTTGTATACCGACGGTGTTATCGAGGCCGAAAATACCAAAGGCGAATTTTTTGGTGAAGAACGATTACTGCGTAAGGTTACTGCTTCATCGTTTACTGAGTTAGGCTCCATTGTTGACTCGGTTAAGCGTTTTACAGGTAAACAAGATCAGCAAGATGATTTAAGTTTAGCGTTGGTAAAATGCAGACCATCAAATATTGAGCCCCAATTGAGCGATGAATACATGACAACGCCGTTAAACATGGCAATGACATTGGATGCAGAACGCTTAAAACAATCGGATCCAGTTGTTGATGTTGTTGAAATGATTTGTGCAATGAAAGGCTGTTCTGAGCATCGCTCTAATTTGTTTTTGCTGATCTCTGAAACATTTAACAATGCGCTAGAGCACGGTGTTTTAGGGCTGGAATCCTGCTTAAAAGATAGTGATGAAGGGTTTTGTGAATATTACGAACTTCGTGCTGAGCGATTAGCAGAACTTTCGGCTGGGGTGATTAATATTGATGTGAGCTACTTACCTGAAGACCCGAAAATAAGTTTTACAATAACGGATTCAGGTGATGGTTTTGCAGGGAAAAATATTGCACATGACGACAATAATTTCCATGGCCGCGGTTTGGGCTTAATTAAAGAGATTGCAGAATCAGTTTCACAAAATGAGCGCGGTAATAGCATCACTGTAACGTACTCACTATTACATAATTAAACTGACCCCATTATAAAAACGGCATGGTAATCGCAGCTTTGGCTTCTTACCTTGCCATATTTATTTTATTTGTTATAGATACAAAAGGTTAGGGGCCCTCAATAAAAAGTGCCAAATTTGCAGTACACGCTACTACGCTCAGTTGGTTAGCGCATTTAAAATGTCCATTTCATTTTCTATTCCCCTAATTTGAAACGACCCATAAAAGTCATTTAATACGCAATCTAAACTTATTTGTAATTTAAGTTAAGAATAGTATTGCATTAACCAATATAAGCCATGTACACTTTATTTTTTAAAAGATGTTTGGATGGCTATATGGCTAATTCAATAGATTTTTCAGATTACGTTTTAGATACGCAAAAAGTGGCTGATTTCCGTCAATTAATTGAAAATGAAATTACGCAAACAGATCATTTGGATATTACTTGGCAGTACCTTATTCCTGAATTGGGCGAAGGCGGAACCTGTAGCTTATTCGGTCAGTTGCAAGAAGCGCCGTTTGATCTTACGCAGCATGTAGATAAGCGCCAAAAAAATGTTGATGCAATGGCTGCACTTGCGCGCATCGTTAAATTTGTTGAGCAGCAAAACCTAATCGATTGGTTTGGTATTTACCAATCACGCTCGATTGATAATCAAACACAGCTACTTAAATTAAGCTATTTTGGCAAACCAAGCCGTCCACTTTTTCCTGTTGATGAAGACTATGCGCGTATTAGCAACAATGCCTTTGTTGCGCTTTACGGCAAAGGACGCGTGATTAACAACGTAGAACACTATGTTGCAAATGGCGGCGAGTACTATACTTGCGATCCCGCAGTTAAATCGGAAGTTTGCCTGCCTTACTTTTCGCAATCGGGCGAAGTGCTTGGCATTATTGACGCCGAAGCGTTTAATAATGATGTGTTTACGAGTGATGCACTTGCTTTACTACAGGCCGTATGTGAAATAGTACCCAATTACTTACCTGAATAATCTAAAGCAAAAAGTTCTATTGATTATCGCAATGAAATTTTCTTTAGATACTTCTCCACAACAGAGAGTATGGTAAGCTAGGGCTTCATCCCATAGCAAAAATTCAATTTAAGAGATAACTATGTTTGCAAACTTAAAGCCATTACCAACGGATCCAATTTTAGGTTTGATGGCCAAATATCGCCAAGATACAAATCCAAATAAAATCGACTTAGGCGTTGGTGTTTATAAAACAGAACAGGGTGATACCCCAATTTTAAGCTGTGTAAAAAAAGCTGAAGCGTTTCGTTTAGAAAATGAAACAAGTAAATCATATATTGGCTTAGCTGGTGATTTAGGTTTTTGTGCAAAAATGGAATCTCTATTACTGGGTGAGCATAAAGCGCTTTTAGAAAACCGTGTTCGCACAGCGCAAGCACCAGGTGGTACAGGTGCGCTACGTGTTGCTGCAGAATTTATCGCAAAAGCAAACCCAAATGCGAGCGTATGGGTAACTACACCAACATGGGCAAACCATATTGGTTTATTCTCAGCTGCAGGTTTAACAGTTAAAGAATATCCGTATTACGATTACGAGAATAAAGGCTTATTGTTTGATGAAATGATGGCCACGTTAAAGACAGTTCCTAAAGGCGATATCGTGTTGTTACACGCATGTTGTCATAACCCAAGCGGTATGGATTTAAACGCGGAGCAATGGCAACAAGTTGCAGATCTTGCAAAAGAAGTTGGTTTTACGCCGTTAATTGATATTGCTTATCAAGGTTTTGGTACTAGCCTTGAACAAGATGCTGCAGGCTTACGTTTATTAGCTGAAACAGTTGATGAAATGATCATTTGTTCTTCGTGTTCTAAAAACTTTGGTCTTTATCGCGAGCGTATCGGCGCGTGTTCAATTATTTCAGAATCGAGCGCAGTTGCCGACGTTGCTAACTCAGTACTATTAAGTGTTGTACGCAGTATCTATTCAATGCCGCCAGCTCACGGTGCTGCAATTGTTGATACTATTCTTGGTAGTGAAGAGTTAACTGCCGAGTGGCATCAAGAGCTTGCTGAAATGCGTAATCGTATTAACGGTTTACGTAGCACGATTGTTGAGGCGCTTCATAGCCGTGGCGTTGCACAAGACTTTTCATTTATTGAAAAACAACATGGTATGTTCTCTTTCTTAAGTATCACGCCAGAGCAAATTGAACGTTTACAAAAAGAGTACTCAATTTACATTGTTGGCTCAAGCCGTGTAAATGTAGCAGGCGTTAGCCAAGCAAACTTAGATTACTTTGCCGATGCAGTTGCAACTGTAATTAAGTAAATTTACGCATAAATAAAAAAGCCACCTTCACGGT